>NZ_JBQKKT010000021.1:0-52450 GCF_052116585.1 Luteococcus sp. Sow4_B9 | reverse complement strand
GAAACGCCACCTCATCCGCATCGTGTTCACCACCCTCAAGAACCCACCCAAGACCACCCAAGCAGCCCCCGGGACTTGCATCCCACTGGCCGCTTGACATAGGAGAAACGCGTGACAGCAGTGCCGCCACCCACACGCATCGCCCGCCTGCGCGCGGCCTTCGACCGCGTGCGCGACGCACTGTGGGGTGTCCTGCCCACTCCCCTGCGTCGGCTCATCCCGGCAACCTTGGTGGGCTACTGCCTGATCAACCTGTTCACCTTCAGCACCGACATGGCTCTGCTGACCCTCGGCTATCGAGTGGTAGGGATCCCCTACGGGTGGGCGGTGAGCATCGGCTACATCGTGGCACTGGGGCTGGCCTATGTCCTCAACCGCGCCCTGAACTTCGAGTCGAAGTCCAAGGTGGGCGGCGAACTGGTCCGCTACGTCGTGGTCGTGGTGGTCAACTATTCGGTGCTCGTGCTGGGCCTTTCCTGGGCCCTGCACCGCATCGGCGTCCAGTTCCAGCTGGCTCGTCTCTGTGCAGCGACGGCCGAGGCGATCTTCATGTACACGATGATGCGCTTCGTCGTCTTCCGTCGCGCACCGCAGGCCCAGCACCACGACGTCAGCTGTTGATTCCCGGTGCTTGGTGCGGTTCGACCCGACAGGGACCTTCGGTGATGCAAACCTTGCGTCATGGAAACGCTGCCAGTCCATCCTGACCGGAAGCGTCGCATCCAGACGCTGCTGGGAATTGCCTGCGCCGATGCGCTCGGGGCCGCAACCGAGTTCCGCTCCCCCGCGGAGATCGCCGCCCAGTTCAGCCCCGATGACTTCGCCTCCTTTCAGCCGGGCAGTCCCTTCGGGTTCGAGCCCGGTGAGGCCACGGACGACACCCAGATGCTCGTGGCCAGACTGCTGCGCCCCGGTGACCCGTTGGGCGCCTATCGCCGCTGGCTGGCCGGTGGGCCCCCCGACGTTGGCAATCTCACCCGCGAGGCCCTGCAGCGCGGCGGGCTGCAGGCATGGGAGAGCTCGGGCTGTCACTCCGCCGGCAATGGCGGGCTGATGCGCGTGGCCAGCGTCTGGATCGAAGGGCTGGTGAGTGAACCGCTGATCGCCGCTGCCATCCTGGACACGGCCCTGACCCACATCGACCCGCGGTGCACTGCCGCCTCGACGGTTCTGGTCGCTGCGATGGACCGACTCGCGCATGGCGACGACTACCGAGACGCCTGGCTCGGCGCGCTCGAGGACGTGCGGCGCCAAGATCTCCCGGCCCTGCTCGCGAGCCTGGGGATCACGGGCCCCGGGGCGCAGCGGTGGCAGACCTCGGCTGAAGGTTTTGGGCTCGTCGAGAGGGCAGTGCTCGACGGGCTCGCCGGCACGCCGTGTCCCCAGAGCGGATACGTGCTGCACACGCTGCAGTGTGCTGTCCAGCACGGCGCCGCCCGCACCTGGTCGGACGGTGTGGTGCCGGTGGTGATGGGCGGGGATGACGCCGACACCGTCGCCGCCGTGACAGCAGCAGTCCTCGGCGCCCGAGGGTTGACGGCCCCAGACAGACTCACCGGCTCTGTCCGGCTGGGAGCTGACTGGGACGGCTGGCAACGCACCTGTCTACTGGCCGACCACGTCGAAACTCTGGTGCCCTGAGGAGCCCAACCCCCTCATCACTTCCCGCGGCGCGGTGGGGCGATGGGAGCATCTGCCACCGTCGACGCGCCACCTGCTCGCTCCACGCGCCGGCTCCGACGCTTCTCGATCCGGCTCTCCACCAGGTGATAAAGGACCGGAACCAGCAGCAGTGTCAGCAGGGTTGAACTGAGCAGCCCTCCGATCACGACGATGGCGAGCGGCTTGGAGATGAACACACCGCCACCGGACAGGCCAAGGCCCATCGGAACCATCGCGAAGATCGTTGCCAGTGCGGTCATGATGATCGGCCGCAGTCGCTGACGAGCTCCCTCCACCAGGGCGTGGTCGACGTCATCGCCACGCTCGCGGTAGTGGTTGACCAAGTCGATCAAGACGATGGCATTGGTGACAACGATCCCGACGAGCATCAGCAGGCCAATCATGGCGGGGACGCCCAGCGGTGTATTGGTCACCAGGAGGGCCAGGATCGCGCCGACGGCCGCGAAGGGAATGGAAATGGTCAGGATCAACGGCTGCACCAAGCTCTTGAAGGTGGCAACCATGACCACGTAGACGATCGCGACGGCTGCCAGGAGCGCCAGACCCAGCTGGCGGAAGGCCTCGCCCTGTTCGGTGGCCACACCACCCAGCTGCGCGTCGGCGCCGGCAGGCAAGGTCACCTCGTCCAGCTTCTTCGTCACCTCGCCGGTGGTGGCGCTCAGGTTGTCGCCAACCGGTGTCAGGGAAATGGTCACCGATCGCTGGCCATCGGTGTGGTCAATCTCCGGAGCGACCGTATTGCGCGTGACGGTCGCGATGTCTGACAGCTTGACCACCTGGCCCGTGGGGGTCGCCATGACAGGAACCGACTTCAGCTCATCGAGGCCCTGCGGTACGTCGCTCGCCTGCAGCACGAGGTCAATGGTGTCGCCACCGGGCTGCTCCACCTTGGCCACTGGTTGGGGTTGGAGGATGCCGCGCACCACTTGGCCGACGGCCTGCTCGCTCAGGCCGAAGCCCGCAGCCTTCGCCTTGTCCACCTGCACCTGGACCTGGGGCTGGTCCGCTGCCAGCGTCGAGCTGACATTCGTGGTGTCCGGCACCGTCTTGAGGGCCGCCAGCAGCTGGTCATTGGCCTTGCGCAGGGTCTCCTGGTCCGGCGCGGTCAGCACCACCTCGACGTCGCCGCTGCCCATGCCCTGGTTGGCGGACACCGTGATCTCACCGGTGGTCTGCAGGGGGTCCATGGCGGAGCGCACCGCACTGGCCAGGGCGCTCTGATCGGCCTCCTTGTCCGTCGTCACGGAGAAGGACGCAATACCCGCACCCGCCCCGCTGAACATGGCCTCGACACCAGAACCCCCGATGGTGGTCTGGACGGTCTCCACTCCATCGATCTCCAGCAGCGCCTTCTCAACCGCCGCCGCGCGCTTGCCTTGTTCGTTCAGGGCCAAGGCGGGCGGAAACTTCTGCTGCACGGTGAGCGTGTTCATGCCCGCGCTGCCCAGGAAGTCCGTCTTGAGGGTGCTGCCCAGGGCCACGCTGCCCGCCAGCAGGGCGAAGGCCAGCAGCACGGAGATCCAGCGGTGCCGCAGGGCCCAGCCCAGCGCGGGCAGGTAGGCCCGCTGCAGCCATCCCTTGCGCTCACGCTCCTGTGCCTGGGCCTCCACCACGTCCGGATCCACGTCGGACTGCTCGTCGCTGAGGAACCAGTAGGACAGGACCGGGACGATGGTCAGGGCCACCAGCAAAGAACCCATCAGTGCCATCGTCATGGTGAAGGCGAAGGGCCGGAAGAGCTCACCGGTCTGGCCTCCCACCAGACCGATGGGGAGGAAGACCGCCACCGTCGTGATCGTGGCTGCCGTGATGGCGGTGGCCACCTCACGCACGCCCACCAGGATCGCCTGCATCTTCGGCAGTCCGTAGGACAGGTGACGCTTGATGTTCTCCACCACGACGATCGAGTCATCGACCACACGTCCCACGGCCATGGTCAGGGCGCCCAGGGTGAGGATGTTGAGGCTGTAGCCACCCACCCGGAGCCCGATCAGGGTGAGCAGCACGGAGACCGGGATGGAGACCGCCGTCACCAGCGTCGAGCGGATGCTGCGCAGGAAGGCCAGGATGACGAGCACGGCCATGACCAGACCGAGTCCACCCTCCACCAGCATGTCCTTGATGGACTGCGTGATGAACGGTGCCTGGTCGAAGACCGTCGTGAACTCAGGCTGGCTACCCATCGCGGTGGCGATGCCGGGCAGTGCGTCATTGATGGCCTGGGACACTTCAACCGTCGAGCGGTCCGGAGTCTTGGTGATCGCCAGCGAGAGGCTCGGGGTGCCATTGGTCCGGGAGATCGACGTGGCAGGGGCATCGGCCTCGACCACCGTGGCGATCTCCCCCAGCGTCACGGCCTTCGGCGTCGCGGCCGGCGTCGCACCCGGCCCCTCGATGGGCGCTTGCGTGGGAGCCTGGGTGGGCGGCTGCGCCTGACCCACGAGCGCAATCTGCGCGACCTGCTTCGCCGAGTCGAATCGTTCACCCACCGTGACGGCCAGATCCTGGTCGCCATCCTTGAGCGAACCACCCGAGACCAACCCACCGGACGCCACGATGGCCTGCTGCACCTGCGCGCGCGTGAGCCCGGCGGCGGCCATCCGCTTGTCATCCAGGGTGACCTGCACCTGCTTGACCCGGGCACCGGCCATGGTCACCTGCCGAACGCCCGAGAGCTTCTCCAGCTCCGGGATGGCGATCCCCTGCAGACGCTGCGCCAGCTCCTCGGGGGTGCCCCCGTCGGTGACGGCCAGGACCTGGACCGGCATGTCATCGAAGCTGCCGGTGAAGACCTGCGCATCTGCCTCCTCGGGCAGCATGCCCTTGATGCGACTGACGGCGGCCTGCAACTGCTGCTGGACCTGCGCCATCTCCGAGCCGTACTCGACATTCACGGTCACCGTGGACATACCCGTCGACGATGTGGACGTGTAGCCCTCCAGACCCTGCAGCGAGAGCACCGCCTGCTCAATTGGCGTCGTGACCCGCTCCTCCACCACCTGCGGGCTGGCGCCCGGGTAGCTCGTCATGATGAAGGCGCTGGGGATCTCCAGGGAGGGGATCAGTTCCTGCTTCAGGTCCCGCGCGGTCAGACCGCCGAAGAGCATCACGAAGACAGTGATGAGCGCGATGAGCGCCCGATTCCTCAGGCTGAGTCTGGCCAAGCTGTCCATCGAGGCTCCATCGGAACTAGGGGGAGGTCAGGTCGTCGATGCAGACCCTACCGCCCCGCTCCGACAGGACTGGATGGCCGCCCCGCTTCGGTGCTCACAGGACCCGGTGCTCGAGAGGCTCCCCCGCCCGTAGGCGCTCCACCTGGGCCCGGACGAGTTCCACCACGCGGGACTGCATGCTGTTGCTCCGCCCACCGACGTGGGGAGTGATGAGGACACCCGGCAGATTCCACAACGGATGGTCCGCGGGCAAGGGTTCCGGGTCCATCACGTCGAGCGCAGTGCGGATCCGGCCGTCGCGGACAGCTGCGACGAGGGCGTCGGTGTCCACCAGGGGACCCCGGCCAATGTTCACCAGGAGGGCATCCTGCTTCATGCGGGCGATCATCTGGGCGTCGAAGAGGTGATGCGTCTGCTCGGTCAGCGGCGTGGCCAGAATGACGATGTCCGCACGGCCCACGAGCTCCGGCAGGTCCTCGGGGCCATGGATCGGACCGTGCTCGTCCTCCCGAGCCCGCGAGGCGCTGCGCACCACCTCCACCTCGAAGGGCACCAGTCGCTCACGAATCGCCGAGCCAACCCCGCCGACGCCCACCACCAGGGCGGTCAGCCCCTGCAGACCGGGGCTGAACCGCTGCACCCAACTGCCGGACTGCTGCTCCGCAAGGTAGAGGTGGAGGTCTCGCTGCGCAGCCAGCACCAGGGCCAGCGTGATCTCAGCGGTGGAGCCTTCGTGCACGCCGACCGCATTGCTGAGCGAGACACCCGTCGGCAGATAGCGGTCGGCATTGTCATAGCCCAGAGCCTGGCTCTGGACCGCGGCGACCTCCTCGTTCTCGAGCACGGCAAGCAGGCTCGCCGGGCCCATGTACGGGAGAACTGCCAGATCGATCCGGCCAAGCCCCGAGGGGCCCTCCATGGGCCAGACCTCCAGACGCACGTCGTCGGGAACGACCGCGCGCACAGCTTCACGCAGCTCATCGGTGGGCAGGGTCACGACCAGCGAGGTGTCACTCATGACGCCATTGTGCCGTGAAAGGCAAATCAGCCGGGCCGAACCCTGACCTTGCGGACCTGTCAGGTCAGGCTTCGGGCAGCCTTGTCTGCCCGACGGGTGGCGATGGCCTGCCCGACGCCATAGACCAACGCCCCCAGGACCGGCGCTGCCACCAGCAAGGCGGACAGGGGCGCCAGCCCTGACCACGTGAGCTCTTGACTACGAACCGTGACCAACAGGCCCACCAGTACGACCACATTGACCAGGACTGAAATCAGGTAGCACACCCTGAAGAGCTGATTGCGTTCCCGCATCCGTCCACTGACGATGATCGTCGAGAGCAACATGCAAACTGCGACCACGAGACCGACGATGAACCAGACCCGGCTCCCGTCGCGCAGCAGTGCCATGCCACCGGCCAGCGCCGGAAAGGCGGCCAGGCCCGCCAGCAGGATCCCGGACACGCCACTGCCGATGGAGCGCTCCTGCGCCTCACGGTGGCGGGCCTTGAGTTCCTTGCGGCTTGGCGGTCCAGACTGAACGGGCTCGGAGCGCCGCACCTCCTCGATGGGCTGCCCGTCCAGCTCGGGCTCACGATTCTCGGCAGGGGGTGTGGACGTCACCAAAGTCTCCTCGTCAGGCGCTCAGTTCTCCGCGGTGGGCCAGTCGGCTCTTGTTCCGCGCCACCAGAGTAGGGGTCGCCTCGCCCCTGACGCACGCCCCGGTCACGACGACCTGACTGATCGTCTCCTGGCTGGGCACGTCGAACATGACGTCCAGCAGGGTCTGTTCCAGGATGGACCGCAGTCCTCGGGCCCCGGTGCCGCGCTCCAGCGCCTTGAGGGCCACCGCCTCCACCGCATCCTCGGTGAACTCGAGCTGCACACCGTCCAGCTCGAACATCTTGCGGTACTGCTTGACCAGCGCATTGCGCGGTTCGGTGAGGATCCGTACCAAGGCATCCTTGTCCAGCGGTGCCACGGTGGCGGTCATCGGGAGACGGCCGATGAACTCCGGGATCAGTCCGAACTTGTGCAGGTCCTCGGGCGAGACCTGACTGAACGGGTCCTTGAGCTCCTCACGAGCAGAGGGAGCCGTGTTGAAGCCGAGCGGTCGCTTGCCGATGCGCTCGTTGATGATGTCCTCGAGGCCGGCAAAGGCGCCACCCACGATGAACAGGACATTGGTGGTGTCGATCTGGATGAACTCCTGGTGCGGGTGCTTGCGGCCTCCCTGCGGAGGAACCGACGCGACAGTGCCCTCCAGGATCTTCAGCAGCGCCTGCTGCACGCCTTCGCCGGAGACATCGCGCGTGATCGACGGGTTCTCGCTCTTGCGGGCCACCTTGTCGATCTCGTCGATGTAGATGATGCCGGTCTCGGCCTTCTTGACGTCGTAGTCGGCAGCCTGGATCAGCTTGAGCAGGATGTTCTCCACGTCCTCGCCCACATAGCCAGCCTCCGTGAGCGCGGTGGCGTCCGCCATGGCGAAGGGCACGTTGAGCATCTTGGCCAGGGTCTGCGCCAGGTACGTCTTGCCGCATCCCGTCGGCCCGATGAGCAGGATGTTGGACTTGCCCAGCTCGACCCCGTCGTCCTCCACCGAGCGACGAGCCGGCGGCGTGGTGGCCGCCGCCTGCACACGCTTGTAGTGGTTGTACACCGCCACGGCCAAGGTGCGCTTGGCGGAGTCCTGACCGATCACGTAGGAGTCCAGGAAGTCACGAATCTCAGTGGGCTTGGGCAGATCGTCCAACAAGCCGAGGTCGGCTCCCTGGCTGAACTCCTCCTCGATGATCTCGTTGCACAGATCAATGCACTCGTCGCAGATGTAGACGCCCGAGCCAGCGATCAGCTTCTTCACCTGCTTCTGGCTCTTGCCACAGAAGGAACAGGTGAACAGATCACCCGATTCACCGATGCGCGCCATGTCTTGGTCCTTTCACGTCTCCAGCCAGACTAACCGCCGCCGGGCCACGCTCGCGGGAAGTCCGCAGAGGTGGCCCGGCGCGATCAGGCGAGCGTCAGTCGAGATCCTTGAGCGAGGTCAGGATGTCGTCGACGATTCCGTACTCGACGGCCTCCTGGGCCGTCAGGTACTTGTCGCGCTCGATGTCGCGGCTGATCTTCTCGACACTCTGGCCGGTGTCATTGGCCAGCATGGTCTCCATCAGGCTGCGGATGCGCAGGATCTCATTGGCCTGAATCTCCAGATCGGAGCTCTGACCGTAGCCGCCTTCAGTGGCGGGCTGGTGGATCAGGATGCGCGAGTTGGGCAGGGCCAGGCGTCGGCCCTTGGTCCCCGCGGCCAGCAGCACGGCCGCAGCGGAGGCAGCCTGGCCGAGGCACACGGTCTGCACCTCGGGCTTGATGTAACGCATCGTGTCGTAGATCGCCGTCAGCGCGGTGAACGAACCGCCCGGGCTGTTCAGGTAGATCGTCACCGGACGCTCGGAGTCCATCTGCTGCAGGCACAGCAGCTGCGCCATCACCGCATTGGCGATCTCGTCGCTGATGGGGGTGCCGAGGAAGATGATGCGCTCCTCGAAGAGCTTCGTGTAGGGGTCCACACGACGCATTCCGTAGGAGGTGCGCTCCTCCCACTGGGGGATGTAGTAGTCCATCGACGGTCCGGCCGGGGCCATCCCGCCGGGCATCGCCGGCATGGACATGTTCATGGGCATGGTCATGCTGGTCCTCACTGGTTCGGCGCGTCGGCGGAGATCTGCGACGCGCGCTCGTAGACGTGGTCGATGAAGCCGTACTCCTGGGCCTGCGCCGCGGTGAACCAGCGGTCGCGGTCCGAATCGGCCTCGATCTGCTCCAGCGGCTGTCCGGTGTGCTGGCTGATCAGCTCCGCCATCTGCTTCTTGATGTGCAGCGACTGCTCCGCCTGGATCCGGATGTCCGAGGCGGTGCCGCCGATTCCGCCCGAGGGCTGGTGCATCATGATGCGACTGTGCGGCAGGGCGTAGCGCTTGCCCTTGGTGCCAGCGCTCAGCAAGAACTGCCCCATGGAGGCGGCCAGGCCCATGGCCACCGTGGCCACGTCATTGCTGATCCACTGCATGGTGTCGAAGATCGCCATGCCAGCGGTCACCGAACCACCGGGCGAGTTGATGTAGAGGTAGATGTCCTTGTTCGGGTCCTCCGCGTTCAGCAGCAGGAGCTGCGCGCAGATGGCATTGGCGTTCTCGTCCTTCACCTCGTCGCCGAGGAAGACGATTCGGTTGGCCAGCAGTGCCTGGTAGACGTTGTCGGTCATCCCGAAGCCACTGCCGACGCCACCAGCGGCGCGGATCGTGTGGTCAGTTGCGAAATCGTTCACCCTTGAAACCTACCCGGTGCCGGTGACAAAACAATGCACGTTGCCCCTGATCGCGGACGGCGTGCTCAATCCCACTGCGGGTGAGCAGTCTCGGGCAGCGGCTCGCCGTCGCTGACCCGGGACGAGATCAACGTGTTGACCCATCGGGCGGCGGGATCCACATCCACCAACAGTGCCTTGACCAGCAGTGAGAGAGGTAGGGCGATCAGGGCGCCCAGCCCGCCGAAGACCCAGCCCCACAGCAGCAGCGATAGGAAGGACAGGGTGGGTGTGAGCCCCACGGCATCACCCGCAACGCGGGGCTGGATGATCGATTGGATGACGAAATTCACGATGCTGTAGGCAGCCACCACCAGGACTGCGGGCTTCCAACCGCCCTCCACCAGGGCCAGCAGCGCGGGCGGCACGAGTCCGATCACGAAGCCGATGTTGGGGATGTAGTTGGTGAGGAAGCTGAACATGGCCCACACCAGAGCCAGGGGCACGCCGACCCCCACCAGGATCACGTAGTCCACGACGGCGACGATCAGGCCGAAGACGGTGCTCACCAGCCAGTACTTGCGAATGCCCTGGGCGAAGATCTGCAGTCCACGCACGAAGCTGGGATGCGTCCTCTCCGCTGCCGCCAGACGGTCCTCCACGATGATGGCGTCCATCACCATGAAGATCAGGGTTGTGAGCACGACGACAGCCAGGGTCGCGACGCCGCTCGCATTGCTGACCAGCCCCGTCACGACGTCAAGCACACTGTTCGGGTCGATTCCCTTCAGTGACTGCATCAGGACCGAGCGGTCGAAGCCCATCTGTTCGAGCAGGCGCAGGGACTCGTTGTACAGGGTGGTGAATTCGCGGTTGTACTTCGGCAGCTCTCCCACCATGGCCGCGACGCCGTAGCTGAGGCCGAAGATGATCAGTGCCAGCACCACGAGGACGGTCACGCCGGCAGCCACGGCCCCGACCCACCGTGGCGCACCCCAACGCACCAGCCGACGCTGCACGGGATAGGCAGTGATCATCAGGTTGAGGGCGAAGAAGACGGGCGCCACCAGACTGGCCAGTTCCTTCAGCTCGCGCAGACCGACGAGGGCTGCCGCGATGGCCACCAGGACGACCACCATCCGGGGGGTGACCACTCTGCCGTGGGTCCGTGAGGAGTCCGACACCTGTGCGGACCACTGCCCCGCACCCGGTTCCTGACGCGACGGGGTCGACGGAGAAGCAGCGTGCTCGTGCACCACGACCCGGCCACGCGTCGCAGCCGTGCGATCAGTGACCCGGGCCGCTGCCTGCTCGGGAGTCTCGGGACCGTACATCACACCCGCGTCGACGGCCTCGTTCCGCGTGCGATCAGCCGTGCGACCCACGGGCCGCGGTAGGCGCTGACGAAGACTTTCAAGCACGTGGAACTCCTGGAGTTGGTTCGGCATGGGGCCCGTGCAGCGGACCCGCCCGGTGTCAGGGATCAGGAATGCAACTGGGCGCCGCGCGGTGTGCGCGGCGCCCAGTCTAGGCGTCAGTGGCCCTGGTGCAGGCCAGGCCGGTCCGATCAGGCCTCGTCGGCCTTCTCCTCTGCGGCGGCGGTCTTCTTGGCAGCCGTCTTCTTGGCCGGAGCCTTCTTCGCAGCCGCCTTCTTGGCCGGAGCCTTCTTCGCAGCAGCCTTCTTGGCGGGAGCCTCGTCGGCCGCCTCAGACTCGTCGGCCTTCTCCTCCGCGGCAGCAGTCTTCTTGGCAGCCGTCTTCTTGGCCGGAGCCTTCTTCGCAGCCGTCTTCTTGGCGGGAGCCTTCTTGGCGGGAGCCTTCTTGGCGGGGGCCTTCTTGGCGGGAGCCTCGTCAGCCTCGTCTTCGTCATCGCTGTCCACGAGGGAGCCGTCCGGACCCATCTTGTTCAGGTCGATGACCTTGCCGTTGGTGTCGGCGATGCTGGCGGCATTGACCATCTCGGCCAGGGCCTTGGAACGACGGATCTCCTGCATCCACTCAGGCAGGTGATTGTGCTCCTGCATGTGCTGGATCTCCTGCTCGGGGGAGGTCCCGTTCTGCTGCGCCTTGGTGAAGATCATCTGGGTGAGCTCTTCCTGGCCCACCTCGTACTCATTCTCATCGGCCAGCTTGTCGAGCACGATCTGCGCCTTGAGGGCGTCCATCGAACGCTTCTCAATCTCGGCCCAGAACTCGTCCTCGGTCTCCGCAGTCTCGTCCTCCGCGTCCTTCAGGTACTGCTCGACGCTCAGGCCGGCGGCGCCCAGCTGGCGCAGCACCTGCTCCTTGCGGGCCTCGATCTCGGCCTCGACGATCTTCTGCGGCAGCTCGAACTCGGTCTGCGCGATGACAGCCTCGAGCACCTTGTCACGGGCATCGGCGGCCTGCTCCAGACGAGCCATGTTGTCGAGGCTCTTGCGCAGGTCGGCGCGCATCTCCTCGGCGGTGTCGAACTGGCTCACCATCTGGGCGAACGCGTCGTCGATCTCCGGCAGCTCCTGCTCCTGCACCTTGGTGACGGTCACCTTGATGTCGGCATCCTCGTCGCGGTGGGCGCCGCCCAGAAGCTTGGAGGTGAAGGTCTTGTCCTCGCCCACCTTCAGGCCGGTGATGGCCTCGTCCATGCCCTCGAGCATCCCGCCCGAGCCCAGCTTGTACTGGATGCCCTCGGCGGTGGCGTCCTCCAGGACCTCGCCATTCTGCGAGCCCTCGAGGTCGATCGTGACGACGTCGCCATCCTGGGCAGCGCGGTCCACGTCGGTATTGGTGGCGAAGCGCTGACGCAGCGTGTCGATGCGCTCCTCCAGGTCCTCGTCCTTGACCTCGGTGGGCTCCACCTCGACGGAGATGGACGAGAACTCGGGCAGGTCGAACTCGGGGCGGACGTCAACCTCGGCGGTGAACTGGACGTTCTTGCCGTCCTCGAGGTTGGTCACGTCGATCTCGGGCTGGCCCAGCGGAACCAGCTTGTGCTCGACGATGGCCTGGCCGTAGGCCTCGGGCAGCGCGTCGTTGATGGCCTCCTGCAGCACCATGCCGCGCCCGAAGCGCTGGTCGATGAGGGCCGCGGGAACCTTGCCCTTGCGGAAGCCGGGAATGGTGACCGACTGGGCGATCTCCGCGTAGGCCTTGTCCAGGCTCGGCTTCAGTTCCTCGAAGGGCATGTCAATGGTGAGCTTCACCCGGGACGGGCTGAGCTGCTCAACAGTGCTGGGCACAGGTTCTCCTGATCGTCGAAAATTGCGCAAATGGCAGACCGCACAATCCTAGCGACCGCGCGGTCATCGGCAAACCGGGCGCGCTCGGGGAGGCCCAGCAGGCTCAGTGCCGCGCCAACAGGCCTTGCCATCGACCTATTGCACGCAGCCAGTGTGGTCACCCGTGCGCCAGGCGGCAGAATGCGAAAAAGGAGGACCCGGCGCGACGTGCGCCGGGTCCTCCTGTGCGGAGCGGATGACGGGAATCGAACCCGCGTAGCTAGTTTGGAAGACTAGGGCTCTACCATTGAGCTACATCCGCAGGCCTTTGGAAAAGGCTCGGAAAGCTTAGCCCACAACACGGGAGATTGGCCAATCCCCCAGCGCCACGCCGGATCCCCCACGAATCACCGGTGGGCGAATCACCGGTGGGCGACCAGAGCCGGGGCCGCGATGATCGCATCACACTCCCCCACCACTCCTCGACGGGCCTGCGCCAGCCAGAAGGCCTGCGACTTCGCCCCCCAGTAGTCAGCTCCCCGGTCGTAGACGGTGCGTTCCTCGGCCAGTTCTGCCTGCGAGGGGCTCTGCGCCGCCCGGAGCATGCCCGAAGCCATGCATTCAACTTGCAGGGACTGGCGTCGGTTCATGAC
The DNA here is from genome assembly GCF_052116585.1 of Luteococcus sp. Sow4_B9. Taxonomy (NCBI): domain Bacteria; kingdom Bacillati; phylum Actinomycetota; class Actinomycetes; order Propionibacteriales; family Propionibacteriaceae; genus Luteococcus; species Luteococcus sp. Sow4_B9. The sequence goes on along the minus strand of NZ_JBQKKT010000021.1, from coordinate 39,442 downwards.
CTGCGTGTCATCATCAACGCCCATGAGCAGGACCCAGTGTCCTTCCGGGAGCCGCACCTGGTGCTGCAGGGTCGCCGCCGTCATCCTGCCCAAGGTCATCGCGATGGTCGAAGACTCCCACAGCCCCACCCCGAATCGGCGATGCAGGTAGAAGGTGCCGACGCCCGGGTCCCAGGTGACCGTGTGCTCGTCGGAGCAGGCTTGCGTCCCACGCCACTGGGCCAGGCCGCAGTGCCGCAGGTCAATGGGCTTGACGTGCTCAGTGCCGTGGGCCTCCAGCCATGGGCGCCACGCATCCAACAGGCAGTTCACGTAGACCTCCGAATGCCGCTCGATCGCGGCGAAGGTGGTTGGCGCCGCCACCGGAGCCACACAACGGTGGTTGGGGAATCGGGTTGACTTCAGGGCCAGAGCCAGCTGCTGACTGGCCACATCGACGCCGGAGTAGTCCACTTCTGGCGACCCCTTGCCGTCGTCATCCCCGAAGTCCAGTGTCTGGAAGCTGGGTCGGTATGGCGTCGGTGCGGAGGCTCCTGCCCCCACTTGGCCCCGGGAGTTCCCAGCGCCCTCCGGTGACCGTTGACCGGGCGGAGCCGCCCGCTGCGCCACGAGGCCCAGTGCGGCACAGCCGGCCAGCACCAGGGTGACCACCACGATTCGTCCACGCAGGGTGCTCCTCATCCGTCCGCGCCGTGTGCTGCCGCTCATTCCTGACTCCGGTACATGAGCAAGGCGTCGCTGGCCAGGTGGGCATTGCAGTCCCCAACCCTGTTGCGCGCGGCCTGCTGGGTCCAGAAGCGCTGACTGGTCCGGTCCCAGTGGACGTCGTCACTGCGGTAGAGCCTCTCGAGGGCCTTGCGCTGCACCATGTCGCCACCCTGCGACTGGGCCACGATCCCGACGGACATGCACTCCACCTGCAGTTCGGAGCGTCGCGAGAGGCGCTTGGGGTCCGGATCCGCAACGCCCATCAGGAGGACGAGTTCGCCACCCGCCCGGGGACGCAGCTGGAACTGCAGGCAGTGGGACAGCTCGTGGGCAATGACCATCTCGAGGTCGAAGGAGTCGTAGCGCGGCGGGCGGGCACGGCTGGCCAGGTGGATCACGTTGTCCTGCCCGGCCCGGCCGAAGAAGGTGTCCGGCTCCGAGCAGCCATCACCACCCGCATGCTCAGGGCGACCGCAGTGCTGCACTACCGGTGTTTGCAAGGCTGCCGCGCCATGTGTCATGGCCCATTGCTGCCACGGATTCATCAGGCACTCGACGTAGCGCTCGGCCTGGCCTTCCAACTCATCCACATCCGCAGACGGCGTGCCCAGTGAGCAGGTGTGGGCTGGGAACGGGGCCTGGTAGAGCTGACGCGCCAGCTCCAGTGACGCCGTATCGACGCCGCTCAGATCCCGCACGGAATTCTTGGTGCCCACCTGCCAGGTGCCCAGTGGCAGCTGCTGGAAGCTGGGCACGAACAGCGCGGTCGCATCGGGCTGGGGCGGTTCGGGCGAGTTGGACCGCGTAGGCGTGGACTGCCCAGAGGTTGACGCTGAGCCCTTCGGAACCGGAGCGGGTTGTGGCCACGGCACGGCGACCGCCACGAGGACCAGCAGCACGAGACCGGTCAGGAGGAGTACCTCATGCCTCTTCATGCCCGCCCCACCTCCAGCGTCGCCACGCCCCATTCTCCCTCGCGCGCGGAGCCTGGGGCGATGCCCTGTTCCACGGCGACACGAGTGTCATTCAGATCAACGTCTGGTCATCCTCTGCCGCCGGAAGCGCTGGCCGCGATGCCGCCAGATCGTCGAACTTCTGCTTCATGGTCGGATTCTTGCGGGTCAACTTCTTGATCGTGACGTCCTGCGCCTTGTTGTTGGCCAGTCGTAGGTTGTTGTCGGCCCCCAGGAGGTTCTCCTTGGTCTTCTGCAGAGCGGCAATGGACTTGTCGATCTGGTCGATGGCCGTCGTGAACTTGCGGGAAGCCAATTCGTAGTTGCGGGCAAAGCCCGTCTTGAAGGTCTCCAGGTCATTCTCGAAGTTGGTGATGTCAATGTTCTGGGCCTTCACCAGCTCCAGCTCCTGCTTGTAGGCCAGGGAGTTCTGGGCGGCATTGCGCAGCAACGTGATCATCGGGATGAAGAACTGCGGACGGATCACGTACATCTTCGGGAAGCGGTGCGACATGTCGACGATGCCACTGTTGTAGAGCTCGTTGTCCAGCTCCAGCATCGAGACGAGAATGGCGTACTCGCAGCCCTTCTCGTTGCGGTCCTTGTCCAGTTCCTTGAGGAAGTCCTCATTGCGGTGCTTCGTCGCGGTGGTCTCGTTCTCGTTCTTCATCTCGAACATGATCGAGACCGACTCGACGCCATGGTCATCAAGATCCCGGAAGATGTAGTCGCCCTTACTGCCGGTGCGGGCGTCATTGTCCTTCTCGAAGTAGGCGCGCGGGAAGGCGGTGTGGCGCAGCCGATTGAACTCGATCTCGCAGTGTTGTTCCAGAGTCTCACCCACCATCTTGGTGGACAGCCGCGCCTTCATGTCCCGCAGCCGTTCGATGGCCTCGTCGCGCTCCTTCAACTGGGCGTCGTAGCGCTCCTTCATGCTGCGTTCTGCCAGTTCCTTCTCGAACTTCGAACGATCGAGGTCATTGCGCAACTGGTCGCGTTCCTTCTCCACCGCCTGAACCGCCTGGGTGATCGCGAGTTCAGCCTTGGTCCCCGACGCCTGCAGCTCGGCCCGCAGTTCCTGCACCTCAGACTGCTTCTGTGACCTGAGCTCCTGGACCTGCGACTCGAGCTGGGCGCGCACAGCCTGCAGTTCCGCCGCCGCCCTGGACTGCTCCGCCTGCAGCGCAGCGTCGAACTCCGCCTTGGAGACCTTGGCGGTGGCCTCGAGCTGTTGCCTCGCCGCGGCGAGTTCCGCGGCGACGGCCGCCTTCTCCTCCTCCACCTTCGCGAGGGCCTGCGCCACCGCCAGGTCGCGTTCGGATCGGCGTTGCTCCTCGGCCAGCTCCAGCCGCTGTGCGACGGCCTTCTCGAACTCCTTGTCGCGTACCTGCTGCAGGATGTGGGCGTAGCCAGCCTCGTCGATGGTGAATGCCGTGTGGCACTGGGGGCAGACGACCTCATTCATGATGCGCTCCTCGAATTCTGCGGGGGATGGTCACCAACACATCGAAGGCTAGACGGCGCCACTGACAGTTCTGCAATGTCTCGCAAAGGTGCGATACCTCCAGAGAGTCAGGGCGCGGGATTCAGGAGCGTGAGTCGCAGTCCGGTCGAGGGGTGATCTCGTCCGGGTTCTGGAAACCCAACCGAGGGCCGCCACCGAACTGCAGATAGATCTGTTGCGATTCAAGTGCACCACCCGGTTCAAGCGCCGTCGACACATAGGCACCCCCGATCGTGGGCGCGGGGACGTAGAACAGTCCCTGGGTGAGGTCCGGCACAGAACCGCCCCGCCCCAGCCACTCCATGAAGTGCCGATTCTCCAGGGCTCGCTCCTGGAAGTCCCGGTCACCGAGACTGCCCAGGACGGCCCGGGGATCCTCAGGCCTGTTGTGGGACACCAGGTCCAACACACCAAGGCGCCATTTCACACAGATGAACGCCTGGGCGGGGCCATGCCAGAAGATGGTGTCATCGAGGGCCGTGTTCATCAACGCAACCGCCCCCTCATCTGGGTCGAGGACGCCGTCGGGTGAGATGCGCTGGGGATCGAGCACCCGCAGGTAGCCATCTCCCACGAATCCCTCACCATGAACCCGCCACATGTCCAGGACGGCGTCAGGAACTCGGCCACGGAAGCGGGCGATGGTCTCCTCAGGCATCGCACGAGTGGTCTGGAAGCGCTCGAAAACGGCCCCACCCTGACCTGGGCCACCCACCACGGGCTTGACCAACTCTGGCTGATAGGCCTCGGACACCGACTTGCGTCGCCGACTGAACAATCCCATGGGGGACCCTCCCTGTTGGACGTTTCCTCAACGCTATGACGTCCCGGGGGCGGAGCGACGAGCGCGCTCATCCTCTTCAGTCGTTGCCCAGCGTCATGCGTCGTGTCGGGTCTTGCCAAGCCCGGACAGAGCCAGGCAACTTCACGTACCGTTGGTCCATGCAGAGCGGGATCATCGGCGCGGTCGCTTTGACCGTTCTCGCTGGCCTGGCCACGGCTCTGGGCGGACTGGTCGTCATCGGGCGGCGGGAGGTTTCCACTCGCCTGCTGGCCTCGGGGCTGGGGCTTTCAGCCGGCGTGATGATCTACATCTCCTTCATGGAATTGCTGCCCACCGGCATCGAACACCTGGGCGGTGGCGCCTGGGGGGTCCTGTGGTTCTTCGCCGGGATCGGCCTGATCCTGCTGATCGACCGTTTCGTACCCGAATCTGTCAACCCGCACGAGCCATCCGGTCTGCCCGGATCCAATGACCCTGAACTCGCACGCCGCGGTGCTCTCATGCGCACGGGTCTGGTCACCGCGGTGGTGATCACCCTGCACAACCTGCCGGAGGGCTTCGCAACACTCGTCACGAGCCTGGAGGACTTCCGCGCCGGTGCAATGATCGCGGTCGCCATCGCCATCCACAACATCCCCGAGGGGATCGCGGTCTCGGTGCCGATCTATGCGGCCACCGGATCGCGAGCGAAGGCCTTCTGGTATGCGGCAGGATCTGGACTCTCGGAGCCGCTGGGCGCCATTGTGCTGTACCTGCTGTTGGCTCCCTTCATCACTCCCGCGCTGCTCGGCGCCTGCCTGTGCGCCGTGGCGGGTGTGATGGTCTTCGTCAGCCTCGACGAGCTCCTGCCCTCGGCCCAGAAGTTCGGCGAGCACCACGCAGCCATCTACGGCCTGGTGGCCGGAATGGCCGTGATGGCCGTCTCGCTCGAGCTGCTGTCCTGAACCGCCCTCAAACCCCGAGGCACCATGGTTGGCATGGAATCGCTGTTCGGTGACGAACCCTGCCGGCCCACCGTCGCCCTGCCGCCCGGCGCGCACCACGTGCCAGGCTTCCTGACGCTCGAACAACAGCGCTGGCTCGTCGACCGCTTCCACGCATGGGGCCGCGGGCCGGTCCCTCCCCGCTATCCGCGGGTCGGTGGTCACCCGATGAGTGTGCAGAGTGTCTGCTTGGGCTGGCACTGGACACCGGGACGACTGACGCGAGAGGCCATCGACCAGAACGGCGAGCGGGTGCCGCCTGTCCCGGACTGGATGGTGCGTCTGGGACAACGCGCACTGCTCGCGGCCGACGGCTACGAGGAGCTGGCGTCGGCCTATCAACCTGATTGCGCCCTGGTGAACTACTACGACGACGACGCCCGGATGGGCATGCACCAGGACAAGGACGAACGCTCCCCTGCCCCGGTGGTGTCCATCTCCATCGGGAACAGCTGCCGTTTCCGCTTTGGGAACACCGAAACCCGCAACAAGCCCTGGGTTGACCTGGAACTGCGTTCGGGTGACCTGTTCGTCTTCGGTGGCCCCTCACGAATGGCCTTCCACGGGGTGACCAAGGTGATCCCCGGCACCGCCCCCGCCGGATGCGGTCTGACGACGGGACGCGTCAACATCACACTGCGCGTCACGGGTCTGGCCTGACGCGATGGCATGACGAGCTAGGGTCTGGGCATGTCAGAGCTGCCCATCGACGACTCCGGCACGCGTGCCGAACTGGAGGCGAAGGCCACGGAGCTGCGCACCCAGATCGCTGACCTGACCCGTCCGCCCGAAGGTGGGGCCACCATCGGCTTCGGGAAGCGGATCGGAGAGGGCACCACCCAGGCGATCCAGCAGATGGCCGACGCGTCCACCGCGCAGACCCTCGCCGAGGTTCTCGACCAAGTGGAGCGTGCCCTGACGAAGATGGACTCGGGCACGTACGGGCTCTGCGACGAGTGCGGCACACCCATCGGAGACGCTCGGCTCGAGTTCCGCCCCTGGTCCGTACGCTGTGTGGACCACGCCGACGGGTGAAGACATGAGTGTGTCGCCCATCACACCGCCAGGTGCACGATGACCCCGGCTGCGCGGAACTCCTCCAACGCAGACTCCGGTGCATCCGGTGTCGTCACCAGATCATCCAGGTCATCCATGGTGCCGAACCGGAAGCTCGAGGTGCGGACCAACTTGTCCCCGGTGGCGGCCAGCACCACCCGGGCTGACGCCTGGACGATCGACTTCTTGATCTGCGCATCCTCGTGGGTTGTGACCGTCAACCCGTGCACAGGGCTGGCCGAGCAGGCCCCCATGATCGCGACGTCGGCGCGAAAGCCGTCCAGAGCCGCCACGGCAGCCGCTCCCCCACATCGCAGGCTGACAGGTGTGACCGGACCGCCCGGAGTGACAAGGGTGGGCGCGTCGGACTCACCGAGGGCCACGGCTGTACGCAGGGACAGGCACATAGCGGTGATGGGCCTGCCGACGAGCGCTTCGGCGACGGCAACCATGGTGGATCCGTTGTCGAGGACCACGGACATGTCATCGGCAATGATGGTCGCCACGACCTGGGCGATGGCGGCCTTCTGTTCGGCATTCTCTGCGGAGCGCAGACTGTAGGGCAGCGGCCGGCCGCGCAGGTCGATCGCCACCGCGCCGCCGTGAACCCGTTTCAACAGCCCCTGGCCCTCCAGGTCTGCGAGGTCGCGGCGGATGGTGATGGGCGAGACACCGGTCAGGGAGGCGAGGGAATCCACGGACCAATAGTGCGGCCACTGCTCAGACCAGCGCCTCCAGCGCCCTGACCCCCGCCACGGGTCCGGGCGACGAGACGAAGGCCGCACGCATCCGGGCAACGCCGGCCTGGAGGTCCGCCTCGGTCCGAGCCCGCTCGGCCGCCACCCGGACCGACTCCACGGTGAACTCCGCCCTGGGCAGCACCAGCCCGGCCTCGAGGGCCTCCAACCGGTGTGCGTTGAAGAACTGGTCGGCACCCATCGGCGTCAGCACCGGCACGACGCCCAGCCCGACGGCGTCGGTTGCCGTCCCGAATCCGCCGTGGGTGAAGCACACATCGGCCTGCTCCAGGACCATGGTCTGTGGCACGAACGGACGCAGGATCACGTTCTGCGGCACGACACCAACCTCACTGACCCGCGCCTGGCTGCCGGTGGTCATCACCACGAGGGCATCGGAGCCGTCGAAGGCGTCCGCGATGGTCCGGAAGAAGGGCACCCACGAGTTGAAGACCGTGCCGAGCGTGGCATAGATCACCGGCCCATCGTGGTCCCGCACCCGATCCATCGGGAAGCTCGGGTCCTCGCGGCGCTGGGTGGGGCGGGGGCCCAGGTACAAGCCGTCGAAGTCCTCCGCGAAGGGCTGGTAGTCACGTGCCGCGACGGTCATGTTCAACGATCGGGACCGGGGACCCAGCAGCTCGATGATGTCGCCCTGCGCCCTGCCGAAGACGCCGCGGCCCGCCACCTGTCCGGCCACCCGACGCAGTGCCGGGGTGCCCAGCACGCGACGCGCGGGTTGAGGCATCGTCGTGCAGATCTGGGCGAAGTAGCCCGCCGTGCGGTCGTTCTGGAAGAAGACCGGCAGGTGTAGGGCGACGGGCCGGTCGAGCGCCCGCTCCACCTCGTCGAGCCGAGGTTGCATGCCGGCTCCGATGAGGGCGTCATAGCGGTTCCCGAGCCGGATCATGGCGGCGGTCATGTCGTCGAAGATGCGGCGACCCTGACTGGCCAAGGACCAGGGCGACGTCAAGGGCCCCTCCAGCTGGAAGGCGTACGGCACCAGGGTGGCACCCGCCGCCTCCACCGCCCCACGGAAGTGTTCGCTCAGCAGGACATCGACGTCGTGACCGGCAGCGGTCAGCTCCGCCACCAGGGGCAGGACGGGGTTGACCAGCCCGAAGGCGGGGATGCCGGAGACCAGGAATTTCGCCATGACGTCAGGCTACGGGCATCCCCAGCCGTTGGTCCCCCGCGGGGGCTCGCTGGCCGGCGTCAGCTGGGCCGGGTCATCTCCTCGGGAACCACCCACTGGTCGAACTGCTCCGCGGTCAACAGATCCAGCTCCAGGGCCGCCTCCTTCAGCGTGCTGCCGTCGTGGTGGGCCTTCTTGGCGATCTTGGCGGCGGCGTCGTAGCCGATGTGCCGATTCAGGGCGGTGACCAGCATCAGATTGCTCTGCAGGTGCTCGGCGATCACGTCGCGGTTGGGTTCAATGCCGACGGCGCAGTGGTCATTGAAGCTCACGCAGGCGTCGCCCAACAGCTGGATGGACTCCAGCACGGACCAGGCCATGACGGGCTTGAAGACGTTGAGCTGGAAATTGCCCTGACTGCCGGAGAAGGCGACCGTCGCGTCATTGCCGAAGACCTTGGCCGCCACCATGGTCAACGCCTCGCTCTGGGTGGGGTTCACCTTGCCCGGCATGATCGAGCTGCCCGGCTCGTTCTCCGGGATCAGCAGTTCACCAATCCCCTCACGCGGGCCCGAGGCATACCAGCGCACGTCGTTGGCGATCTTCATCAACGCCCCCGCCAGGGTACGAAGGCTCGCCGAGACACCCACCAGGGCATCGTGGGCACTCAGTGCGGCAAACAGGTTCTCGGCCTGATGGAAGTCCAGACCCGTCTCCTCGCTGATGTACCTGGCCGTGAAGGCGCCAAAGTCCGGGTGGGCGTTCAGCCCGGTACCGACGGCGGTTCCACCGATCGCCAGACCGCGGGCCTGCTCATCGGCGTGACGCACCGCAACCAGAGCCTCGTCGATCTGCGCCACCCAACCGCCGACGACCTGGCCGAGCCGTACCGGGGTGGCGTCCTGCAGGTGGGTCCGACCCACCATCACCACGTCGTCAAAGCGTTCGGCCAGCTCGGCGAGAGTGTCGCGCAGCTTGGTGACGCCGGGATACAAGGTCTCCTGCAGTTCGCTGACCACCGCGATGTACATGGCCGTGGGGAAGGTGTCATTGCTGGACTGGCCGCGGTTGACGTGGTCATTGGGATGCACGGGCACCTTGGACCCCATCTGACCACCCGCGAGTTCGATGGCCCGGTTGCCGATCACTTCATTGGCATTCATGTTCGACTGGGTGCCGGAGCCCGTCTGGAAGACGACGAGCGGGAACTCGGCGTCGAGATCGCCCCGGATCACCTCGTCGGCAGCACGGACGATGAGGTCCGCCACGTCGTCGGGCAACTCCCCCAGCTCCGCATTGGCCCGGGCAGCGGACTTCTTCAGCACGCCCAATGCCCGGATCAGGGCGCGAGGCAGGACGAAGGTCGGGCGACCGATGTCGAAGTGGTGCAGGCTGCGCTCGGTCTGGGCGCCCCAGTAGTGATCGGCAGGCACCTCAATGGTGCCCATGCTGTCGGTCTCGTGACGGGTGTTCATCATCGCTCCTTCGTGGTGACGTCCTCATCTGGACAGCGTCCCGGGAGCGCAGGACATTCCCGGCGAGCTCCCGTCAGCTGCGAGTCAGCTCGTCGATGATCTCCGCCAGCCTGAGCGGCGCACTCACCATGGGCCAGTGTCCGGAATCGATGTCCACGTATTCGAGGTGCGCGACCTTTTGGAGCTCCGGCACGCCGTTCTCGATCCACGCCTTGGCATCCTCCGGGGGGAACTCCGGGCAGATCTCGGTGACAGGAACGTCGAAGCGTGCCTCGTCGGAGTAGTGCACCACGACGAGGGCTGTTTCCCCGGCGAGGGAATCGATGGCCGCCAGCACCGCGTCGATCTGGTCGTCGAGCGTCGCATCAGTTCCGTCTCCCTGCCCCGGCAGGGCCAGCGCCACGGGTTCGTGACCCTTCCCACGCACGTGGGTGACCACCTCATCCCAGATGGATGCGTCCAGCCACAGGCCGGGAATCAGGATGATGTGCATGGACTCTCCTCGAGCTGCGCTGCTTGCCTGGTGGTGCTGAATCGTGCGGACGTGCTCACTGGACAGGTTCCCACGGTGTGACGAAGTCATTGCCCGGCAGACCCTCGCTCGCCAGCCACAGTTCGGCGGCCCGTGCGCCGTCGATCTCCTCGCGGATGATGTCGGCGTGACCCGCGTGGCGGGCAAATTCCTCCACATGGTGAACGTACAGGTAGCGCAGCTTCGCCGGCCGGGCCGCGTCCAGCTGCACCTCGAGGAAGTTGCACAAGGTGGTCCGTTCGTCGTCGATCTGGGGCAGGTACATGGCATTCCTTGGGTCGTCGGGCGCTGATGACCTGACTCAACCAGCCCATGCGGACAGTTCTTGTCCGCAGCGGCCGCCATGATGGGGCCATGAGCCAGACCACCCACCGCGTGCTGCGTCTGCTCGACCTCCTGGAGTCCCGCACCTCGTGGCAGGCCGCAGACCTGGCCGCGCGGCTGGGAGTCACCGAACGCACCGTTCGACGCGATGTGACGCGCCTGCGCGAGCTCGGCTACCCCGTGGAGGCCGACCGCGGTCTGGATGGGGGCTACCGGCTCGGCGCCGGCCGCCGGCTGCCACCCCTCATGTTGGACGACGACGAGGCGGTGGCACTGGTGGCATGTCTGCGGATGGCGGCGCTCACTGGACAGGACTCGGTGGGTGAAGCCGGGTTGAGGGCGCTCACCAAGCTCGATCAGGTCCTTCCTCCCCGGCTCCGTGCTCTGGCCGGTGCCCTGCATGAGGCGACGCGGAGTCTGCCCCGCACGCGTCCGGCGGTCGACTGGCAGGTGCTCTCACATCTGGCCGTCGCGCAACGCGACCATGCCCTGGTGCGCTTCCGCTACCAACGTCCCGACGGAACTCTCACCGAGCGCGAGGTGGAACCGGCGCGCCTCATGACTCAGGGCGAACACTGGTACCTGCAGGCCTTCGATCGGCTCAGGGATGACTGGCGGGTCTTCCGACTGGACCGGATGAGCGATGTGGCCGTGACCACCTGGACCTTCCAGCCACGGGAGCCTCCCTCCGAGGACTGCCATCGCGACATCCCCAGCCGCTACCCGTGCGTCGCCTGGGTCGAGCTCGCGGTGGACGCCGACCGACTGGCCTGGCAGCGGCCCCCGGCTGGGCAGGTCACTCCGAGACCTGAGGGGCTCAGCCTCCGTCGGGCACCGCGCCGGGATTGCAGCGAGCGGCCACGGTGGCGGGATAGCCGACGTCGGGGCGCGCCGGCTCCAGGAACCAGGCCTCCTTCGTCGCAGCGAAGGCCACGTGGCACACGAACTGGTCCCGCATGCCCGGGCTGTCCGCCTCCGGGACGGTGTTCAGTACCTCCGTCCACAGGGCCTGCTGGGCCGCCGATGTGGACCACATCCGCACGGAATCGGCCGGTTCGATCCGCAGTGACTTCTCGTCCCCACGCTGAACCCACCGGGCGGTGAGCAGCGGGCGGGACTCTCGAACGGAGACGGCCCCAGCGGGCATGCTCACGAGCAGGTCGCCGGCTGACACCTCGGCACGGCTGCCCTCGGGCAAGGAGATACGCGAGGCGAGACCGTCCTCCCGGACGATGAACCAGCCACCCGGCGCCTGCTCGACGGAAACCAAACCACCCCCGGTCAGCTGCTGTACGGCAGCAAGGCCCGGGCTGGTGAACTGCCAGAACCGTCCACCTGCCGGCCCGGAGCCGGTCACCTCGACGGGAGGTCGACTGGGTGTTGGAGTGCTGCTGGGTGTTGGAGTGCTGCTCGGTGTTGGCGTGGCGCTGGGGCTCGACGTGCTGGATTCCACGGACCGGGCACAGCCCGCGATGCCGAACAGGGCCGCCAGCGCCACCAGCGCCGCGCCCCGCGCGAGCACCCGGTGGTCACGCGCTCGGCCAGCGAGCTTTCGACTGCTCTTCACCCTGACATCCAACCCGATCGTCGGCCAGCGGTGAAGCTCCGTTCAAACCCAGATTGCCAGGCAGAAGGGATGGCCTGCCGGGTCCAGCAGCACGATCCACTTGCCCTCGGAGCCCTCGGGCTGGGGCTCGGCCAGCGTCGCCCCCAGCGAGATGGCCCGGTCACCCGACGGTCTCGGGGCCACAGACCAGCAGTCCCCGCCCCTGGAGCCACATCACCTCGACGCACCCATCGTGTGCTATGTCCACGGCACCCGTCATGGTCGCGTCCCAGCGACAGACCAGGAACTCCTGCAGCTGCTCTGGCGCTCGTCGTGGGCGGTAGGCGCCCGGCGCCAGCTCGGCGGTCGAGTCACCCGTCGACATGATCAGTCCCCGCCGCTGCTAACGTGCCCATTCATGCACTCAGACAACCACACGTCGATCTACGACGTTGACATCGTGCACGTTCACGCAAGCAGCGAGGCGATCAGTCGCGGTGGGACGGTGCAACGACTGGGGCACACGCTCCTGTTCACCCCGTCGGGCATCGGATGGCCCTTCATGGTCCACATCCACCACGACGACGCAACCGTGGAACTGCCGTTCGGGGCGCGCCTGGGAGTCGGAGCCGACAGCATCGCAGGGCAGCCCCTTCTGGACGTGATCCGCGCCATCCTCGATGGAAGGGCGGAGGTATGGATCACCGCCGAGGATGGCCGGCTGCCCAGCGCGCACGCCATTCGGGTGTCCTGGGGCGCCAACGGCATCGCGGCTGGAGCGGTGGGCACCGGAGTACGCATCGTCGCGCCCGGTTGGACTGCGGCTCAGAACTGACCGCCTCCGTGCGGTGCACATCGGCTCCGCCCGCAATGCCCCACAACAGCCACAGCGGACGAGGACCCCGTCATCGCTGCCGTCACAACATGGCGGGCGCACCGGTGAGTCCCCGGGCTCACGAGGGCGATTCAGTTGCCTGGCATGACTCGAACCTGCCCACAGGTCGAAGTCTCCGGACATCCCGGGGCGATTCACCATGCCGTCCTGAGGTCACTGCGGCCAGCTCACCTCGCCAGCCCGGCCGCATCGAACTCCTGCTGCAGCCGCGGACGACGGCGATGGACCTCGCGCAACTCACGAACGACGGCATCGAAATCATCGCCTTGACCAGCGGCGACGGCGAACCGCCGGGCGCGAACCAGGAGACTCGCCGCGACACGGTAGTGCCGCGCACCCGTCTCACGGAGCTCATCGTCGGCCAGCCGGACCAAGACAGGCACAGCCTCTTCGGGGTGGGAAGGGCCCCTCGCCTCAGCCAGCTCGCCCCACAAGCCAGCGCCCACCAGGTCCGCGTGCTCGTGGGCCACCTGCCACGCGGAATCCACATCAGCCAGCTGACGCAACAGGAAGGCCACGGCCTCCCACGGGCGCCTCTTGAGGCGTCCAACCACCTGCTGCTGCAGTCCCGGCCATCTGTCGCCCGCGGCTGCGTGCACCTGCGCCGCGGTGCTCTGGTTCGGCCATCGCTCAAACAGCTCCAGGCTGGAGGGCAACACCTCGCCGGGGCGGTGTTCTGCCAGCAAGTCCAGCCACAATCTGCCTGCCCGAAGGGCCTGGTGCTCGGGCGGCATCAAGGCCGCCCGCCGGGCCCAGTCAATGGCCCGCTCCACGTCCGCGATCTCAACGAATGCCTCAGCCGTCTCCAGCGCCCACGCCGAAACCGACCCGTCCCTGGCGTGAGTGGCGATGATCGCCTCCACATCACGATCCAGCACGGCGAGCCGGCGGGCATTGTGCTCCAGCACGAACCGTTCATGCGAGTAGCCGTCGCGAGCCTGCGCACACCCAGCCAGGTCGGACTGTCGTCGGGCCAGTTCCGCGCGGTAACGCGCGATGCCCGCTTCCCCCAGCACCGGCGCGTAGGCCACCGGATCCAAGGTGAAAAAGTCGCACTCCTCGTCGAATTGGAACTTGATCATCCACGCCACCAGCCGTCCCGGCGACACCTTGGCCGCCGTTGCCGTCACCGGATGCAGCGCAATCAGACGCTGACAGGCATCCCCGATGATGCCGGCCGAATCATCGGCACGCATGATGATCCGCAACGACGACATCAACGCCCGCTGACACACGTCATGGACCACCGAAGCATCCACGACTCCCACCGCCCCCTCAAGGATGTCAACCGCCTCATGCATCTGGTAGCCGTGCTCATTGGCCGCCCGATACCGATGCAGGTCACCACTCGAGCGGATCAAGGGCAAGACCTCGTCGGCCAGCTCGCTTCGCATGCATCCATCCTGCCACCAACGACATTCATGGCACACCCCTGGCAATTCGCCCTGCACCACAGGGTCACGAAACCTCGCTCACACCCATCAATATGCATCCAGACCCCTACAAGGTAGTCTTTTGCATACAGGAGGTGTGATGTGAAGACGACAGGTGTCCCGGCCGCCCTGGCCGCTGCCCCGCTGCGCACAGTGCGCCCCGTGATGTTGCGCGACCTGTACGCCAACCCAGAGAAGGAGCTCCTACGCCTGCAACGCGCCGGACGTGTCGTGCGCATCGCCCCAGGCACCTACACCGTCAAACCCGACGACATCGACCCTGACATGCCCTGGCGACCCAACCCCGAGGAAGCGGCAATGGCCTACGCCACAGCCCAGTATGGCGACCGAATCCCCGTCCTGTATGGCATCGGCGCCGCCCGCTTCCACCACGCCATCCCCCGAGCCATCGCCACCACAGTCATCGCCGTCCCGCAGCAGCACCGGCCCGTCGTCCTCACCGACCAGACAAGGGTGACGTTCACCACCACCGACGTCGACGCACTCGACGCCCGGCTAGAGACCGGCCGTCTGGGCGCCTTCCTCGTCACCACCCCCGAACAGACCTTTGTCGACCTGATCGCCCGACCCCAGCTTGGGGGCCTGTCCAACGAAGCCACCGCAGCCGTCAAGGCCTTGGCTGCGCACGTCGACCCCGAAACCGCGTTGGGTATCGCGAACCCACGAGCGAGAACCCTCGCCCGGGCTGTCGAGGAGGCACTGCCATGACCACCCCAGAACACGACCACACCCCTCCTGCTCGGCGCTCCCCCAGAGTGACACGGCAACCAGCCACCGCCGGGCCGCACAAGCTCTCGGACGCGGATGCGCGTCGCCAGATGGAGCACTACGGCGTTCCCCGCGAGTCGATCGAGCACGACTTCGTCATCTCACATGTCCTGGCGGCCATCGCTCCCCTGCGCGACCAGTTCGTCTTCTACGGCGGAACTGCACTCAGTCGCACGATCCTTGATGGCCTGCGTCTCAGCGAAGACATCGACCTACTCTCCATCGGACCCCGCCCAGCCGCGGCCCAGGCACTGGACGGCGCGATCCGCACACGACTGGCCCGAACCTTCGGCCGCATCACGGCAGAACCCTCCCTCACCACGGCGAAGCGAGACACCGACCCCTGCATCTACCGGATCGGGAACACCGCGCTGCGGATCCAGCTCATCGATGGACGCAACTACATTCCGCTTCCCCACTGCACCACCCTGGTCCATCAGCACTACCACGGCCTGCCAAACATCGAGCGCAACACCCTCACCCCAGAAGGATTCGTGGTGGCCAAGACCATGGCCTGGAGTGACACCACCCGCAACGCACCCCGCGACCTCTACGACCTGTGGGCTTAATGTGCCATTGCAATCAAAACGCTGAAGCCCTAATATATGTAGTTCGTCATAGATAGCCGAGCTCGGCTGACGTGGTAGCGAGGGGATGCCTTCGCTGCGGTATTCGCCCAGGCAGCAGCCGGGCTGACCAGTGTCACTTCGGATCTTCCCTAGTGCTCGACAGATGTAGGTATCACCCATGAGTTTCACCAAGTTCTCCGCTGCCGGCATGGCTGCCCTCGCCCTGACCCTCGGATCGGTCTCCACCATGGCCGTGCAGAGCACGCCGTCCATCGCCGCACCCACCCCGAACCCCGATCCGAAGGTCAACCCGTCGACCATCAACGCGGATGGCACCTTCGAGCTCAACATCACCAAGTACCTCGGCGGCACCACAGGCAACACCAATGACGGCACCCAGCAGACCATCGCGGGCCGCGACCTGCTGCAGGGCGTCCCGTTCGACATCTACCAGGTGGGCGGCGTCGACCTGACCACCAACGAGGGTTGGACCGCGGCCACCGCCCTGCAGGGCCACACCATCACTGCCGCGGAGATCTCCGCCGGACAGATCGTCGTGGGCGGCGTCACCTACCCGCTCACCAAGGTGTCCACCGTCACCACCGACGCCAATGGCAATGCTGTCTACGACGGCCCCGCCGGGCTCTACCTGATGAACGAGAACCTCGCGGGCGCCACGGTCACCAATGTGACCACCGGCACCGTGATCCCGGTCAGCAGCATCACCCCCACGCTGCCGGCCCTGGCCACCCTCCCGATGACCAACCCCACCGACACCAGCCAGTGGATGGACACCGTCTACGTGTACCCGAAGAATGCCTCGGACACGATCACCAAGGCCGTCGACGACAAGCAGACCGTCACCGGTGACCAGACCACCACCGCCGTCGCGGACAAGGTGGCCACCTTCACCCTGACCGGCACCATCACCCCCAGCCTCACCGGAACCCAGATGGGCTCCTACGTGATGATCGACCAGCTCGATCCCCGCCTGGCCTACAAGAGCGTCGACTCCGTCACGGTCGGCGGAACCGCCCTGACGCAGGGCACGGACTACACCGTCTCCGTCGTCGACGCCGACGGCACCGCCGGTGGCGAGTACGTCCAGATCATCATGTCGCCCTCCGGCCTGGACAAGCTGTCCGCCGCCAAGGCCGCCGACACCGCCGCCACCGTCGAGGCCAAGCTGAGCACCACCATCCTGGTGGAGGGTGACGGCACCATCCAGAACACCGCCAGCCTGCTGCCCAACCAGACCGCGGTGGACCAGGTGCCCGGCCAGACCCCCGGCACCCCCTACACCCCGCCGACGACCCCGCCCACCGAGGTGCCCGGCACCCCCTCGGACCCGACCGTCAGCAAGTACGGCGACCTGACCCTGACCAAGAAGGACGGCAAGGACGGCTCCCTGCTGGCCGGCGCACAGTTCAGCCTGTTCAGCGCCCTGCGTTCCACCGTCGGCGCCACCGCCACCGACCAGCAGGTCTGCGACGCGGCCACCGTCGACCCGGCCAATGCCATCATGACCGGCATCACCACCGACGCCAGCGGCACCGTCACCGCCAAGGGCCTGCAGCAGTCCGACTGGTACGACAATGCCCAGCAGACCGACACCATCGTCTACTGCCTGGTGGAGACCAAGGCGCCGAGCGGCTACAACCTGCTGGCCAAGTCCGTGCCCTTCACCATCACCCAGGTCTCGTCGACCGGTGCCACCCTGCTGACGGTCAACAACGAGAAGACCAACCTGGCGAACAGCCTGCCGCTGACCGGCGGGACCGGCGCGGCTGCGCTCGGCATCGGCGGCGTGCTGCTGCTGGGCGCCGGCATGACCCTGGTCGTCGCCAAGAAGCGTCGTGACGCCGCCGAGGGCGTCGAGGCCTGATCCACCCCAAGGGAGGGGGCACCTGGATCTGATGCCCCCTCTCCCCTCCCCCTCTTGCAGATGGATGGACCCATGAGATGGACCAAGGCCCTCGTGCAGATGACGCTCGCCCTGATGGCGGCCTGCGTGCTGATGCCCGTCGCCGCGGCCGAGGCGGTCGATGACGGGAGCGTCACGATCGTGGCGCAGCACAACACCGACGCGGGCGCCGTGCCCCGCAGCGGGATCGAGTTCACCATCGGGCTGGTGCCCGGCGTCGATCCGACCACGCCTGCCGGTCGGCTCCAGACGGAGGCACTGCGCCTGGCACTGCCCACTCGACGCCCATCCGTCACCAACATGCGGACCTTCGCCGCAACCGACCTGGCCGGTCGCACGGCAATCCACGGCCTGGCCGACGGGGTCTACCTCGTCCACGAGACGGGGATCCGCTCCGCCGGCCGCCTGGTCGCCGACCCCACCCCCTTCCAGGACATCCTGGTCTCCCTGCCGATGAACGCCGCAGGGCAGGCCCCCACCCGCAGCCTCAAGGTCATGCCCAAGCCCATGGTCCTCACCCCCGCGGCGTCGGCCACCCCCCACCCGTCGCAGGCACCGACGACCATCGCGCCGGCCACCCCCCGGATCAACTCCGGCGGCGGCGCGGACCTCAGCCGCTGGTCCCAGTGGCTCACGATCCTCGGCGGCATCGCACTGGTCGCCGGCGCCTTCGCCGCCACCCGCCGCAGTGAGCAGGACGAGGCGAAGCCCGAGGCCACGCCGTGAACGACGGCTCGACATCCCACACGCAGTTGGCACGACAGTCAGGAATGCAGGACATGGTCACCACCCACACCCCCAGGGCCAGAGCCCGCATCACGGGAAGGCGCCCGTCGCTGGTCCTCGCGCTCCTGCTCGGCCTCGTGTCCTCGCTGGGACTGTTGGCCGGAACCCTGCCGGCCAGCGCCAACACCGTCACCGCCACGGGGACCATCACCGGTGGCACGTGGGTGTTGACGGACACCACCAGCCCCGCAGTCTTCCCGGCCGCGGGCGGCACCATCACCCACACCATCACGATCGAGAACAAGAGCGGCGTCTCGACCGACCGCACCGCCGACATCCTCATCGACAAGGCCAACATCTCGGCCGGCTGCGACGCCGGCAGTCTCAAGTGGGCCGACGGAACCACCACCTGGCCGCGGGCCGTCTGGGGTGGCACCAAGGTGGTGGCCACCTGCACCCAGACTTGGGCGGCCAACACCACGGGCAAGGAGATCACCCTGAAGCAGCCGGTGACCATCACCGGTGCCAAGCGCAATGGCGTCACCCTGGCGAACCTGACCGTGACGCAGCCGCTGGCACAGCCGTCGTCGACGCCCACCAGCACCAATGCCCTGACCGGAGTGAGCAATGGCTGCACCCTGACCAGCTTCGGCGTCAACAGCGGCTCGCTGTCGTCGGTGTGCTGGCTGGCCACTGCCGGCTGGGATCCGATGACCATCGGCAAGACCACCGGCACCCAGACCGTGGTGGTGCCCAATGCCGACGGCACCCCGTCCGACTGGACGCTCACCTACACCGTGAGCTTCACGGGCAACGACTTGAAGCTCACCACCTACAACTCGCCCACCTGGAGCGGCGCGGCCCTGGGCATGAGCAACTACGGCGGCGCCAACATCCCGTCCTTCTACAACACCGGCACCGGCATAAACACCAGCTTCCCCCAGATGATCCAGGGCGGAACCGAGACGGTGACCCTCAACAACCTCAAGCTGGTCAACACCCGGACCGGCGCCACCGCCACCAGCGGGTGGGGTCTGGTGATGGCCGATGCCGAATCGACCAACTCCCAGGTGGACATCCCCGAGGTCTTCAAGATGACCTCCAACAAGCCCATCCAGAACTTCCTCGGCACGGGAGGCTCCCTGGGCCTGTACCACGTCACAGACTGCGCCGACACCGGGTGGGGCACGACGACGGTCAGCTGCACCGGCACCGGCAACAACTACACCAAGGCCATCGTCGGCTATGCGGACGCCCCGACCACCGCGGCCATCTCCCTGACCACCAGCAACTACTCGATGCAGGGCGGCGCCTTTGGCATCTCCCTGCCCAATGTCGAGATCAACAAGGACGTCACCGGCCGCGTGAACCCGACCGACCAGTTCCAGGTGCAGGTCAAGGACTCCGCCTCCACCGTCGTGGCGGCGGCCACCACCACCGGCACGGCCGTCCTGGACCCGGCCACCGGCACCCACCAGGCAAGCACCGGACCCAAGGCGGTCCTGGCCGGAAGCTATGGCTTCGAGGAGCTCTCGGTGGGCGGCACCGACCTGACCAAGTACACCCAGACGTGGACGTGCACCGACCGGTCCGGCCTGACCACCACCGCGCCCACCTTCGCGGGCGCCACCAGATCCGCGACGCTCGTCTCGCAGGGAACCACCACGGTCGGCATGGGACAGATCATCAGCTGCACCGTGACCAACACACCCAAGCCGCGGATCACCCTGGTCAAGAACCTGCTGCGGGCCAGTGCGACGGACCAGACGACGCTGAGCGTCAAGAACGGCACCACCACGCTGGCCAGCGCCACCACCACCGGAAGTGACACCACGGCCACCACCACGGCCACCACCGGCGTCGTCACCATCAACCCCACCAGCGGCACCACCTACCCCGCGATCACCCTGGGGGAGACCACCGCGAACGCTGCGGGCTACGTGACCAGCTACACCTGCACCAATGGCACCACTGGGGGCACCACGGTGGGTTCCGGCACCGCCACCAGCCTCACCATCACGCCCAAGGGCAATGACGACATCACCTGCACCTGGACCAACATCCCCAAGCCCAGGATCACCCTGGTCAAGGAACTGACCCGCAATGCGGCCACCGACCAGGCCACCGTCAGTTTCGCCAGTGGCGCCACCGTCTTGGGCACCACCACCACGACCGGCAGCACCGTGGGAACCAAGGTCACGGCCACCACCGGCATCGTCACCCTGGCCGCGAATGCCGACGGCAGCTACCCCGCGCTGTCCTTCACCGACGTGATGAGCGCCAATGCCGGCAACTACACCTCCACCTACCAGTGCACCAACACCACCAGCGGGGGCACCACCGTCGCGCTTGCCACCGGCACCAGCTTTGCGCTCACCCCGAAGGTGGGTGACAACATCACCTGCACCTTCGTCAACACCGCCAAGCCGGCGCTGAACATCACCAAGAAGGTCAACTCCGTCTCCCCCGTCGCGGCCAACGGTGACTTCACCGTCGTCTACGACGTGGTGGCCCAGAACACCGGCGCCGTGCCGGCCACCTACGGGCCGATCATGGACACCCCGGCCTTCGCCTCCAACCTGGCCATCACCAAGGCCGAGTGGAGCATGAGCGGCAGCAACACCTGGACCACCCTGACCGGTGCCGCCCCGTACACCATCGGCACCTCGAGGACCCTGGCGGCCGGAACCCGCGACACCTACCAGGTGCGGATCACCTTCCACGCCACCACGGCCACCGCCACTGCGGCGGACACCTGCTCGGCCACGCCGAAGCCCGGCGAGGGGCTGTTCAACTCCGTGACTGCCACAGGGGAGACCGGCACCACCGCGGACAACTCCGCCTGCGCCTCCGTCACCCCGCCCACCCCGACGCTGGACCTGCAGAAGAAGGTCAAGGGGGTTGCCGACACCAACGGCAATGGCATCACCGACGCCGGTGACGTGATCAGCTACAGCTTCACCGTCACCAACACCGGTTCGGTCACCCTGGCCCCGGTCACCGTCACGGACCAGCTGCTGGGCCTGACCGACATGGCGTGCGCCGCCAGCCTGGCCCCCGGCGCCTCGGCCACCTGCGACGCCACGAGGACCTGGACCATCACGGCAGCCGACGTGACCGCCGGCTCCGTGGTGAACAAGGCGATCGCCACCGGAACCCCGCCGTACACCGGAACCGACAACCCGCCGGTCAACTCCCCCGAGCGCAGCACCGTCACGCCGGTCGCCCCGCTGGGCAGGGCCGTGGTCACCAAGACCGACGCGACCTCCGGCGCCACCCTGTCCGGAGCCGTCTTCTCCCTGTTCCAGACCACCTCCACCGCCTGGGACGGATCCACCCCCGCCCCGGCCAGCGACGTCTGCCGGACGGCCACCGCCCCCGGCAGCACCCCCGTCGCGACGGGCCTGACCACCGGCTCCGACGGCAGGGTCACCCTGACCGGGATGCGCCTGGCCGGCTATGACTACGCCGCCAACCAGCCCACCGTCGCCGGCTCCGCCTACACCGTCTACTGCCTGGTGGAGACCACGGCACCCGCCGGGCACGAACTGCTGGCGGCGCCGGTCACCTTCACCGTCGAGTCCTCCACGACTCCGCAGCAGGTCACCGTCACCGACGTCGTGCACAACCTCGGCAACGCGCTGCCCAGCACCGGCGGGCACGGGGTCGGACGCGGACTGGCCGGCCTGCTGCTGGCCGCGCTGGCTGCCGCCCTCGTCGCCTCCCGTCGTCACGGCCGGCGCGCGTGAGCAGCACCCCCACCACTGCTGGAGGGACGGCGGTGCGACGCCGGGAATGGCCCTACCGGGTCGCCGTCGTCGCACTGCTGCTGGCCAGCATGGGCGTCACCCTCTTCCCCGTCGTGGGCACCTGGTTCAACGACTGGAAGGCCGCGCAGCACGCGCGCCATGCCGTGGAGGAGCAGTCCCGCTCGCCGCTCAACGCACAGTGGCTGGCCAAGGCCCGCGCCTACAACGCCTCCCTGCCCGCCAATGCCATCAGTGACCCGTGGACCGGCAGTGATCCGGGCAAGGACCCCAAGTACCGCACCTACCTGGCCCAACTCGCCGAGACCGACGTGATGGCCAGCCTGCGGATCCCGAGGCTTGACGTCGTGCTGCCCGTGCGGCACGGAACCACCGAGGCGGTCCTGGACCGGGGCGCCGGGCACATGTACGGCAGCTCGCTGCCCGTCGGCGGCCAGGGCACCCATGCCGCCCTCGCCGCCCACCGTGGCCTGCCCAACATGAGTGCCTTCGACCGGCTGCCCGAACTGCGCGTCGGGGACCAGTTCTTCTTCGACGTCGCCGGCCAGACGTTCGCCTACCAGGTGACCCGCACCGACGTGGTCCTGCCCACCAACCTCAAGCCGCTGGCACGCAATCCGCACAAGGACCAGGTGACCCTGATCACCTGCACCCCCTACGGCATCAACAGCCACCGCCTGCTGGTCACCGGGGACAGAATCCCCCTGTCCCAGGCTCCGCAGGCCACCCAGAGGGACCGATTCGTCCCGCACGTCCAACCGTGGATGCGGATGCGACTGGGACTGTCCGCCCTAGCCCTGCTCCTGCTCGGATGGCTCGTCGTTGGATGGGTCCGGGAGGACCGGCGCCGTGCCCGTCGGAAGCGCCAGGCCCGCCGCGCCGACGTGCCGGGTGCGGCATGAGCACCACCACCCGCTGGGCCATCCGCCTGGTCGCCGTGGCGGCGTCCCTGCTCCTGGTGGTCCCCGCCGCGCAGCGACTGTGGCATGCCGACGACGCAATGCCCCTGCCGGGAAGCACGTGGAACCTGCCCTCCGCCCGGACAAATCCCCGGGCGGCGACACCCCCCACCAGCCGTGAACCGCGGATGGTCTTCATCCCGGAGCTGGACGTCGCCGTCGGATTCCACGACACGACGGTCACCAACGGATGGTTGGACCTCGACGACTCCCTAACCACGGGTGTCCACCACGCCAACGGCTCCACCCTGGACAAGGGCGCCTTCCTGGTGGCCGCGCACGTCAACAGCCGCAACCTGACGCTGTCCCCCTTCGCCAGGCTCTGGCAGGTTCGTCCCGGGACCCAGATCTGGGTGAACGACGCCAAGGGCAGGCCGCACGCCTTCGTCACCACCGCCCTGTCCAGTCACCCCAAGCAGGCCCTCCCCCGGCGGATCTTCCAGCCCGACGGAGAGTCCAGGCTGGTACTGGTCACCTGCGGAGGCAAGCTCACCGTCCTGCCCGACGGGTCCCGCCAGTACGCGGACAATGTCATCGTCGAGGCCCTGCCGCTGCCCTGAAGCGTCGCAACGCGCGTCGTGGCAAGGGAACGGGCATCGCGCCATCCAGGATGGCGAGGTGCTACATCATCGAGACGCGATGACCGTTGCCACCCAGCGTAGACATGGACAGTGAAACCACCGACTGCCATCCAGTCTATGGACACAGCGCTGATCTTCTCGAACAGTCGTGCGTTCACACGCCGGCGTGCTCTCTCGAGGAGACCTAGCGGATCGCCGAAATCGTTCTGTTGCAGGTACGGAAGGCTTCGCGGAGGCAGTTTCTGCTGCTGTGGCGCATCGCCGCATCACCCTGGCTGAGCTCGTCGAACAGCTCGCCGAACTGGGTACTCCAGTCTCGATGGCCACGCTCAGCTATTGGGCCAATGTGTCCCGCGTCAAGCTTTCTGGCAGGATTTCGGGCTCGGGAAAGTTGGGGATGCTGGGGTCGGCCAGACCGCGGTGGACGTCCGGGGGCCGGTTCCAGGACAGCGCTTGGTGCGGGCGGATGGTGTTGAACTCGGCCCGGTAAGCATCGGCCTCACGGGCCAGGTCGAGCGCGTCGTCGATCTGTTCGCGGTAGAGCCGCTCGTACTTCAGGCTCTGGAAGGCCCTCTCGCGGACGCCGTTCTGCCCGGGCGTCCTGACACGGGTCCGGACATGACGCAGCTCCGGGTGCGCGGTGATG
This sequence comes from Luteococcus sp. Sow4_B9, assembly GCF_052116585.1. NCBI lineage: Bacteria > Bacillati > Actinomycetota > Actinomycetes > Propionibacteriales > Propionibacteriaceae > Luteococcus > Luteococcus sp. Sow4_B9. The sequence continues at coordinate 15,416 of NZ_JBQKKT010000021.1, read as the reverse complement.
AAGTGCACGAAACGGAACGAGCGGAATGGGCCGCCGTTGTCGGTGACCAGCGTGATCGGGACGATCTCACCCGTGTCGGGGTCGGTCAGATGGTCGACCATGGACACGCCGCCGTCGAGCATCGCTTCGGCCTCCGCCAGCGCAAGTTCGACCCCGGCGATGGCGTCGTGCTGGTTCGCGGTCGGGGACCAGTGCCAGCCAAACTCGTACTTCGAGTAGTAGTCCGCAACACCGGCGACTCGCCACGTTCCGCCGCCGGTGGTCTCGTACTCACTGAAGTCGAACTGCCAGACCTGGTTCGGCCTCGTGGGTGGCGCGGCGAACGCGGCCTTGCGCTGCTTGGCAAGTTCGCGGCGCTGCTTCTGGTAGTCAGAACGGAGCAGGAGGTCTTCGTCGGCCATGATCCGCAACACCGTCGACGGCGAGACGAGGTGCCCGTCGTGACGGACCATGGCCCAGATCAAGTGACGCCCCCAAGCAGGATGCTTGCTGGCCATCGCCACCACAGCCGCTCGGTGCTGGTCACGTGATGGGGCCGGCCACGGCCCCTTGACCGGTTTGCCGGCCCGGGCTCGTGCTTGCCAGCGTCGCCACGTTCGTTCGGGAATGCCGAGCAGTTCGCAGAACCTCGAGGTCGACATTCCCGCCTCTTTCCGGATTACCTCGAGGTCTTCGAAGGGCCCAGGCGGCCCTCCGCGCTACAACTTCTGGACACGCAATTCGACTGCTGCTTCGCCGAGCGCGAGGGTGAGGTCCTCGACCTGGGCCTCGAGTTGGGCTTCGCGGGTCGACGGGCCGGACTTCCCGGCCGCGAGTGCGGTCTTGCCTGCTTCGAGGAACTCGGCCTTCCATCGGCCGATCGACTGCTCGGAGACCTTTTCCTTGCGCGCTGCTTCGGCCACCGACACCTCGCCGGACAGCACGCTCAGCACGATCCGGGTCTTGGTCTCCGGGCTGAACACCGGTGGTCGTCCCATGATCGGGTCCTCCTGCTCCCTAGACGCCGATCATGCCCTCATAACCGGCCTGCCAGAAAGCTTGACGCGGGACATTGACACCCTTGAGGGGAACGCAAGTCACTGGCGTTTCCCCCATCGCTGGTCGGTGATGAGGTGGTCCGCTTCGTCGTCATGTCGAGCCTCTCGTCGTGGGAGATACGTGGGAGATGAATGTCCACACAAGTCCCTCGGAGGCCCCTTGGTGCTGATCGGACCGAGACATGAAACAAGGCGTTCCCCCCTAGTCACCTAGGAGACACGCCTTGTGAGCGAAGTTCTTGAATTGGTCGGGGCGACAGGACTCGAACCAAGGGACTTCGCCCGCGTTCCCCCAGTTGACTAGGCGTTTCCCCCGTGGACCCGGAACCCATTGCGGCGCCGTGGGACATATGTGGGACACGGTGGGCGATGGTACACACCAGACAGCCACCTTCGGCAGGCTCATTTCGAGCATGACTCCCTCACGGCATCAGCAACCATGCGCCTTCGTCGGCTATCCACATCTTGCTCACGCAGGAACCATCAAGGACCGGGTCCAGGAACTTTGCCATGAGCTCTCGTGCAGCTGCGGCGTCGTACGCGCGGATGGCGGGGATCGTCTTCGCCTTGGCCGCATAGATGCGCCCCCATGCGGCGGGGACTATGAAGGCGCTGGGAAGGTCGAGTCTGCGCATCATGGCCTCGGTCGCCAAGGCAGTGCCTAGCTCGTCGCCGTTGATGTCGTGAGTGGTGGCGATGAGGACGAGGTCGACGAGGTCCTTCTCCCGCGACGATGGCCGGCCCTTGTGGCCTTCCAACGTCGCGCAGGCCTTGTCGGCGATCTGGTCCACCAGGGGATAGAGCCGGTAGGCAGCCGAGGGCAGCCGGGGCAGGTCGAGCGCATTGGCGGGGTGCTGGACCTCCGGCGGCACTGTGGTGGCCACCTTGACCACCAGATCCACGTTCAACCTCCCGCGCCTGGCGGCGCCAATGTAGACCTCGAAGCTGACGCGATAGCCCTCAGCGTAGGGCTGCTGGTCACCACCAAGGGTGGGCCGGTGGTCGACGTGCTCGAAACGGAACCAATCACCGAGATCACGACCGGCGGCCGCACGAAGCTCTGCAAGCGCATCGTCCAGGCCGTGACCCTTGAGGAACAGATCGAGGTCCGTCGTCGACCTTGCCGCGGGAACCCGGGCCAGCAGGCTGGCCCCGCCCTTCAGCATCCAGCCCCCGTCTGAGAGGAAGAGCCTGGTCAAGAATCTGTCAAAGTACGCCTGCTGGATCAAATCACCGACACTACGATCGGGATCCAACTTGGCTGCCTTCCGGGCGGCGTCCTTGATGGCGGCTTCTACCGCGACTGGCGTCGGGTATGGCTCGGGGCTCATGGTTCCAGCTTCCTCACTTGAGCCGGGATGCTGCTCGCCAGTGCTTCACGGATGGGCTGGAGCATCTTCGAGGTGGCTTCCTGCTGATCCTTCAGGACGTTCTGGGGGATGGTCATGACCGGCAGCGCTGGGGCAAACTGCTCTAGACCCGGAATCCTGACCGGTGTGACGACTGGTCTCATCGCCGCGATGACATCCTGACCCAGCAGCCCGATGAGGTCTGGCGTCGGGACCACAGACCTCATGGCCGCGAGATCGGGGAACAGGTTTTCCAGGACTCGGGCAGCCAGTTCCGGCGCAGAAGCGACACGGGCCGCGACGCTGTCGATGTCGAGGCCAGCGAGTTCCTCAACCCTGCGCAGGAGGGCAGCGCCGTCACCCTTGGGAAGCCCGTTGCGTTGAGCCAGTGGCGCCAGGAGCTCCTCCAGTCGGTCGCGGTTGACGGTCATGCGCAGGCTCGCGTCTCGGTAGGCATCGGAAACAGTGCTCAGGTCCTCGTCCGTCTCGACCAGGTCGGCGATGGTACGTTCCACCGTCGTGACGGGCAGGCCCCCGGCGATGGTGATGTCACTGTCGGGAAGCTTGCGTGACCGGTAGCGGATGTCGGTCTTCTGTGTCTGCCGACGTGCCGCGGTGGTGAAGCTCACTTTCGTGGGGCGAAAGTCGCCAATCTCGAGCAGGTTCGCCGCGGACGCCAGCGAGACGACAACCTCCGACCGATGGTGGGCCAGACGTTCATAGGCCAGCGCGGTTGGCTTCGTGGAAAGCCACGCAGCACGGAGCTCGTCAAGTTCACCAGAAGGAGTTCCGCCATCCCGGTAGACGCCATGGGCAAGCCTCACCAAGTCGCCCGTGTCAGCGAGCCGGCTCAGCTGCATGTGACTGACGCCGCGCGCAAGCGCCTGCCGAGACGTCACCAGACCCCACTGAGACCCGGTGATCTCGGCCAGCGTCCTGCGCACCTCACCACTCTTCATGCTGGAATACTAACATTCATTATGTTAGCAACCAAGCAGCTGCGCTAAGGTCGACAGGAGAGAGCTCCGGCACACAGGGCCTCCGATCGAGGTCCAAGTCCGGCGCCGTAGCATGCCAGTGCGCTTTCGGGGACTTCATCGTCCATCCCAGATCTTCCCAAAGGCGCTCGCACTGAAGACAGCGACTGCACGCTGCCACGCAGATACCCCGCCTCACCTGATCGTCAAACAGCTCCTCCTCGAAGCCGACGAACTCATCGCCCAAGGCACCCCTGACCACGAGGTCGACGACCTCATCACAAGCTCGGTGAGCACTGCCCAAACTTTGGAGTCCCCGCAGGGACTGCGTGCGGTAGCCTGGAACCAATCGTTCAGCCCGCCCCGACCTCGGTCGGGAGTGGGCTGGATCTCTCTCGGAGGTCCGGGCCAGCTCAGCCTCGTGAGTTGATGACGTCCCTCAGCGCTTCGAGCTGGGTATGGACGATGTCTTCAACCCAGGCGCGGTCAATGCGGAAGTACTCGTGGATGACGACATTGCGCAGACGCCGAGCTGTTCGTCACCGAAGTGCGTCGCGTACTCACGGCAACTTGTCGATGCTCGCAGAAATGTCGCTGAGCCGCTGCTCGTCCGACCGACTCCCAACGGCACCGCATCTGCCAGCGCCGTCTCCGCAACGCCGTCACGCAGAATCGAGGCCGTCACGACGTCAACCCGGCAGCCGAGCAGGCCGCCCAACTCCTCGGTCAGCCCCGCAATTCGGAGCAGGTCATTGCCTTGGCCGGGAACCAGATCAACCAGCACGTCAATGTCGTTCTCGGAGGTCGCCTCACCACAAGCCACCGACCCGAACAGGCGCGGATTGACCGCGCCATAGCGACGAAAGACCTCATCGATGCCCTGAGCATGCGCATCGAGACGCACGCGCGCATCCCGGCTCTCCACAGTCATCGTCATGAATCGATCCTAACCGGCACCCTGATGCTGCCGCCGACCTGCCGCACCTCGATCTGCAGCGCCTCACCCAAGCAGCGGCGTGGACCTTCCAGATGAGGTCACTGCGGCCAGCTCACCGTGCCAGTCCGGCCGCGTCGAACTCCTGCTGCAGCCGCGGACGACGGCGATGGACCTCGCGGATCTCACGAACGACGGCATCGAGATCGTCGCCTTGGCCAGCGGCGATGGCGAACTGCCGGGCGCGAACCAGGAGACTCGCCGCGACACGGTAGTGCCGCGCACCCGTCTCACGGAGCTCATCGTCGGCCAGCCGGACCAAGACAGGCACAGCCTCTTCGGGGTGGGAAGGGCCCCTCGCCTCAGCCAGCTCGCCCCACAAGCCAGCGCCCACCAGGTCCGCGTGCTCGTGGGCCACCTGCCACGCGGAATCCACATCAGCCAGCTGACGCAACAGGAAGGCCACGGCCTCCCACGGGCGCCTCTTGAGGCGTCCAACCACCTGCTGCTGCAGTCCCGGCCATCTGTCGCCCGCGGCTGCGTGCACCTGCGCCGCGGTGCTCTGGTTCGGCCATCGCTCAAACAGCTCCAGGCTGGAGGGCAACACCTCGCCGGGGCGGTGTTCTGCCAGCAAGTCCAGCCACAATCTGCCTGCCCGAAGGGCCTGGTGCTCGGGCGGCATCAAGGCCGCCCGCCGGGCCCAGTCAATGGCCCGCTCCACGTCCGCGATCTCAACGAATGCCTCAGCCGTCTCCAGCGCCCACGCCGAAACCGACCCGTCCCTGGCGTGAGTGGCGATGATCGCCTCCACATCACGATCCAGCACGGCGAGCCGGCGGGCATTGTGCTCCAGCACGAACCGTTCATGCGAGTAGCCGTCGCGAGCCTGCGCACACCCAGCCAGGTCGGACTGTCGTCGGGCCAGTTCCGCGCGGTAACGCGCGATGCCCGCTTCCCCCAGCACCGGCGCGTAGGCCACCGGATCCAAGGTGAAAAAGTCGCACTCCTCGTCGAATTGGAACTTGATCATCCACGCCACCAGCCGTCCCGGCGACACCTTGGCCGCCGTTGCCGTCACCGGATGCAGCGCAATCAGACGCTGACAGGCATCCCCGATGATGCCGGCCGAATCATCGGCACGCATGATGATCCGCAACGACGACATCAACGCCCGCTGACACACGTCATGGACCACCGAAGCATCCACGACTCCCACCGCCCCCTCAAGGATGTCAACCGCCTCATGCATCTGGTAGCCGTGCTCATTGGCCGCCCGATACCGATGCAGGTCACCACTCGAGCGGATCAAGGGCAAGACCTCGTCGGCCAGCTCGCTTCGCATGCATCCATCCTGCCACCAACGACATTCATGGCACACCCCTGGCAATTCGCCCTGCACCACAGGGTCACGAAACCTCGCTCACACCCATCAATATGCATCCAGACCCCTACAAGGTAGTCTTTTGCATACAGGAGGTGTGATGTGAAGACGACAGGTGTCCCGGCCGCCCTGGCCGCTGCCCCGCTGCGCACAGTGCGCCCCGTGATGTTGCGCGACCTGTACGCCAACCCAGAGAAGGAGCTCCTACGCCTGCAACGCGCCGGACGTGTCGTGCGCATCGCCCCAGGCACCTACACCGTCAAACCCGACGACATCGACCCTGACATGCCCTGGCGACCCAACCCCGAGGAAGCGGCAATGGCCTACGCCACAGCCCAGTATGGCGACCGAATCCCCGTCCTGTATGGCATCGGCGCCGCCCGCTTCCACCACGCCATCCCCCGAGCCATCGCCACCACAGTCATCGCCGTCCCGCAGCAGCACCGGCCCGTCGTCCTCACCGACCAGACAAGGGTGACGTTCACCACCACCGACGTCGACGCACTCGACGCCCGGCTAGAGACCGGCCGTCTGGGCGCCTTCCTCGTCACCACCCCCGAACAGACCTTTGTCGACCTGATCGCCCGACCCCAGCTTGGGGGCCTGTCCAACGAAGCCACCGCAGCCGTCAAGGCCTTGGCCGCGCACGTCGACCCCGAAACCGCGTTGGGTATCGCGAACCCACGAGCAAGAACCCTCGCCCGGGCCGTCGAGGAGGCACTGCCATGACCACCCCAGACAACAACACACCCCCTGCCCGCCGGCCACCCCGCGCCCGGGTGACACGCCAACCAGTCGCCCCAGCGAGCTACAAGCTCTCGGACGCGGATGCGCGGGCACAGATGCAGCACTACGGCGTTCCCCGCGAGTCGATCGAACACGACTTCGTCATCTCACATGTCCTGGCAGCCATCGCACCCCTGCGCGACCAGTTCGTCTTCTACGGCGGAACTGCACTCAGTCGCACCATCCTTGATGGCCTGCGTCTCAGCGAAGACATCGACCTACTCTCCATCGGACCCCGCCCAACGGTAGCCAAGGCGTTGGACGACGCGATCCGGACCCGACTGGCCCGGAGCTTCGGCAAGGTCACGGCCGAACCATCCCTCACTGCGGCGAAGCGAGACACCGAGGCCTGCATCTACCAGATCGGCGACACCCAGCTGCGGATCCAGCTCATCGATGGACGCAACTACATTCCGCTTCCCCACTGCACCGCCCTGGTCCACCAGCGCTACCACGCTCTGCCTGACCTGGAGCTCACCACGCCCACACCGGCCGGATTCGTGGTGGCCAAGACCATGGCGTGGAGTGACACCACCCGCAACGCACCCCGCGACCTCTACGACCTGTGGGCCTTGGCCACCGCCGGACACATCACCGCCGAGGCAGCACGCACCTATCAACGCATCGGCCCGACCGGCGGCTACCCCAAGCCCTGGAACCTGCCCACACGCACCCCATCCAGTGACAAATGGTCTGCCTCCTTGAACCACCAGTGCCAGCCGCAGGTCACTCCCCAAGAAGCCCACGACGTCACCCTCACAGCGTGGCACCGCGCCGTCACCGTTGCAGAGCAGTCGCCGCTCCAGACGGAGCACTGACCGGCCGGCACAGTCAGAACCCCCACGGCTTGGGTGGGCATGACACGCCCTGACGAACTGAGCGCCGATCGTCCCCTCGTCATCGAACAGCTGCTCCCCGAGGCCGACGAACTCAGCGCCGCCGGCGCACCCAACGACCAAGTCGACGACCTCATCCACGCCGCCCTGGAACTACTCACCGCCCAGACCCCGGCGGTGCGGTGATGGCCCGCCGACCACCCACCGAAACCCAGAAGGCAGAACGAGCCGAACAACTCGAGCACCTGCACGCACAGATCGCCAACAAGGCCGCCGACCTCACCACCACCGACCAGTGGCAGGCCTGGCTCCGAGTCGCCAGCCGCTTCCACCACTACAGCTTCAACAACACCATCCTGATCTGGACCCAACGACCCGACGCCACCCTCGTCGCCGGCTACACCACCTGGCAGAAGAGTTTCCACCGCCAGGTCACCCGCGGCGAACACGGCATCCGCATCCTCGCGCCCGTCACCCGCCGCCTCCCCAAACTCAAGCCCGACGGCACACCCCTCCTCGACGACAAGGGCAAACCCGTCATGGCCACCCAGATTGTCGGGGTCAAACCGACCAGCGTCTTCGACATCAGCCAAACCACCGGCGACCCCGTCCCCGAACCACCCCGCCCCGCCCTGCTCACCGGCCAGGCACCCGACGGCCTCTGGCAAGCCCTGGCCACACTCGTCGGCGACCGGGGCTTCCGCCTGGAGCGAGGCGACTGCCACGGCGCGAACGGCTACACCGACTACACCACCCGAACCGTGAAGATCCGCGACAACGTCGACGACGCCCAGGCCGTCAAGACCTTGGCCCACGAACTCGGCCACGTACTGCTCCACCAGCCCACCACCGACGCAGATCCGGTCTGTCGTGGCAGTCGCGAGGTCGAGGCCGAATCCGTCGCCTACCTCGTCACCGCCGCCCACGGCCTCGACAGCAGCCAGTACACCTTCACCTACGTCGCCGGCTGGGCCGAACAAGCACTCCCCCACCACCCCAACGGCACCACCATCGCCGACGTCATCCACACCACTGGCACCCGCGTCCTCAAGACGGCGCACCAAATCCTCGATGCCACCGCTGCACCAGACAGCACACGCTTCGTTGGCCAAGCCTTGGCAGAGACGGTCGCCCGCAACGTCGCGGCAGACCGCACGGCGATGCTGCCCGAACGCGCCGGCTCCCCGGTGGCATTCCCGGCAACGGCCATCTCGAGACCGGCCCACCAGGTTGAGGTGTCCGGCTGCTCCCCTGGGCGTGAGGTCAGTCCTGCAGCTCCACGTTCGTGACGGTGGCGGGCATCTGGGCGCCTCGTGAATGGACGGGCACCTTGCCTGCCGTCCAGCCGAGCCAGATCCGTGCGAACGGCGCTGTCGTGCTCGTCGTCCAACGCAGTTGCAGTTCGCGTCGTTGGCCGGGGAGCCACAGGCGGTCTCGGAGGTTGGTGGACACCGGCGTCATAGGAGAGGGCTGCGGGCTGTGGGTCGACTGAGCAGGCTGGTCGCTGGTGGTGCGCAGCCAGAGATGGTCGAGCTGGCACGGGAGATAGCTGTTGTTGCTGATGGCCAGGGTGGCGCCGCCACGATTGGGATTGGTCTGTTCATCCGAGGATGAGTGGACCGGCGACAGGGCTGCGGTGAGGGCGTCGGGCTGGCAGGTGGGGGCGACGAACTGTGTGACGCGGCCGACGTCGCCGAGGCTGACCTGGGTGGTCGGGGCGCTCCACGGGACCACCGTGATGCCTCCTGACTCGAGGTGGAAGGGCCGTCGCGGGGTGCCATAGCCGAAGTGGACCTGGACGGCGTCTACTCGCCCGGTCGTCACCTCGAGGGTCTGCGGTTGGTCTACCCCACCACTGGTCGGACGCCACGACAGGGTGGTGGTCGTCGACTCCCCCGGCTGCAGGCGGACCCGCTGGGCGCCACCTCCTCGGGACAAAACGCGGGCCTCTCCGCCGGTGATCAGCCGCAAACCCGGGCTGCCCACAACGTCGCACGGGGAGTCTGTCACGTTGCGAACCGACATCCTCAGTTCGTCGAAATTGCCGGCTGTGGACAGCTGGTCTGCCACCACCTCCACCTCGCCCGCGGGGCACACGTGGGTGAGGTCACCGGTGCCGGGCTTCGCCCACGGACGCTGGCCCTGAGCAGGAACTACTGGTGACAGGTCGTCCTCTGCGGGCGGAGTGGTGGGAGTATCCGCGGGGCAATCGGTGCCCTCCAGGACGAAGCGGTGGTCCTGGACGCGCACGGCGGCGCAGGCGTGCTCGTGGACGACTTCCGGCTCGAAAGGATCTGCGCCAGTGCGCGCCATCCACAGCGCCAGTGTGGGCTCGTCGCCTTGGTCCGGTAGGACACGGTATTGGAAGTCGTCCCACAGCTGCGGGTGGTCAACCCGGAAGACGGCGGGGTCAAGGACCTCCGCAACAGCCCCGGGAGCGCTGAGGTCTGCCCCGGCGGCCTTTTCCTCCCAGGCCCGCACCAAGGGTTGGTATCCGTCCATGTCATCCACGAAGGTGTGGCTGCTGCACCCGACGAGGGAAAGGGCCGCTAGTACGGCTGCGAGTCGAGCCCTGGGCCTAGTGGTCATCGGTTCCTCCTGAGGTGGTGGATCGCGCGGCGTGCTGCTTCTCCGATGGCGGCGTCGGTGCGGTGGTCGTCGACGTCGGTGAGGCGGTGGGTGAGGACTGCGACGAGGGAGTGCCGATCACCGGGGTAGGTGACCACGCCGATCTCGTGGCGCATGCCGCCGGCGGTGGCAGTCTTGCCCGCGACGTCGATGTCGGTGGCGGGGAAGGCCGCGGCCAGGCGCTGGTTCCACACCTGGCGGCGCATGAGGTCCCTGATGGTGGCGCACGAAGCCGGAGACGCTGCACGGGCGGTCCAGACCAGCTCGAGCATCCTGACCAGTGCCCGGGGCGTGGCGGTGTTCGTCGCGTCGGCCTCGAATGCGGCAGGTCCGTGGGATGTCAGCCGGTCGTACAGGTCACGCATCGGCTCTCGGACGCGGATTTCCTCCAGTCCCAGGCTCTCCAGTTCTTCGGCCATGGTGTCGGCGCCGACGGCGTCGAAGATTGCATCGCCGGCGGCGTTGTCGCTGATGGTGAGCGCCAAGTAGGCGGCGTCGCGCAGAGAGATCGTGACGGGATCGCACATGGCCGAGATACCGGTGGTGCCTACGCTGCGTCCGTCGGGCAAGAGGGTGACGCTGCGGCGCAGGTCGAGCTGGTCCCGGTCGGCCAGCCGGAAGGCCACCATGGTGGCCGCGACCTTCGAGATCGACACGATGGGCAGGGCCTCGTCCACGTGGCTGCCCAGCGTGGCACCCGTCGTCAGGTCGGTCACCTGCCAGGCGGCCTCGACCCCGACACGGGCGAACAGCTCATCCATGCCGTGCTCCCACCTTCGTCTGGGCAGCAGTGGCGAGCTGCTCGCCATGCTCCCCGACGACGTGCCAGACACGCAGCGCCCCCGGCAGGGGGTGCCAGAGGAGCTGGTTCGCCTCCGCGTCGACGCGATCGGTCACCAGACACGCGTCCTCGAGTGCGACCTGCACCACGGCAGTGGAATGCTCGACCCCCGCGTGCACAGCCGTGGCTGGGACGCCTTGGCTTATCAGCAGCGAGGCCAGGCTGTCCTGCTGCCAGTCGTCTTCGGCAAGCAACAGCACCTGCCCGTCGGCGAAGTCGCTGGGGTGCGGGATGACGCCTGCTGCGGCCAGGGCATGCCCCGGATGCAGCGCCAACCCGAGCGCGGTGCTGACCTCGTAGCTGCCACGTCCTGGTGCGACCACGAGGTGCTGGTCAAGGGTCTGTCCGCAGCGTTCCCGCGCTGGCAGCTGTCGGGGCACGATCCTGCGGTCCAGACGCTGTGACAGGTCGGCGGTCAGGTCCGTGACGAGCCAGATCGGCCACGTGTCGGGCAGGTCGACGCGGGCGACGGGGCGCTGTCCGGCATGGGTGGTGAGGATGTGCGGCAGATCGGCCGCCAGCTGGAGCATCGTGCGGGCTTCGGGGACCAGGAGGTTGCCCGCAGGGGTGAGTTCGATCTGTCGACGTGACCGGTCGAACAGTTCGCACCCCAGCTGGCCCTCCAGACTCTTGATGCGCTGCGAGAGCGGGGGCTGCGCCATCTGGAGGCGTTGCGCGGCGCGGCTGAAGGATCCCTCGTCGACGATGGCGAGGAAGTACTCGAGGTGCCGCAACAGATCCATACCCACCACTGTGCCCCGTTGATATGGGTCCTGTCCCATATCGGTCTTGGACTAGGACATGTCAGGTTTGCGGAGATGGTCGCATGGAGCAGACCATCATCCGTCGCCATCACCCCGTCACCCGGGCCGCGAACGCGCTCGTGGCCACCACTGTGGTCGTCTCGTGCCTGTCGGGCTGCTCCTGGGGAGGGCCATCGGCGAAGGACGCCGCCGCCAGCTTCGCCGAGTCCCTCGCCGGTGGTGACATCCGGTCCGTCTCCCCGGCGGCCCAATCCGACCTCGCGACGATCACGAAGGGCATGGACAGTCTTCGCCCCACAGTGACGGTTACGACGGCGGAGGAGGACGGCGACCAGGCACAGGCCACGCTGCACTTCACCTGGCCGCTGGCCACCGGGCAACTGGCCTATGACTCGTCCGTGCGCTTGACCCGCCAGGACGGGGTGTGGAAGCCGGTCTGGTCCCCCACCGTGGTCCACCCATCACTCACCAAGGACACGCGCCTCGCGCACCAGACCACTTGGGCCAAGCGTGCGGACATCACCGACGCGGACAGCGACCCGCTCATGACCTACCGCCCCGTGCAGCGCATCGGCATCAACAAGCCCGACATCCCCGCCAAGCAATGGCCCACCTCAGCGGCCGCGCTCGCCAAGGAACTCGACATCGACCCCAAGACCTACCAGGCCAAGGTCACCGCGGCCGGGAAGGCCGCGTTCGTCGAAGCCCTCGTCGTACGAGTAGATACCACTGACGGCCATGACCTGACCGGGATTCCCGGCGCCACGAGCATTCCTGACGAAGCCGTCCTGGGCCCCACCCGAACCTTCGCCACCGGGTTGCTCGGCACCGTCGCGCCCGCCACCGCAGAACAGGTCGCCGCGTCCAAGGGCGCCCTGCAGGGCGGCGAACTGGTCGGCCAAAGCGGACTGCAGGCCCGCTACGACTCCCAACTGCGCGGCAAGCCCGGCGAGCTGGTGGTGATCCGGGCACGCGCCACCGGCAGCATCCCGGACAAGGCCCTCTACCGCAAGGACGCCACCCCCGGCACACCGCTCAAGACGACGCTGGTGCCCAGCTGGCAACAGTTGGCCGAGAAGACACTCGCCACCACCAAACCAGCGTCGGCCATCGTGGGCATCAACCCCAGCAACGGGCACGTCCTGGCTGCCGCCACCGGCCCGGCCAACGCCACCTCCGCCGATGCGACCTTCGGCCGCTACGCCCCCGGCTCCACCTTCAAGGCCGTCACGGCACTGGCCCTGCTGCGCTCCGGGATGACCCCCGACAGCATGGTCAACTGCACCAGCACCGTGACCGTCGACGGGCGCCGCTTCAAGAACTACAACGACTTCCCCGCCGACCGGGTCGGCCGCATGACCCTGCGCGACGCCATCGCCCTGTCCTGCAACACCGGCCTGATCGCCGAGCACGCCCGCGTCGACGGCGCCAAGATCCGTGATGCCGCCGCCTCCTTGGGACTGGGACAGGACTACGACGCCGGACTGCCCGCCTTCTTCGGGTCCGCACCCGACCCCAAGAGCGTCGTCGGGCTGGCCGAATCCATGATCGGCCAAGGAATCATCGAAGCCAGCCCCATGGCCATGGCCACCGTCGCCGCCTCCATCCAGGCCGGACACACCGTACGGCCCGTCCTGCTGCCCGACCACCAGACGACCATCCCCACCGCACCCGAACTCACCCCTACCGAGGCCGACCAGCTGCGCGACATGCTCCACGCCGTCGTCACCCACGGATCCGGCCGGATGCTCACCGGCCTGGCCGACGGAGCCAAGACCGGCACCGCCGAATACGGCACCGACACCCCACCCAAGACCCACGCCTGGATGATCGCCTACAACCAGCAGGTAGCCCTGGCGACCATGGTCGTCGACGGCAACTCCGGATCGGGAACCGCCGGCCCCCTCATCGAGGCGATGCTGCGATGAGCCCCACCCGCCGACTCTGGAACCTGACCCTCTTCTTCGCCACCAGCGCCCTGTGCGGCGTCCTGGTCGCGGGCCTGGTCCTGCCACCCCTGCTGCTGGGAGCCGTCACCATCCGCGCCGTCGCCGAACAGTCCACCCAACTCGCCGAAGACCTCGCCACACCCCAACCCGCCGGCCGCACCCGCCTCCTGATGGCCGACGGCACCCACCTCGCCTGGCTCTACGACCTCAACCGCCAACCCGTAGCCCTCGACCAGGTCTCCCCCTGGATGGTCAAGGCCCAGCTCGCCGCCGAGAACCACCGCTTCTACGACCAGGGCCCCATCGACCCCATGGGCATTGCCCGCGCCACCCTCGGCAACATCACCACCGACGGACAAGCCGGCGGCGGCTCTGGCATCACCCAGCAATACGTCAAGATGCTGCTGGTCGAACAAGCCCTCCTCGACGACAACAAGGCCGGCATCCAAGCCGCCCAAGAACGCAGCATCACCCGCAAAGTCCGCGAACTGCGCTACGCAATCGGCGTCGAGCAAAAGCTCACCAAGGACCAGATCCTCACCGGATACCTCAACCTCGCCTACTACGGCGACGGCGCCTACGGCGTCGAAGCCGCCGCCCAGCACTACTTCGGCACCACCGCCAAGAAACTCACCCTCGCCCAAGCCGCACTGCTGGCCGGCATCGTCAAGAGCCCCACCGCCTACAACCCCGTCACTCACCCCACCGCAGCCCTGCAACGCCGCAACACCGTCCTGGCCCGCATGCAGGCCGTCGGCCTCGCCACCCCCAAACAAGTCGCCCACGCCCGCAAGGAACCCTTCCGACCCCAGACGGTCACCAGCGTCCGCTCGGGCTGCACCGGCACCCGAAATCCCTTCATCTGCGACGCCGCCCGCCGCGAACTGCTCACCTGGCCCGCCCTCGGCCCTGACGAACAAGCCCGCCGCAACACCCTGCACCGGGACGGACTCACCATCCGCCTCACCACAGACCCGGAGCTGCAGGACCAGACACAGCAGGCCATCAGCGACACCATCGCCCCCGCCGACCCGGCCATCGCCGTGATGAGCACCGTCCAACCCGGCACCGGACGCGTGCTGGCCATGGCCCAATCCAGACCCCAGATGGGATCCAAGAAGGGCCAGACCTGGTACAACCACCCCCTACCACTGGCCGACGGCGGCGCCGAAGGCTACCAAGCAGGCTCCACCTTCAAGACCTTCACCATGGCCGCAGCCTTCGACCAAGGCCTCACCAGCCACCTCACCTACGACAGCCCCGCCTCCATCAACCTGTCCGGGATGACCTTCGACACCTGCAACGGCCCGTTCACCTTCACCGGCAACCACACCGTGTGGAACCTCGCAGACCAGAAGTTCGGCCGCATTCCCATGACCACAGCCGCCCAGAAGTCCGTCAACTCCTACTTCATCCAGCTCGAACAAGCCGTCGGCCTGTGCCGACTCGCCCACACCGCCGACGCCGCCGGCATCACCCGCGCCGACGGCAAACCCTGAACCGCCCCGGGGTGTCCGGAGACTTGGTTTGGTGGCTCAGGCGGTGAGCTTGGGTCGATGGTAGTGCAGGTCCTCGGCCTGCATCGGGGTCAGGTCGTCCAGGGCCTCGTGGGGGCGGATGGTGTTGTAGAAGTCAACCCAGCGCAGGGTCTCGAGTTCGACGTGCTCGACGTTGCGCCAGGGGCCCTCTGGGCGGATCAGCTCGGCCTTGAACAACCCGATCGTGGACTCGGCCAGGGCATTGTCGTAGGGGTCGTGGTTCGACCCGACCGATGGATCGACTCCGGCCTCGACCAGCCGCTGGGTGAGGGCAAAACTGACGTACTGCGACCCGGCATCCGTGTGATGGACCAGCCCCGTGAAACTGGTGACGCCTTGCTGCTGACGTGACCACAGGGCCTGCTCCAACGCGTCCAGGACCAAGTCGGTGGTCAT
>NZ_JBQKKT010000020.1:0-52978 GCF_052116585.1 Luteococcus sp. Sow4_B9 | reverse complement strand
TACCACTGCACGGGCGTGCCCGACGCGGGCCGAAGGGGTGTGGATCAGTCCGGGATTCGCTGCGATTCGGGCAGCAGACGCTGCACGTCACGGAAGTAGTCGGCGCGACGCAGCTCGCCGGCCGCTGCCTCGTCGACGATGATCGTCGCGTTCGGGTGCATCTGCAGGAGGGTGGCCGGGCAGTGCGCCCCCAACGGCCCCTCACAGGCGGCGGCAATGGCCGCAGCCTTCTGCTCTCCCAGGGCCACCAGGACAACCTTGCGGGCCTCCATGATGGTGCCCAGGCCCTGCGAGACCGCATGGGTGGGCACATCGGCCGGATCGCTGAAGTAGCGGGCATTGGCCTCGCGGGTCTCCCGGGTCAGGCAGATCTGGCGGGTGCGGCTGACCAAGGAGCTGCCGGGCTCGTTGAATCCGATGTGGCCGTTGTTGCCGATGCCGAGGATCTGCACGTCGATGCCCCCAGCGCCCTGAATGGCCTCGTCGTACTCCTTGGCGCCGGCTGCGATGTCATTGGCCATGCCGTCCGGAGTGCGGACATTGGCCGGATCGAAGCCGAGCGGCTCGGTGACGGTGGTGCGGATGGTGTCCGCATAGCTCAGCGGGTTGTCGGCCGGGATGCCGACGTACTCGTCGAGGGCAAAGGCGCGGGCCTTCGAGAAGTCCAGGCTGCCCTCCTTGACGCGACGGGCCAGATCCTCGTAGGTCGACAGCGGGGAGCTGCCGGTGGCAACGCCGAGCACGGGCTCGTCGATGCCGCGGATGGCGTGGGCGATGTGGGCGGCAGCGATGCGGCCCGCTTCCTGCTCGTCAGAGGCAATGATTACGTCCATGGGCCGACTCTAGGCTCACCTCGGCAACTTTCCGACCCGACAGACCGAAGGCGGCACGGGCAGACCGGATCGCGTTCGGAAGACTGCCGGGCAGGCCAACTAGACTGGCTGGCATGGCTGACTGGACGGACGGAGCGGAGTACGCGCCCACACAGCGACCCGACGCCTTCGTCACCCCACGCGCGGCCGGCCTCGCCGCCCCCGAGGAGCCCCCTCACCTGGCCGAGGGGCGCCCTGCCCGAGCCCCGGCCGCCTATGAGGCGCCCAGCACGGTGGCGCTGGACGATCTGGTCCCGGCCACCGGCCCGCAACGCGACCCCCAGCAGCCCTTCCCCACCACGAGCGCGACGGACTCCGCCTGGGGCGCGGCGCATGCGGCCGAGTGGCACCCGAGCATGCCGTTGGCCGACGCTCCCGCGGTGCAGCCGCCAGCGCCTCAGGTGCCCAATGCCTTCCCGCCACCCCAGGGAGCGCCGGCCTTCCCTCCCCCCAGTTCCCCTGCGCCGCCCAGCGGCTCCCCTGCGCCGCTGCCGCCTGAAGCACTGCAGCAGCTGCCGCCACCGACGGGGGCGCCGGTCCCGCTGCCGCCGCCGGCCGCTGGTGGCGCCCCGCCCGCGCCCCAGGTTCAGCCTGTGCCCCAGGTTCAGCCCGTGCCGCAGGCACCCCAGGTTCAGCCTGTGCCGCAGGGTCAGCCTGCACAGCCCTCCATGGGGCGCCCGGTCAATCCCTTCGACCCGTCACACTTCGCTCCCGGCCCGGCACCCCAGAACCAGGCACCCCAGGGGCAGCAGCCTCCCACCAGCGCGCAGCCCGGCCAGTGGCCCGCCCCGCAGCAGCTCCAGCCCCACCAGCACATGCAGTGGCCCCCGCCGCAGGATGGCGGGCCCGCGCCGCAGGACGGGCGCAACCTGGTGCCCACCCAGATCACTCCCGCGGTGGTGCTCAGCCAGACCGGCGGCATCATGCTCGCGGTGCTGGCCTTCGGCGCCCTGGTGCCCACCTTCAGCTACATCATGCTCTTCGTCGCCTCCCTGCTCAGCCGTCGCAGCCGCGCAGGGCAGGCGATCACCCAGCCCCTCTACTCGCTGGTGACCTGGGCCATCCTGATCTTCTGGATGTTCTCCGTGCTGGGCGGTTCCGGCTGGGAGACGCTCAACATGCTGGCCCGCATCGCCTGCGCG
The DNA here is from genome assembly GCF_052116585.1 of Luteococcus sp. Sow4_B9. Classification (NCBI taxonomy): domain Bacteria; kingdom Bacillati; phylum Actinomycetota; class Actinomycetes; order Propionibacteriales; family Propionibacteriaceae; genus Luteococcus; species Luteococcus sp. Sow4_B9. The sequence continues at coordinate 50,964 of NZ_JBQKKT010000020.1, read as the reverse complement.
GTGATGATCCCCGTCTCGCTCGGCGCGACAGTCCATGACCTGCGGCAGCGGATGGGCCGGTGAACACACCCCGATCCGTCGCCGACGTCATCCGCGCGATGGACGCGGCGCAACTGGCCCGTCTGGTGCGGTTGCGTCCCGATCTGGCACTGCCACGGCCCGCCGACCTGTCCGAACTGGTCGAGCGAGCCACTGGGCAGACCTCCACACAGCTGACCCTCGATTCCCTCGATGCCTGGCAACGGCGGGTTGCCCTGGCGCTGGCCGCCTCCCCCGACAGCATCAGCACCCGTCACCTGGCGGCACTGATGGCCGCCGACCGCAGCTCGGTCTCCAGCGCCGTCGAGGCCCTGTCGCAGCGGGCCCTGGTCTGGGGCACCGACCGCGGCTGGCACCTGACCCGGGCCGCCCGCGCCGCCTTCGGAAATCACCCAGCCGGCCTGGCCGGTGAGTCCACCATGCCTCTGACCGATACCCAGATCGACGACGCCCTGGCCCAAGTGGGTGAGGACGGACGCCAGGTGCTGGAACGCCTGCTGTGGGACAACCCCACCGGCCGGGTGGCGCAGGCCGACCGTCGCGCCTCGGCCACCTCCGAGCGCCCCGTGGACCGTCTGCTCTTCCACCGCCTGGTGCGTCCCGTCGACTCGGACACCATCGTCCTGCCACGTGAGGTGGCGCTCAGGCTGCGGGGCGGCCGGCTCTTCCGCGACGAGGTCAGCCCCGTGGTTCCCGCCTGGCCCGCCCCATCCGATCCGGGGGTCGGCAACAAGGCCGGCCTGGGCAGCGCTTTCGAACTCGTGGCCAGCGCCGAGGTGGTCCTCGACGAACTGGGCCGGATGCAGCCCCGGCCGTTGGCAACGGGCGCGTTGGCCAAACGTGACCTTGCCGCACTGGCCAGACTCGCCGGCGGCACCGAGCGGACCCTGACCATCCTGCTGGCCGCCGAACGCGCCGGGCTGATCGCGGGCAATGCCACCGCCTGGCTGCCCACCACGCACTTCGACGAGTGGCTCGCCGCCGACGGCTGGCACCGCTGGACCACCCTGCGGGACGCCTGGGTGGCCATGGACTCCTTGGTGGACACCGCCGCCCCCGCCCTGGCGCCTGGCAACACCGTCTCCTGGGCTGGCCGTCTCCGTCGGATGGCCGTGGCCCAGCTGGCATCGACGAGCCCCGGCACCCCCGTGACCTCCGAACTCCTGGCCGCACGATTGACCTGGCTGCATCCGAGCTGGGCGAAGCTGGACCTGCCGGTCCTCTGCGAGCACTTCCTCACGGAGTTCGGCTGGTTCGGGCTCGTGGCCCTGGGCCGCAGCACCATGCTCACCGAGGCCGTCGAGGACCCCGGTTTCCCCCAACCCGTCAGCGAATTCCTGCTGCAGTCCGACCTCACCGCCGTCACACCGGCACCGCTGACGGCCGACGCCTCGGCCGTGATGAACCTGCTGGCAGACCGCGAGTCCAGCGGCGGTGCAGGGGTGCACCGGTTCACCGCCGACGGCATCCGCCGCGGCCTGGACGCCGGCTGGAGTGCCGAGCGGATCCGAATCTGGATCACCGAGCACTCCGCCACCCCGGTGCCGCAGGCTCTCGACTACCTGGTGGACGACGTGGCGCGCAAGCACGGCCAGGTGCAGGTGGCGGCGGTGGCAAGCGTCGCCACCGTCGACGATCCGGTGATCCTCGATGCGGTCATGACCCATCCCGATGGCCGTCCGCTGGGGCTGCGGCGGCTGGCGCCCACGGTGCTGGTCTCGGAGGCCGAACCCGCCGAGCTGGTCGACTTCCTGCGTCGCCTGGGTCTGGCCCCGGTGGCGCAGGACGCCAGCGGGGCCCGCTTCACGACGCCACCGTCGCGACGGGCGCGGGCCACCCTGCGCCCCTTCCCCACCCAGCAAGCACCGGTGGACGCCGAGGCAGTGGTGGCGGAGCTGCTGGCCCGCGACGAGAGCCGTCGGCACGCACTGGCCTCCGGCGTGCTGCTCAAGGAGCTGGAGCAGTCCATCGGCAAGCCCGGCTGGTGGCAACTGGACTATGTCGGCAATGACGGCAGCCCCCGGACCGCTGAGGTCCGGGTGCTCGCCCTGGCCGCCGGGTCAGCCCGCCTGATGAAGAAGGCGGAGGGCCCGTTCACCCTGCCCGTCAGCCGCATGGTGGGGCTGCGCAAGCTCTGACGCCTGCCCCCCACAGGCGTGGGGTGCCTACGCCTGTCCTCCGAAGAGGCTGGTCACCGAGCCGTCCTCGAAGACCTCGTGGATGGCCTTCGCGATCAGCGGCGCGATCGACAGCACGGTGAGCTTCTCGAGGTCCTTGCAGATCTCGGGCAGCGGCAGCGTGTTGGTGACGATCACCTCGCTGAAGGCGCTCTGCTCCAGCCGCTCACGAGCAGGTCCGCTGAGGACGGGGTGGGTCGTCGCGGCGATGACCTGCTTGGCCCCGTGCTCGATGAGCGCGTCGGCGGCCTGGCAGATGGTTCCGGCCGTGTCGATCATGTCGTCCACCAGCAGGCACACCTTGCCCTGCACATCGCCAACCACCTCGTGCACCTTCACCTGGTTGGCGACGTTCACGTCATGGCGCTTGTGGATGATGGCCAGCGGGGAACCGAGACGATCGGTCCACATGTCGGCCAGCCGGACCCGCCCAGCGTCGGGCGAAACGACGACCATCTCGGAGGTGTCGTACTTCTCCAGGACGTACTCGGCCAAGGCGGGCAGGGCCCACAGGTGGTCCACCGGACCGTCGAAGAAGCCCTGGATCTGCGAGGCGTGCAGGTCGACGCTCATGATCCGGTCGGCACCCGCGGCCTTGTACAGATCTGCCATCAGGCGGGCGGAGATGGGCTCGCGGCCCAGGTGCTTCTTGTCCTGACGGGCATAGGGGTAGAAGGGCGCCACGACCGTGATCCGCTTCGCCGAGGCGCGCTTGAGCGCGTCCACCATGATGAGCTGCTCCATCATCCACTGATTGACGGGCGCGCAGTGGCTCTGGATCACGAAGGCGTCGGCGCCACGCACCGATTCCTCGAAGCGGACATAGGTCTCGGAATTGGCGTAGTCGATGGCTCGGGTGGGAACCAGGTCGACGCCCATCAGCTCTGCGATCTCGTCGGCGAGCGCAGGATGCGCGCGCCCCGAGAAGAGCATCAGGTGCTTGTCATTGGGGCGCTTGACGCCACTCACTTGTACTCCTCCGGCTTGACCTTGGCCATCTTTTCCCGCGAGGCGGCGACGTCCGGGTGCACCTCACCGGGGCACTTGGACGCCGACTGGGCAGCCTTCGAGTTGGGGCGCTTGTTGTTGACCCAACCCTCCTTGACGGCCTGGCGACCACGGGCGACGGCGAGCCCACCGGCAGGCACGTCCTCCACGACGGCCGAGCCGGCCGCCACGAAGGCACCGTCGGCGATGTCGACGGGTGCCACCAGCACCGAGTTGGACCCGATGAAGACATTGTCACCCAGGTGGGTGACGGACTTGTTGGTGCCGTCGTAGTTGGCGAAGATCGTGCCCGCGCCCACGTTGACTCCCTCACCGATGCGGGCGTCACCGCAGTAGGTCAGGTGCGGCACCTTGGAGCCGTCGCCGATCTGGGCATTCTTGGTCTCCACGAAGGCGCCGATCTTGCCCTTGGCCCCGAGCTCGGTGCCGGGTCGCAGGAAGCTGAAGGGACCCACCGTCGCGCCGGCGCCGATCACGCTGAAGGAACCGTGGGTGCGCACCACCTGGGCGTCCTCGCCCACCTCGACGCTGGTCAGCGTGGTGTCGGGACCGATCACCGCTCCGGTGGCCACGCTGGTGGCGCCCTCCAGGTGGGTACCGGCGAGCAGGGTCACGTCCTGGGCGAGGTCCACGTCGGCGTGGATCCAGGTGGAGCTGGGGTCCTGGACGGTGACGCCGTTCTTCATCCACTTCTCGACGATGCGGCGGTTCATCTCCGCATTCATCCGGGCCAGCTGCACGCGGTCGTTGACGCCCTCGGTCTGCCACAGGTCGTCGATCATGTGGGCGCCGACGCGCTCCTGGTTGGCGCGGGCGGTGCCGATGACGTCGGTCAGGTAGAGCTCGCCCTGGGCATTGTCGGTCTTGAGGTGCTTGAGGCCCTCGTAGAGGGTCTCGGCATTGAAGATGTAGATGCCCGAGTTGATCTCCGTGACGGCCTGCTCCTCGGGGGAGGCGTCCTTCTGCTCGACGATCCGGGCGATCTGGTCGCCATGTCCGGCGGAGCCGGCGCCGAAGTCATCGCGAATGATGCGGCCGTAGCCAAAGGGATCGGGCACATTGGCGGTCAGCACCGTGATGTGGTTCTTCTGCGCGCGGTGCTCCTTCACGAGCTCCACGAGGGTCTCGCCGGTGAGCATCGGGACGTCGCCATAGGTGACCAGGATCTCACCGCGCAGCTCGCCCAGGCCCTGCAGGCCGCACTGGACGGCATGTCCGGTGCCGTTCTGCTCCTCCTGGACGGCCGTGATGACATTCGGGGCAATCTCGGACAGGTGAGCCAACACCTGCTCGCGCCTGTGGCCCACGACCACCACGAGGTGCTCGGGCTCCACCTCCTCGGCCGCGTTGACCGCGTAGCTCAGCATGGAACGCCCAGCCACCTCATGCAGCAACTTGGACTTGTTCGACTTCATCCGGGTGCCACCACCGGCGGCGAGGACCACCACCGCTGAGACCTGCTGGGCGCCGTCCTGCTCCTGCTCGTTCGTGCTCACGTGGGCTCCTTAAGTCACTGCTCGTCCAGACATGAACTGTCCGCTCCCCGGGTGAGAGTCGAACTCACGTCGCTAGTCCTGATTCAAAGTCCCACCGGGAAGGGTTCTGAGGATGTTTCTCATGCACTCTACCGCCTGGAATTGGTCGTCTGGTGCACTCCAGTGATGTGACGTTCACTCTCGGTGAGCGCCGTTTGTGCCCAAGGTTGTGCCCAGGCCTCAGCTCTCCCTACCGGCGCCCGGCGGGGCGGGCAACGGCCTCTCGGCCAGCCAGATGAACCCCGCCGGATCATGGGCAAACGTCACGCTTCGAGAGGCCAGCTCCCCGGGTTTCGCGTCGAACGATCGCAACACCTCGGGTAGTGGGTTGCGCTCCTCCGTGAGCATTTGGGTGATGCCCACCAGATAGCGGCCAGTGTCGTTCGTGATCGGCCCAAGGACCGCATTGTCCGCCTCGGCGCGGACCCGCCAGGACGATGCGGCCCACTCCTCCGGGGTCGCCAAGAACAGGTCCAGGCAGGCGAACACGCCAGGTCTCGGGGGAGGCGGCATCCGGGCCGCCATGTCAACCGGCCCAATGGGCTTGTGCGCCGGCGGGACCGGCGCGCCCTCGGTGAACATGTCGAACGGAACCGCGATGCGCAGCAGACGCACCAGCTCATCGGGCGTGCGCTCACCGTCAAACCAAATGGGGTCCAGATTGACCCCCTCCCCCATGGCCTGGCCGTCCCTTCTCGCCTGGCGGGTGGCGCCGTCCAAGTCGAACTTGAAACCCCAGCCCGGGTGCCCCTCCCTCCGTCCGTGAAAGCTCAGCTTGAACTCATCGACGAACCGGCAACGGGTCTTGACGTAGAAGTCCCCCTTCTGGCCCCAGATGCGCCATTGGTGCCCCAGCTTCCACGGCTCATCTTTCGGGCCCACGGTGAAGACCAAGGGCCCGCGCCCTGGCGTCGCGCTCGTCATGACGTCATCGAACCGCGCCCCGGCTCTCCCGGCAAGCTGCCCCACGTGCACATGCCATCTCTATTGCCTCCAGCTGGCCCCTGACCAGAATCTTCCACTCGCAATAGGTCCGTCGGTGGGCGTCGCGCACACCCGCTGGGGTCTCGTCGTAGGCGGCACCCGACGAGATCCGCAGCGGGGGACGTAGGCGGTAGTCCAGCCAGGCGTCTGCCTCGCGCTGGTGGACCAGGCACAGGCTCACGAGGCCCCACGCTCGGCCGCGTACTTGAGGATGCTCCGCACCTTGGCTTCGGTCCATCGGCCCTTGTGGCTCACCGTCGGGACGCCCGCGGTCTGGAGCTCGTCGACCATCTCCCCGAACGTCCGACCCTCGTCGTCCCGCAGCACCTGGAGGTACTGGACCAGGGCAGGCGATGCCTTGCGCCGGGACGTCGAGGCCAGCGGATGGGAGGGGTCGGGCGGCGGCGCCGGTGCCTCCGTAGGCGTCGCCGTCGTCGAGGCCTCGCCAGGGCCAGGGCTGGCGGCAACGCTGGGCGGCCGTCCAGGTGACCGACGCGGGCCCCTCCACCGTCCGCCCCAGACTCCCCACCGTTCCGGCGCGGCCGTCGCGTAGGCACCGCACTGGACCAGGGCCGGGCAGCCAGCGCACAGCCGCTCAGCGGTGGCCACCTGTGCGGGATCCAGCGCGTCGGCGGTCCAGCCGTCGGGGTTAGCCAGGCACGGCACCCGCTCCCCGACCTGGAGCGCATCGCCCAGGGTGAGGACCAGGGAGCGATAGGCCGCGCGTGCCTCCGTGGGGAGCGCCAGCTGGGGCGGCTGCCCCTTCCCGCGGGCCGTGCTCATGCCCGACCCCCGGACCCCTGGCCCAGACCCTGAGCCTGGCCCCGGCGGGGGTCGTCGTGGGCCCCTGGCACGCCCACGATGGGCCCACCACCCGGCAGACCCCGGGGCGATGCCTTGGCCGCCTTGGACAGCAGCCACGGCGACGGCGCCCCGGTGCTGGAGAGGCCCACCGCCCGCCGGCCGTTGGCCGTCGTCGTCGGCAAGGTGGCGGCCAGGCCAGCCGCCAGGGCACGGGTCCGGTCGGCAGGCAGCCGACGCCCAGCCGGGCGCGAGATCCCGCCCCCGGCGCCGCTGGTACCGGCCAGATCAACGCACACCATCCCGACGGCGGTGACGATGTCGTCATGGTGGCCCAGGGGGTTCGACAGCTTCACCACGCCCGGGGCGGTCTCCACCAGGCGCGTGGTGGCGAACTGCTCCCGGGTGGTGGGATCGTCCGGGAGGGACAGGGCCCGGTCACGCAGCGCGTTGAACACCGACCGGGGCCAGCCGGTTGGCCCCGGCGCTGGAGAACACATACTCGACGACGGACAGGCCCTGGCGGGCCAGGTTCTGGCTCAGCTGCTCAGCCTGCATCCGGTCGAACCGCAGACGCGAGACGTGGTACTCACGACACAGGGCCAAGGCGGTGGCCTCCACCTCGTCGAGGTCGACGCGGCCGCCCTCGGTGCGGGCCGGGTCCCAACTGGTCACGCGGTCGATCACGACGACGCGACCGGCAGGGGTGGTCTCCTGGTGGCCGATGACCAGGGCCGTGAGGTCACGGCGGGTGCCCACGTCCAGGGCGGCCACGTACTGCAGGCCGGCACGGGGCGGCAGAACGCGAGAGCCCGCGCGGATCGCGGCCGTGATGTCCTCCTCGGTGGTGAGTGCGTCGTCGGACTCAGCCCAGCGGCATTCGATCAGCCTGGCCCATTCGCTGGGGGTGAGGCTCGCCCTGGTGGCGGCGACGTCCTCGGCGGTCCACCACGGGGAGGGGCCAGGGCGCACGACGGTTCGCCAGTGCTCCGGGCTGGCCTCGGCCAGGTCCCACAGCTCACGGCCCAGGCCAACCGGGGCGCCGGCCGTGCCGATCATGACCAGGCGACCGCCGGGCACCTTCGCCACCGCGGACAGGATCGCGCTGGACAGGCGGCGATGGTTGGCCGTCGAGGGCCACAGGGAGAACTCATCCATGACCTGGAACCACGGCCGCGCACCGAACGCGGACGCGCCGTCGGAGGTCTCGACGGTGATCGTGGCGCCGGTCTGGCGATGGGTGAAGACGCGCGCCCCGACGTCCACCAGACCCTCGAGCTGGGCACGCTGCACGAACCCGGCCAGCGCGTCAGCGAAGAGCGCCGCCTGGTCAGCGTCCGCAGCATAGATCAGCATGCGCGCCCGGGGCGGCGCCTCCGTCAACAGCAGGGCCAGCAGCAGCGCCGCCACATCGCTGGTCTTCGACATGCCACGGCCACGCAGGATCGCGTGACGACGCGGGCCCGACGGGGCCAGGATCGCCTCAGCGTCGTCGAGCTGGAAGCCATGGGCGCGGTCACCCCACGGCGTGCCATCCTCCAGAGGCAGGGTGAGCAGCACGGCCAGGGGATCGCCCAGGCTGGTGGTGCTGGTGCTCGTCGTCGTGGTCATCGCGGGCCCTCCTCGGTGGTGGCGTCGTCGGCCTGGCGCAGCTCGGTGGCCTGGTCCTGGTCCTGGTGGTCGGCAATGGCAGCGAGCTGGCCCAGGGAATTGACCTGGTGCGGGTCCTGGTCACGCTCAGCCGCCGGGGTCGGCGGGGTCACGCCAGGCGCCAGCTCGCGCCCTTCCGTCGAGGTGGTGGCCGCGCTCTCGGCTGCCAGCGCGGCGCGTCGCTGCTCCAAGATCGCGCGTCCATGTGCAGTCATCTCGGCCAGGTTCACCGTCGTGAGCGACGCACTGGCCCGGTCCCGGGCCAGCTTCGCCTCAGCCACGGGGTCCAGGCCCAGGCGGTCCCTGGCCGCGGCGGCGGCCTTCTCCAGGCTGGTGGCCAGCGCGGCGAAGCTCCGGGGGTCACCGTTGCCGTCCAACAGGCCGCCCGCGTTGGCTTCGTACTCGCGCACCAGCTGGCACCTGGCCTCGGCCGTGGCCCAGGCCTGCACGGCCTCGGGATACCTGGCCAGGTCGGGACGCTCAGCCAACAGGCCCTCGGCCAGGGTGGCGGCCCGGGCGGCATAGATGGTGGGTGACTTGGCGCCGTGCGTGGTGACGCGCGGGTCCTCCGGCTCACCGGTGCGGAACTGCTCCTGGCCCTTGGCCGGGATGCCGGACGCCGGGCCCTGGCCGGGGCGGGCGGGCAGGCGCTCGGTGAGCGGTGATCCGTCGCGGCGGGTGAGCTGGCGCCCGGTCTCGGGATCCCAGGTGCGCAGGTCCTGGCGCTTGTGCTTGCGGCCGGGCATCAGCGCACCTCCACCGTGATGATGCCCAGGGAGTCGGCCAGGGCACTGGTCAGCTCGGCCAGGCTGCCCAGGTGGGCCCAGGGCTCCAGGTTGGGTGCGGCTCCCCGGTCTGCCAGCTCGGCCCAGGGGGTGATCCCCTCCAGGGCCACCTCCCCGACGGGATAGCGGCTGCCCAGCCGACAGGCCTGGACCAAGGCCAGCTCCGTGGCAGACGGGCCCACCGCGCCGTCAAGCTGCACGGCCTGGTGGCAGGCATCGCACACATGGCCCACCGTGCGGCCCAGCGCCAGCGGGTGCCAGTGCTTGGCAGCAGCCTCACGGGCGCCGCCTTCCTGGAGCACCTGGAGCGCGGCCAGCTCCAGCGCGGCACGGCCGCACATCAGGCAGCCACCAGGCACGGCGTGGGCGCCCACCGCGCCACCCATCTCGGCACGGCGCACGGCCTCGGCCGTCGGGGCGGGCGGGGCGATGCGCTCCGGCGGGAGCGTCGCCGCGTGGCGCTCGGCCACCAGGGTGGCGAACCGCTCACGCAGCGTGGAGCGCGCCTTGGCCGGCACGTGGGACCATGGCTCGGCCGCGCACTGGCCCATCTTGCCCCGGTCCAGCGCAGCGACCCAGCGCCAGACACTGACCCAGCCGAACAGCCGGATCAGGGTGGAGAACTCGGCATCGTCGATCGTCGCGGCGGGCAGCGGGCGCCCCAGGATCTCGTGGGCAGCGACGACGGCCAGGGCACGCGGCAGCACGCCACCAGGGCCAAAGGCTGCCGACGCGGCAGGATGCTGGCGCACCAGGTCCCTGGCCCGGTCCTCCAGGACGGCGCACCGGGTGCAGACACCCAGGCCCAAGCTCGGGCCCTGGTAGTAGTGATCGGCCAGGACCGTGCCGGGCAGCTGCACGGTCTCGGCCAGCGTGGTGCCAGCGGCTTGACCGCAGCTCCGGCACGCGAGGTGCTCGGGGGCCAGGGGCACCAGGGTGGCCGTCGGCCTGGTGGTGGTGGCGGTCTGGTGGCGGGGGTCGGGCGCGCCCTGGTGCTCGGCCAGGGTCTCAGCCTCGGCCAGGGTCTCGGTGGGGGTGGTGGTGGTTTCGGTCATGGTGGATCTCCCTTTCAGCGGGACGGGCCCAGGTAGGCCGCGTCGGGTGCCTCGGGGATCGCTCCAGGTGGGCGGCGCCTGGTGGTTGGCCAGGCGCATGGCGGTCAGAACCGCAGGCGTCGGCCAGCGGGTCGCGTGGCCGCGTTCTGGCCCTCCAGATACCTGGCCAGCGCGTGCAGGTCGTCCGGGGTGAGCTGGTCACCGTCTGGGGCGGGTGCCGTGGCACGGCGGGCGGGGCCAGAACGCTGGATCCCCGGGGCATGGATCCGGTTCTGAGCGCCTCCCACGCCCGGCGTGGGTACTTGGCTACCCCCGGAATTTGTGGGCGCCTGAGGGCGATCTTCCGGCTTGGTCGGGGTGGGCTTGGGCGGGGTGGGCTTGGGCGCCGGCTTGGGCAGATCCAGGGCGTCGACGCGCCGGGCCAGTGCGGCGGCGTCATAGCCGCGCTCACGCTCGGCCCTCATCTCGGCTTCAGCGATGCGGCGGCGGGTGTAGGGATCCGAGATCCCGGGGTACTTGGTGATTGTGTTTGGTGCGTTGCTCATGGTTGGTGCCTCTCGGTGGTGGCGGTGTGGTGCCGGGTGCGTGACGGTCACGCACCCGGTGGTGCGGGTGGCCATGGGCGGTGGTTGTGCCCACCGTTGTGCCCAGCGGCTACGCCTGGCCTTGTCAGCGGTGCTTTCGTCCTGACTCAGGCTCAGGACGGGCACCTGGTGCGGGTCAGCCCAGGACCGCGCGGATACGCGGCCCGCACACGCCCTGGTGCACCAGGTCCGGCCGGAAGCACGGCGCGCCAGCCTCGGCCTGGTGGCGGGCGCATGGGGCAGCCAGGACCTGGCTGAACCCGACGCGGCCTACGGCGCCCAGGTGCTGCTCACGCCAGGCACGGACCCTGGCCCGCTGCTCGTCGTTGCCTTCGATGCGCTTGGGGTATTCCAGGCCAGTCCTGGGGTCGATCGGGCGGCGGTTCGTCGTCGTCTTGGTGGTGCTCATCGTGTCTCTTCCTTCGTGCCCGGCCCATGGCCAGCGGCGGTGAGGCGGCCAGGTAGGCCGCCAGCTCTGTGGGGGTCGCTCACTGGTGGTGCTGCCCTGGTGGTCAGCCAGGCAGTGGGTGGACTCGGGGTCCAGGTCAGGTCCAGTCCAGGTCTGGTCCGGCCGCACGCGCGTGTGCGGTTTGGACGGGCGGGAGGCCTTGGCAGGATCGGGCTGGGGAACCCCCTCGGCACCTGCCTCGGGCCCTTCGAGCCCTTCAGCCTCGGACCTCCCCGGCCTCAGTGGTTCTATGGTTCTGAGGTTCTGCGACTTTCCGGGATGTTGGATTTTTGGCCAAAATCGGCCGGAAATCCTTACAAATAACGTAAATTTCAATTCGTGAAAAAGGGGAATTTTTTGGTCACCAACTGACCCCTACGGTTCTGCAGACCCGCAGAACCACACTCACCCCCGGCCTCCCCCTTCCCTCGGCCGCGTGTCCCCCGGGCGGTAGCGCGTGCTCGCCCGGTTGGCAGCAGCACCCGCCACCTCCTCGGCCACCAGCCAGCCCTCATTCATGGCCAGCTCCAGCGCCTCGGCCTTGGCGGCTCGCCACTCGGTCTTGTTCTTCACCGCGCGCGTCACGCACCGCGCCGTGCAGCCCTCATCCGGTGCGTGCGCGACGTCGCCGGCCCCGGCGTGCGCGTGCCGCTCCACCGTCCGCCAGATCGCCACCGCGGCGTCCCACGTGGCCTCGTCGGCCCGCTCCCTGGCCCCCAGAGCGCGCTCAGCGTCCCCGCGGCCCTTGGCCATCTGCTCCCGTGTGGCCACGGCCTGCAGCTCACGACGGCACCAGCCCTGGACCTGGAGGCTGTGGTCCACCAGCACGCCGGCCAGCTGCCACCACTGTTCAGTGATCGCCTCGTCGTAGTGCAGCAGCGCCAGCGCCGCGGCCACCTTCAGGCGGATCAGGTACAGGTGCCCCTGCAACTCGTCGCGCACGTTGCCGCGCGCCTTCTCCCGGTGGAAGTCGCGGATCTCAGCCTTCACCTGGTCCGGGTAGTCGATGAACTCCGGCAGCTGCTCCGGCAGCCGCCAGCCCCGCAGCCCGTCGGGCCAGTCCACATCCTCCTCAGCCGACGCCGGCAGCGTCGGGTCGGTCGCACGCACCCAGAGGAACCGCTGGGGCGTGCCCGCGTCGGCATCGTTGAGCAGCACGTCCGAGAGCGCGGGCTGGACCCCCGCCAGCAGCACCAGGCGGTAGGTGCCGAGGCGGATCCGGCGGATCCGCTCCCGGACCGCGTTCTCCGAGCCCAGCGCGCCGCCTGTCAGGGCCGAACGCAGCGTGCTGGACAGCGTTGATCCACTGCGACGGTTCAGGGCGTCCATGGTGCCGATCTCGTCGACGATGAACAGCCGGTGCGGGAAGTCGCTGAGCACGTTCTCAACCGGCTTGCCCTTCTCCTTCCTGGTCTCCAGGAAGCTCTGGACCATGCCCTCACCCGAGCCCACCTGGCGCTCCATCATCAGGTGCTTGGCAGGCAGGCCCATCAACTCCCGAGACACCTCAATCGTGGCGCTCTTGCCGTCGCCCGAGCGTCCCACCAAGGCCACGCCCAAGTTCAGCGACGCACGGCCGCCCACCACGGGAGGCAGCATCGTCGAGGCGGGCACCTCGGCCAGGACCCGGGCCAGCACACAGGCCAGCATCATCGGTGCCGGCATCAGGCGACTGTGCGCGGCCTGGTGGATCGCCTCCAGCGTCGGCGTGGCGCTGAACAGGTTCTCCAGGTCGACGTCCACAGGGGCAGCCTGTGCCACTACGGGGGCAAGGGTCACTTCTCCGGTCCCCTCGTCAATGATCTCCACCAGCCCAGCCGGCTCAGCAGGCGGCGTCTGCCCCTGGCCCCTATCGGCGCCACAGGCCGCCCCAGCCAGGGCCGCGCCAGGTTCGGCCTGGCCCCAGCGCCACCCGCTCGCCACGGTTTGCTCAGCCTCCCGACGACGCGCCGCGGCGCTCTCGGCGGTGGGACGTCCGACAAATGCAGCCACCAGCCGCTCCCGAATCTCGTCGGCGTCCAAGTCCGAGTGCTCCAGCACCAGGGCAGCAGCCTTGCCAGCGGCCCAGTTCAGGGCGTCGTTCCCCTGGCCCCGATCGGCCGTCACCACCCGACGGACCAGGCCGTCAAGGCGATGGGCGGGAGACGCCCCACCGGCAGCCTTGGGCGCGGCCTGGCTGGAGCGCTCGGGACGGGGCGGCTCGGGCGCCGGGATCGGCCAGGGCAGGTCCAGCAGGCGCGCCAGCTCCGCAGGCGCCCAGGTCCTCACCGCCGGATCATCGGGGCGCACCAGCCAGGCCACCGGCCGTGGCTGCCCGGTCTTCCAGTTGAGCGTCCCGGCCGGCCTCAGCACGTCGTTGTCAGCGCACTTCGAGGCGTCCCAGGACTCACCACCCACGAACCGGCCCAGGGCAGCGCACAGCGCGGCGTGCACGTGCGGGGCGACGGACTCACTCAAGCGCACGTAGACGTGCCCCCGCGGCTTGCCCTCGTCGCCGTCAACCAGCGAGCCCGACGCCACAACCATGGCCCCGACGGCATGGGCGCGGCCCAGGTCCAACGGGCCGTCGATGTCGGCATGGGCGTGGCGACGTGCCAGGGCGCGGCCCTTGCGGCGGTGGCCCAGGTCGTGCACGTAGGGGCAGGCGAACACGTTATGGCCCGCGTCAGCGGTGTGCACCGCTGAAGCTGCCAGGCTGCCCAGCACATCTTGTGCTGCGTCGGCAGGGACCGGTCCTGTTTCGCACCAGCCCTTGGCCGGCGAGCTGGTGGCCAGGTAGACCGCGCCGCGCCGGGCCGTCTTCAGCTCACCCAGGAACTCGGTGAACCATGCCAGGGCGTCAGCAACCCTCAGAGGGTCCACGTCGGCCGGTACAATTTCAGTGGGTTCCCGTGGGGCGTCGTTCTGTGATGAGGCGGCGCCCCGCTCCATTTCCAAGCTCATCGGGACGCACCTCCAGCGGCGAGGATCAGGGCGTGCAGCTCAGCGGCAACGCGCTCGTGGCCTGCCTCTTCAGCAGCCCTCAGCCGCTTCAGCAGCTCGGCGCTCTCACACGGCGGCAGGCTTCCCCGCGCGGCGGTCTCGTGGTGGTTCTTCTTGGCCGGATTCACGGCGCTTCCTCTCGGTGATGTTCCGGCCCTACTGCCAGGCGAACAGGTGGGTGGATCAGCGGGCGCCGCCGGCGGCGATGAATTCGCGCACAGCCGATTCGGGAATGCGGACCAGGCGGCCGACGCGGACGCACTTCATCTGGCCCTTCTTGACCAGGGTGTAGATGGTGCGGTCTGCGCAGCCCAGGCGGCGGGCGACGTCGGGTACCTCGTGCAGGTGATCCAGGTCAGCGGCGGCGGGTGCCGCGGTAGCAGTGGCGGTCATGGTCTCGGTGCTCCTCATGTCGTGGTCGTGAGTGACTGTGAATCAACTGTCACGTCTTGACGGGCAAAATACAAGCGTTTACCTTTGTACTTATGAACCGACGCAGTTACGAACGTTGGGCGGTGACGCCCTACCGACGCGAGGGGCGACGCTTCGACCCCGACGCGGACGCGCTGATCTCGTGGGGCCCCGAAGACGTCGTCTTCGTCAGCGACCCCCGCGGCTGGTCATGGGAAGTCGTGCTGACCCCGGACCGACGCGCCATCGAGTCGTTGACGATCCACGGGACCGTCACGGTGGACGTGCTCAAGGCCACGCCAGTGGGCTATCTCGTCGAGGTGGCAGCCTCAGCCCTGGCCCGACGCGATGCCGCCATGGCCCCACCGGGCGCGCACCTTGACGACGCGATGCGCGAGGCAGCCAGCGCACCCGGCATGGTGGCATTGGAGGGTGACCCTCCCACGCTGGAGGCCTTCGCCCAGGCCTTCGAGGCCTGCCCTGCCGTCCTGGTCACGGCCGACGGGACCAGGATCACGCGGCGAGTGCAGCTGGCCCAGCAATTCGGCGTGAGCAAGTACGCCGTCGACAAGTGGACCCGCAAGACGCGAGACGCGGGTCTTCTGCCGCCCGCTGATTGCGGACGACCGCGCACCCAGACCACCGACGACGACCAGTCGTCGGCCAGCAGGAAGACAACCAAGACCAGCAGCCCGGACGGCAAGGCGCCGTCGAGCGACATGAGGAACACCAGTAAGCCTCGATCCACCGATGCGCAGGGCGATGTGAGGTGATCCAGCGCGTCGGAACGTGAGAATGCCCCTGTGCTGCAGCAGAATTGGAGTTCTTCACGCTTCAATCCACGCCGCACACAAGGGGCATCTCGTAGGTGAAACTCTCTCACACCCTGACCCGGACCTCCGCGGTCTTCGACGACCCGAACCTCGTTTCGTCCGCCGGGCTCGTCCCGGTGATGGCGTTGACCGACGCCGCTGGCCTACGCGTGCTGGCTGACCAACGGCTGACGGTGGCCACGGACAAGGGCGCCAACGCCGGCCTGAAGGTCGCCTCGCTGGTCGGTGGGATGCTCGCCGGCGCGGACAGCATCGATGACATGGCGCTGCTACGGCACGGCGGGATGGCCAAGGTGTTCACCTCGGCGTACGCGCCCTCCACACTCGGGGCGTTCCTGCGGGCGTTCACGTTCGGGCACGTGCGTCAGCTCGACGCGGTTGCCGCGAGGTTCCTGCTGGCCCTGGCCGCACGGACCCGCCTGCTCGGGCCGGTCGCCGCGCCGGGACCCGCCTCGACCCCGGCCACGGCGGGCGAGTACGCGTTGGTCGATGTCGACGACACGATCATCGAGGTCCACGGCCACCAGAAGCAGGGCGCCGGATTCGGCTACTCGAAGGTCCGCGGGCTCAACGCGTTCCTGGCCACCCTCACCACCGCCGGACACGCGCCGGTCATCGTCGCCCAGCGGCTACGCAAGGGCTCGTGTGGTTCCCCGCGGGGTGCGGCCCGGCTGATCGGCGACGCCGTCAAACAAGCCCGGCGCCTGCTCGGGGCGGACCGGGCCATCCTGGTCCGGATGGACTCCGCGTTCTTCGGTGGCCCCGCCGTCCGGGCCGCGCTGGCCGGTGGCGCGGACGTGTCCGTCACCGTGAGGCTGACCGCCACGATCAAGGCCGCGATCGCCGGCATCGACGAACACGCGTGGACCACGATCGAGTACACCGACGCGATCCGCGACGAGGCCACCGGGGCGTGGATCTCCCGCGCCGAGGTCGCCGAGATCGACTTCACCGCGTTCGCCGCGCAGAAGAAGGCCCACCAGGTCCCGGGCCGGCTCGTCGTGCGCCGCATCCCCGACGTCAATGCCGACAAGAAGAAGGCCGCCGGGCAAGGCACCCTGTTCGACGTGTGGCGCTTCCACGCGTTCTTCACCACCGTCCCCGCCGACACCCTGGACACCGTCGCCGCGGACCAGGCGCACCGGCACCACGCGATCATCGAACAGGTCCACGCCGACCTGAAGAACTCCGCCCTGGCCCACCTCCCGTCGGGGAAGTTCACCGCGAACGCCGCCTGGCTCGTGCTCGCCGTCATCGCGTTCAACCTCACCCGCGCCGCAGCAACTGTGACCGGCGAGCCAGCCCTGGCCAAGTCCACGACCGCGACCATCCGCCGCAAGCTGATCACCGTCCCCGCCCGCGTCGCGTCCTCCGCCCGACGGGTCACCCTGCACCTGCCCAAGGACTGGCCCTGGGAACACGCCTGGACCCAACTGTTCACGCTCGGCTGCGGGCCACCCGCAGCGCCCCCACGGACCTGACCACCCCGCCGGAGACGGCACGAGCGACACCCCGTGGAACACCCCGGCAGCGAGGCCGGGCGATCACCCACGCCCCCACCCGGGCATCAGCACGCCAACCCGATCAGGCAGTCCTGGACCTGCTCATCGGTGGATCGAGGCTAATCCGAACTAGAAGGAACGCGAAGCGCTACACTCCCGGGGACTTGACCCGCCCCTGAGCGGAACCGCTCAAGGACCACGCAGAGAGGAATCATCCGTCAATGGGAAAACTGATACCGAAAGCAGCGCTCGCATCGCTTGTTGCGGTGGCTATGGTCGCCTCGGGAACGACCTCCGCGACCGCTGAGGACTCGACCTCCTCCGCCGCTGTCGTGGACGATGCAGAGACGCACCTCGAAAGCGCGTTGGCGACGCAGCCTCAGGTTTACATGGACACCGCGAGTGTTCCCGAGGGCCAGGTCGAAGTGCAGGGCGGCGTTGTCAGTGCCCCGTCCGGGGACGAAGCGCAGTCGTTCTCACTGTCGTTCGACCGGTCCGCGCCGGACGACGTGGGGGTCTCCGCCGTGACAGTCAATGATGGCGTCGGGTGGCGGTGAAGGACGAGGGCGACGGCGCGTTCCGGGCGCTGTTTCACATCGCTACGTCGGACAGCCCCCGCGAGTACCGGTTCGACGTGGACCCAGCGTTCGAACTCTTCCCGCTTGAAGACGGTGGCATCACCGTCCGCACCGCGGATGGTGACCTTGCGGGCACAATCGCACCGCCCTGGGCTGTAGACCGCAACGGCGTTGCTGTGCCGACTGATTACACCATCGCCGGCAACACCGTCATCCAGCGAGTCCACCCCTCGACGTCCACCGCGTTCCCGATCGTGGCTGACCCGTTCTGGGTTCCCGCGCTGATGGTTATGGGACATCTCACTCGTCACGCGATCACTCAGGCCGCGGCCCGCGGAGTGAGCCAAGCCCTCATCAAGCAGGTTGTTCAGAACGGCGTGAGGACTGCGGGCAAGAAGGGCACCTCAGTTTTTACACAGGGTAAAGGCGCGAACAGAATCCGCGTCATCGTCGACAACAAGACCGGCAACATTATCACCGTCACGAAGGGGTGAAGAATGAGACTGACGTACGACCGTGACGCGGACGCCGCCTACCTGATGGTGGTCGACAGTATCGCTCCCGGTGAAGCTACACATCAGGTCGAGCTGACCCACGACGGAGACGTCGCAGGCCAGTTCATCTTGGACTTCGACACTGATGGGAAACTGCTCGGACTAGAAGTTCTCTTCGCCTCGGACGCATTACATGCGTCCGTCATCGCCGCTGCTGAACCAAAGTAAGCCGCGACGATCCCCGGGCACACGAAGCTCGCAGGGGTTCGTCAGTCATGCCTTAACCTCGATCCACCGATGAGCTCGGGCCTTTGAGCGTGCCGTAACGACGAGATGCCCTGCCGTGCTGGGAGATTGGTTCTTGCGACAGTTCCAAACCACCCACCCGGAAGGGCATCTCTGGGATGAAACTCTGCCACACCCGCGCGGCGACGTCGGCGGTGTTCGATGACCCGAACCTGGTGTCGGCGGCCGGGCTGGTCCCGGTCCTTGCACTGGCGGACTCGGCAGGGCTCGCACGCCTGGCCGGTGAGCACTTGAGCGTGCCGGGTGACAAGGGCGCCAACGCCGGGTTGAAGGTGGCCTCCCTGGTCGCGGGGATGGTCGCCGGCGCCGACAGCATCGATGACATGGCGCTGCTGCGGCACGGCGGGATGGGCCGGGTCTTCGCCCGGGCGTACGCGCCGTCGACGTTGGGGTCGTTCCTGCGGGCGTTCACGTTCGGTCACGTGCGCCAGCTCGACGCGGTCGCCTCCAGGTTCCTGGCCAACCTCACAGCTGCGGGCGGCCAGGGCGCGCAGGTCCGGCGCGACGGCACGAGCACACGGGTGCTGGTCGACATCGATGACACGATCATCGAGGTCCACGGCCACGCCAAGCAGGGCGCCGGGTTCGGCTACTCCGGGGTCCGTGGCCTGAACGCGCTGCTGGCCACGGTCACCACCTCCGGGTCAGCGCCGGTGGTGGTGGCGCAGCGGCTGCGCAAGGGCTCGTGCGGGTCCCCGCGCGGAGCCAAACGGCTGGTCGCCGACGCGCTGAAGACGGTCAGCACCCTGCACGGCCGTTCAGATGTGAAGCCGTTGCTGCGGGCGGACTCCGCGTTCTATGGGGCGCCCACCGTCGGTGCCGCGCTCCGTGGTGGGGCCCAGGTGTCGATCACCGTGCGCCTGGACCCCAAGGTCAAGGCCGCGATCGCCACCATCAGCCAAGAAGCGTGGACGCCCATCGAGTACACCGACGCCATCTTCGACGAGGTCAGCGGCACGTGGGTGTCGCGGGCCGAGGTCGCCGAGGTGCCCTTCACCGCGTTCACCTCCAAGAAGGCCACCGACCAGGTGACCGGGCGCCTGGTGGTGCGCCGCATCCCCGACCTCAACGCCGAGAAGAAGAAGGCCGCTGGACAGGGCACCCTGTTCGACACGTGGCGCTTCCACGCCTTCTTCACCACCACCGACCCCGCCGACCTGGACACCGTCGCGGCGGACAAGACCCACCGCGGGCACGCGATCATCGAGCAGGTCCACGCCGACCTCAAGAGCTCCGCCCTGGCCCACCTGCCCTCCGGGAAGTTCACCGCCAACGCCGCCTGGCTGGTGCTGGCGGTCATCGCGTTCAACCTCACCCGCACCGCCGCCGCCATCGCCGGCAGCGACCTCGCCCGCGCGACCACCGCCACCATCCGCGCGAAGCTGATCACCGTCCCCGCGCGGGTGGCGTCCTCAGCCCGACGGGTCACCCTGCACCTGCCGACCGCCTGGCCCTGGGAAGCCGCGTGGACCCGCCTGTTCAACCACGGCTGCGGCCCACCAGCAACGCTCTCTCCCTGACCACCCAGCCATCACGGCGCGACCGAACACCCGACGTGGAACACCCCGACAGCGAGGTCAGGAAAACAGCCCTGCCCTCAAACCACCACCGCGGCCCTCCGCGAAATCAGCTCACCCCACCCACGCCATCGGTGGATCGAGGCTTAAGCGTTCCCTGTGAGAGCTTGCGCTCCAACCGGAAGCTATCTTCATCCGGGTCATACTGCGCGGAGTCGGGTTTCATTAGAACCTCGTCCACTTCCCGTTCTGACACTCGGCGTTTCCGCATACGTTGCTTCGCGTGAGTCGTCAGCCGACCTATAGCCATCGGTCACCCAGCGCTTTGCTGAGTGTCGGGCAACGGTACCACCTCGAACATGAGCGTCCGCACAGAGCGGTCATCCAAGAACAGCTCGATGGTCACCACCCCGTACTCCTGAACAACCATGCCACTGTTGAGCGCCACCAACATGTGACGACGCTGCTCTTCACCATATTGGGGGGCACCCGTTGCATCGATCCGACCATCGAACGTCAGAGCGGCACCCTGCGGCGGGCGAACCTCCACACGGAAGTCACATGCGGTGAGACCGCCCCTGAAGCGGAGCCGAGCAGCAACGGCAAAGGACATCGGCAGCCCCAAGGGAGCCGTCACCCGAAGGAAGCTCGCGTCCACTGCCGTCAGAGTGCCATCCGCGTTGACGCGCGCCCACTGGGCGGGGAAGGCGTAGTCCAGTTCAACGGCGGCCGGTTCGGTCATGGCGCGAATCTAGCAGCCCAACTGAGTACACGCTGCCTCGGCCCGAACTGACCAGTTGTGCCCAAGACTTGTGCCCAAGCACAAGAAAAGCCCCGACCGAAGTCGAGGCTTTTCCTTACTGGTAAAACTTTCCGCTCCCCGGGTGAGAGTCGAACTCACGTCGCTAGTCCTGATTCAAAGTCAGGCGGGCCCTGCCGGCAGACCAACCGGGGATCATGAACACGGCGAGCCGTGCGCACACGTCCATGCGGGATGGACTGCCCTTACCTTACGCACCGGGCTGGGGTGGGCGCACCTCAACGCACGGGGCACCGACGTTCGCGCCGCGACGCGGGCGTCGGCAGGCCACGGGAGCTGACCCCTAGGGGTGTGGGAACATGGGGCGCATGCTCGACCCGCAGACCCCGCACGATCCCGCCAGGCCTGACCCGGCTCCCGTCAGCAGGCACACCTCGACGGGTCGCGCCCGGCGCGGACGGATCCGCATGACCTCCGCCGAGCGCCGCGAGCAGCTGGTCAGCGTGGCTCGCACCCTGTTTGCCCAGAAGGGTTTCGAGGGGACCAGCGTGGAGGAGATCGCTGCCTGCGCCGAGGTCAGCAAGCCCGTGGTCTACGAGCACTTCGGCGGCAAGGAGGGCGTCTACGCCGTCGTGGTGGATCGCGAATCGCAGCGCCTGCACCAGGCGATCCGCACGGCCCTGACCACGCCCGGAGCCACCTCCCGAGACCTCATCGAGTACGGGGCCCTGGCGCTGATGGACTACCTCGACGAGCACCCCGACGGCTTCCGCATCCTGGCCCGGGACTCCCCCGTCGTGGCCGCACAGGGATCCTTTGCCAGCATCCTCAGCGACATCGTCTCGCGGGTGGAGGACCTGCTGGCCGAACCGCTGCAGCGGCACGGCTTCGATCCGACGTACGCGGGCCTGTATGCCCAGGCGCTGGTGGGGCTGGTGGCATTGGCCGGGCAGAGCTGGTTGGACACCCGGGAACCGTCGAAGGAGGTCGTGGCCGCCCACCTGGTGAACCTGGCCTGGAATGGGATGGCGAACCTGGTGCCCGAACCGCGCCTCACGGTTCGGGAGATGCCCCCCAAGTGACGGCATCGCGGCACGAGCACGGCGCGGCGTCCCAGCCGTCCGCTAGTGTGGCCATGAAGGCTGGCACGGTTGCCAGCCCCGTGAAGTGACGTCAAGTCCGTCCAGTCGATTCGAGGGGAATCCCGAGCCCATGGCGAAGATCATCTACACCCACACCGACGAGGCCCCGCTGCTGGCCACCTACTCCCTGCTCCCGGTGGTCCAGGCCTACCTGGGCACCGCGGGCGTCGAGGTCGAGACCCGTGACATCTCACTGGCAGGCCGCATCGCCGCCGCCTTTGGCAAGCAGGCCGATGCCCTCGCCGAGCTGGGCGAGCTGGCCAAGACCCCCGAGGCCAACATCATCAAGCTGCCGAACATCTCGGCCTCCATCCCGCAGCTGAAGGCCGCGATCGAGGAGCTGCAGGCCCAGGGCGTCGACGTGCCCGACTACGACACCGCCTCCGACGAGGACAAGGCCAAGTACGACGCCGTCAAGGGCTCGGCCGTGAACCCCGTGCTCCGCGAGGGCAACTCCGACCGTCGTGCTCCGCTGGCCGTCAAGAACTACGCGCGCAAGAACCCGCACTCGATGGGCGCCTGGAGCGCCGATTCCAAGACCAGCGTCGCCACCATGGGTGCCGATGACTTCCGCCACAACGAGCAGTCGGTCATCATGCCCGCCGAGGACACCCTCAAGATCCAGCACGTGGCCGCCGACGGCACCGTGTCGGTCCTGAAGGAGAAGCTGCCGGTGCTGGCCGGCGAGGTCGTCGACTCCACCGTGATGCGCGCCAAGGCCCTCGACGCCTTCCTGGCCGAGCAGGTCAAGCTGGCCAAGGAGCAGGGCGTCCTGTTCTCCACCCACCTCAAGGCCACCATGATGAAGGTCTCCGACCCGATCCTGTTCGGCCACGTGGTCAAGGCCTTCTTCCCGAACACCTTCGAGAAGTACGGCAAGGACCTGGAGGCCGCGGGCCTCAGCGCCAACAACGGCCTGGGCGGCATCTTCGCCGGACTGGCCCAGCTGCCCAATGGCGACGAGATCAAGGCCTCCTTCGACGAGGAGCTGGCCAACGGCCCCGACCTGGCCATGGTGAACTCGGACAAGGGCATCACCAACCTGCACGTGCCCAGTGACGTGATCGTCGACGCCTCGATGCCGGCCATGATCCGCACGTCGGGCCAGATGTGGAATGCCAAGGGCGAGCAGCAGGACACCCTCGCGGTGATCCCGGACAGCTCCTACGCCGGCATCTACCAGGTGGTCATCGACGACTGCAAGGCCAACGGTGCCTACGATCCCACCACCATGGGCTCGGTCCCCAATGTGGGCCTGATGGCGCAGAAGGCCGAGGAGTACGGCAGCCACGACAAGACCTTCGAGATCCAGGCCGACGGCAAGGTGCAGGTGGTCAACGCTGCGGGCGAGGTGCTGATGGAGCACGACGTCGAGGCTGGCGACATCTGGCGCGCCTGCCAGGCCAAGGACGCCCCGATCCGCGACTGGGTCAAGCTGGCCGTCACCCGCGCCCGCCTCTCCCAGACCCCGGCCGTCTTCTGGCTGGACCCGGAGCGTGCCCACGACCGCAACCTGATCGAGCTGGTCAACAAGTACCTGGCCATGCCCGAGGTCGTCGGCGACGCCTCCGGTCTGGACATCCAGATCATGAGCCCGGTGGAGGCCACCAAGTTCTCGATCGACCGCATCCGCAAGGGCGAGGACACCATCTCCGTGACCGGCAATGTGCTGCGCGACTACAACACCGACCTCTTTCCGATCCTGGAGCTGGGCACCAGCGCCAAGATGCTCTCGGTGGTTCCGCTGATGAATGGCGGCGGCCTGTTCGAGACCGGCGCCGGTGGCTCCGCCCCCAAGCACGTGCAGCAGCTCGTCGAGGAGAACTACCTGCGGTGGGACTCGCTGGGTGAGTTCCTGGCCCTGGCCGAGAGCCTGCGCCACCTGGCCAACACGGATGACAACCCGCGCGCGGCGGTGCTCGCCGACGCCCTGGACAAGGCGACGGAGAACCTGCTGAACAACAACAAGGGTCCGGCCCGCAAGGTTGGCCAGATCGACAATCGTGGTTCGCACTTCTACCTGGCCATGTACTGGGCCCAGGAGCTGGCTGCCCAGACCGCCGATGCCGAGCTGGCCGAGGCCTTCGCCCCGCTCGCCAAGGCCCTCTCGGAGAATGAGGAGAAGATCTCCGAGGAGCTGATCGGCGTGCAGGGCAAGCCCGTGGAGATCGGCGGTTACTACCGTCCGAACGACGAGCTGACCAGCGCCGTGATGCGCCCCTCGGTCACCTTCAACGAGGCTCTCGGCCTGCTGAAGTGATCGACAGGACCCAACGGGACGGGCCCGGGCCATTCGGCCCGGGCCCGTCCCGTTGGGTCGTTCGTCCATTAGAGCCTCACCCCGGTCTGGGGTAGAGTGCGCCATGTCCAGCGCCATCTCCCCCGCTCCCTTCGTCCGTGGCGCTGTCCGGAGGTAGACCATGAGAATCGCCCGTGCCGGGTCGATCGTCTTCATTGCTGCCGTCGGGACCTCGGCCGCGATCAACCTCTTCGCCCCCCAGTTCTCCCTGGTGCCGTCGAATGTGCCTTCGGACCCGGCGAACAGCCAGGGGCCGGATCCGTCGAATCCCAATGACCGTTCCACCCCCGCGGTCCCGCAGCCCGGTGGTCCCACGATTGCCAGCGCGCCCGTGCGCGCCGGTCGCGTGGTCTCGACCATCCCCACTGCCGTCTCGTCGCAGGAGGCATCCTTCCAGGCGACGCACGTCCCGCTGAGCCCGGACGAGATGGGTCCGTCGATCGCCACCTACGTGCCCCCGAGCGCGGATGAGTCCGAGCCCGCCCCGCTGGGTGACGTGACCCCGATGCCGGGTGGGGCGAGTTCCCCGACCGGTGCCGCATCCGAGACCACGGAGCCGGGTGCGTCGCAGCCTCCCACCCCGTCGATGGATCCGAACCTCCCGGGGGAGACGGCCACGCCCGCTCCCACCGACGATCCGTCGACCACGGATCCCGCGACGCCGCCCAGCACCACGCCGGAGCCCAGCACCACGCCGGAGCCCAGCGTGGACCCGGACCCCGTCACCACGCCGGATCCGACCGTGGAGCCGGAGCCCACAGCCACGCCGATGCCCAGCGCCACGCCGGAGCCCGCACCCACCGAGGAATCGAGCTCGACTCCGTCGCCGACCTACGGTCCGCAGCCAGTCGAACCGGTTCCCAGCGAATCTGCTCCGGTGGAGACCGTGGCACCCAGCGAACCCCCGGTCTCTCGCATCCCGGTGGAACCGACCGAACCGCCATTGCCGGTGGATCCGTCGCCCACCACGGAGCCCAGCCCCACCGCCACCAGCAGCCCGACGGCCTCCCCGGCTCCCACCGGCAGCCCGTCCGCTTCGACCTCGAACACGCCGGAGCCAAGCCCGACGGCTGCCCCCACCTCGCCGCTGCCGACCTGACCGCGGTTCAGCGGGCGGTGATCTGGGCGGCCAGGTGACCGCCTCCATAGCCGTTGTCGATGTTGACCACCCCAACGCCCGGGGCGCACGCATTGAGCATGGTGAGCAGCGGCGCCAGACCGTTGAAGGCGGCCCCGTAGCCGACGGATGTGGGCACCGCCACCACGGGCGCCTGGACCAGACCGGCCACCAGCCCGGGCAGTGCGCCGTCCATCCCGGCCACCACCACGACGCAACCCGCAGCCCGCAGCTGCTCCAGACGGGACAGAGTGCGATGCAGTCCGGCGATGCCGATGTCGACCACCAGTTCTGTGTGCCGCCCCAGGTATTGCGCCGTCAGGTCAGCCTCACGAGCCACCGGCAGGTCTGACGTCCCGGCGCAGGCAACCACCACCAGTTCGCCGGTGGGCTCGGGCGGATTCGGCGGCCAGGCCAGCATCCTGGCGACGGGGTCATGCATCGCGTCGGGCAGGGCATCCAGCACGGCGACGGCGTGACGCTCGTCGGCCCGGGTGAACAGCACCGCCCCGCTCTCCGGGGCTCCCGCAGATCGGAAGCGAGCCGCGATGGCGCCCACCTGTTCGGGCGTCTTGCCTTCGCAGTAGACGGCCTCCGGGTAGCCGCGACGCCGTGCGCGTTCCAGGTCCAGGGTGGCGATGCCGTCCAGCTCATCGATCGGCGTCGGGTCACCCGCACCTGTCGAGGAGATCGGTTCAGCCATGCTGCGCCTCCTGCCGAGTGAGGATCTGCATCGTGAACTGCCCGGACTGGATCCCGGCCAGGTCCACGGTCACGTGGCCGAAGCCAGCCTCCCGCACCTGGGCCAGCAACTGCTCGCGCAGAGTCCGGTCGGCGAGCCGGCCCATCTCGTCGACGGGCAGCTCGATCCTGGCGATGGTGCCGTGGTGGCGCACACGTCCGTCGCTGAATCCCGCACGACGCACGGCTTCCTCCGCGGCCTCCACCTGCCGCAGCTTCTGCGGTGTCACGGGTTCGCCGTGGGGAATGCGGGAGGCCAGGCACGGGGCGGCCGGCTTGTCGGCCACGCTGAGACCGAGCTCGCGGGCGATGGCGCGCACGCGCGGTTTCGTGATTCCCGCCTCGGCCAGTGGACGAAGCACCGCGTGCCGGGTGGCGGCGCGGGAGCCGGGGCGGTCCGGCCGCAGGACGTCGTCGGCATTCTCGCCGTAGGCGACGGCTGCCAGCCCCAACTCCTGCACCAGCTCGTCGTCGATGCGGGTGAAGAGTTCATCCTTGCAGTGGAAACAGCGATCGACGTCATTGGCCACATAGGCGGGATTGTCGCCCTCGTGGGTGCGGACCTCACGCACCTCGACGCCGATCTGCCGGGCCACCTCGTGGGCGATCCGCCGCTCGTCGGCGGCGAGCGACGGGCTGACCCCCAGTAGCGCCACCACCCGGCTGGCGCCCAGGGCCCGCACGGCCAGCGCGCAGAGCACCGCGGAATCCACCCCGCCGGAGTAGGCGATGCCCAGTCTCCCGTCGAGGCCGTCGAACTGTCGTGCCACGGCAGCGGCGTCCTGTGCCTGCTGCCCGCTGAGCTGGGTGCTGGTTGCCATGATGGTGCCGAGCCTAGGGGCCCGTCAGCACATTTCCCACTCAGCGCCAGCTGTTGCCGGGGGACCCGCCGGCCTTCAGGCGAGTGGTCAGTCCCGGTCGACCACCGGCGCACCGGCCACGATCCCGGCCGCGTACATGGCTGCGTGCGCCGCGGCCAGGACCTCCTGCTCCGGGCGGCCCACGTGCGCGGCCACCGCGGCGATGGACTCGAATTCCGCCGCCGCGTGGACCACCCGCCCGTCGCGATGCCCGATCTTCACCGTGATGTCATGACCCTCCACCTGCACCTGGGTGAAGCGTCGCTCAAGCATCGTGCGGTGCACGGGCACCGCCCGGCACCCGAGCGTGCTCGTGTGGGTCAACAGCACCTCGACCACGGCCTGCTCGCGGTCACTGGTCGCCAGGGCATGGAGGGTGTGGGCTGGACGTCCCTTCTTCATCAGGATCGGGACCAGCCAGGCGTCCCTCGCGCCCGCAGCCAGGAGCGCGTCGATCACACCCGGCCACAGCCTGGGGTCCTGGTCGTCCACATTGGCCTGGATCTCCAGCAGCTGCGTGCCGTCCGGATCGTGTGCGGACTGCCCGCCCCCGACGCCCGATGACTGCTCCATCCGATGGCCCAGCACCAGCCGGACCACGTTCGGGTGGTCCAGGAAGTCCTTGCCGCCACACCCGATGCCCACCTCGGCCACCGACAGGCTCGGCATCGATTCGCACCGGTCTGCGAAGGAACGCACCAGGGCAACTCCCGTGGGTGTCGCCAGCTCGCCGACGACACCGGGCACAGTCACCGGGGCCGGCTCGTCGTGATGGTGCCCGTGGTCGTGGTGGTGCCCATGGTGATGGTGGTCGTGATCGTGCCCATGGTGATGGTGCCCGTGGTCGTGATGATGCCCATGGTCGTGGTGGGCCTCGACCGGCTCTGCCGCCCCAGACTGCTCCACCACCCCAGACCGTTCCCCGAGCTCGTCGAGGCGAGGTTCCCGAGTGGCGCCCGAATAGCCGGTCTGGAGCACCTGCCAGCCACGCACCAGTTCGAGCACGGCCGGGACGGGGACGGGAATGTCCCCGTGGGCCGCCTTGATGCGCCCCTCCCCCAGCGCAAGCGGGGAGGCGCTGATTGACTGCACCCCCAGCAGGCGGAGTCCCTCGCACGCACCGACGATGTCCGCGATCGAGTCGAGCGCCCCCACCTCATGGAAGTGGACCTCGTCAACCGAGGTGCCGTGCACGCGGGCTTCGGCCCGGGCGAGCAGCTCGAAGGCAGCCAGTGCCATCTCGGCGGTGCGGGGATGCAGACCCGAGCCGCCAGCCAGGTGCTGCGAGAGCATCTCCCGGATGGATGCCCAGGTGCGGTGGGGCGGGTCGTCAACCAGTACCTCCACGCGCGCCTTGGTGCCGCGCTGCCCTCCGCGCACCATCGGCTCGGCATGCACGCGCACCGATCCGGGTACCAGCAGGTCCAGGGCTCGTTGGATGTCGGCCAGTGGGGCCCCCGCATCCAGGGCGGCGCCCAGCAGCATGTCCCCGGCCACTCCGGCGGTCACGTCCAGCCAGGCATGCAGCGTCTCGGTCACGGCTTCCTCCCAGGGGTTCGGCATCTGGCCCAACCCTAGGCACCCGCCCGCCACAGGGGCGAACGGGTGCCAGAAGTTGCGGGCAGGGCCCGGGCGACGCGGCTCAGAGCAGGTCGTTGATGGTGATGGTCTGCTCGCGGCCGGGGCCGACGCCGATGCCGGAGATGCGGCAGCGGATCAGCTCCTCCAGGCGATGCACGTAGGCCTGGCAGTTTGCCGGCAGCTCGTCGAAGCTGCGGCAACCCGAGATGTCCTCGTGCCAGCCCTCCAGGTACTCGAAGACCGGCGTGCCCTTCGCCAGCTGGATCGAGTCCACCGGGAAGTGTTCCAGACGCTCACCGTCGACGTCGTAGGCCACGCAGACCGGGATCTTCTCCCAGCCGGACAGGATGTCCAGCTTGGTGAGGAAGATGTCGGTGCAACCGTTGTAGGTGGCTGCCTGCTCCACGACGAGGGCGTCGAACCACCCGCAGCGCCGGGGGCGGCCGGTGGTGGCGCCGAATTCGCCGCCCTCGGTGCGCAGCTTCTCACCGTCAGCGTCGAAGAGTTCCGTCGGGAAGGGACCCTCGCCGACGCGTGTGGTGTAGGCCTTGGCGATTCCGACGATCCGGTCGATGCGCGTGGGACCGACGCCGGTGCCGGTGCAGGCACCACCGGCGGTTGGGTTGGAGCTCGTGACATAGGGGTAGGTGCCGTGGTCGACGTCCAGATGGTGGGCCTGGGCGCCCTCGAAGAGCACCACCTTGTCCTGGTCCAGCGCATCGTTGAGCAGGCGAGCCGAGTCGATGACATGGGGGCGGATCCGCTCGCGGTGCTTGAGGAGGCCCTCGACCACCTCGTCCACCTCGATCTCGCGACGGTTGTACATCTTCACGAGCTGGCTGTTCTTGGTCACCAGGGCGGCGGCCACCTTGTCCCGCAGCACCTCCTCGTCGAAGAGGTCCTGGACGCGGATGCCCATCCGGTTGATCTTGTCGCTGTAGACCGGACC
The DNA here is from genome assembly GCF_052116585.1 of Luteococcus sp. Sow4_B9. NCBI lineage: Bacteria > Bacillati > Actinomycetota > Actinomycetes > Propionibacteriales > Propionibacteriaceae > Luteococcus > Luteococcus sp. Sow4_B9. Next base: position 21,826 of record NZ_JBQKKT010000020.1, on the reverse strand, counting down.
GATGCCGCGGCCCGTGGTGCCGATCTTGCGCTTGCCGGCGAAACGCTCGGTCACCTTGTCCATGGTCTGGTGGTAGGTGGTCAGCACGTGTGCGGTGGCGGAGATCTTGGGGTGCGCCACCTCGATGCCACGGGCGGCCAGCTCATCGAGCTCGGCGTAGAGCACGTCGAGGTCGATCACGACGCCATTGCCCAGCACGCAGGTGGTGTTGGGGTTGAGGATGCCCGACGGCAGCAGGTGCAGCACGGTGGTCTCACCATTGACCACCACGGTGTGACCGGCATTGTTGCCACCGGAATAGCGGGCGCAGTAGTCCACGCGCTCACCGAGCTGGTCGACGGCCTTGCCCTTGCCCTCGTCGCCCCACTGCGTACCGATCACCACGATGCCAGGCATTTCAGCCCTCCAGAATCATCCACGGGTCCGCCGACGATGGCAGCCCCAGAAACAGTTGAAGCCCCTTGCACGGGCGCAAGCGGGCTCTTGCCACACAACCCTACCCCACCCCTTCCGGGTGACCCAGCCATCTCAGCCCAGCCATCGCACGACTCCAGGCCGCCCACCGCTCACCTGAACTTCACCTGAAGGCCATCCAGTCATCACGTTCAGCCGCTTGGCTGGAACTACTACGGCTCGCAGGAAACCCCCCATGAGGAGAGATCCAATGTCCACTCGTCGCATCACCGCCTCACTGGCCAGCCTCGTGCTGGTCGGATCGCTCGCCTGCGCCGGCGCCACCGCCGATGCCGCCCCCCGCAAGAAGGCACCCAAGGCCCCCAAGAATGTCATCGTCATGATCGGCGACGGCATGGGCTACAACCAGATCACCGCCGCCAGCCTCTACGACAAGGGCCGCGCCTACAAGCAGACCGTCGGCACCCCCGGCAAGGTCCGCGAGGTCACCGGCAAGCCCGCCTTCGGTTACGAGCGCTTCCCCGTCCAGGTGGACATGGCAACCACCTGGAATGAAGGCTCCTATGATCCGCTGCGCGCCTGGAAGGACTTCGACTACGTCAAGGTCAGCCCCACCGACTCCGCCGCCGCCGGCACCGCCATGGCCACCGGCGTGAAGACCTACAACGCGGGCCTGGGCGTCGACCCCGACGGCAAGCCCGTGGAGAACATCTCCGAGCGCGCCATCAGCATGGGCAAGGCCGCCGGCTCGATCTCGTCGGTGCAGTTCAGCCACGCAACTCCCGCCTCCTACGTGGTGCACAACAAGAGCCGCAATGACTACCTGGGCATCGCCTCCCAGGAGGTTGCGTCCAAGATGACCGTCATGATGGGCGCGGGCCATCCCGCCTTCGATGACAACGGCAAGAAGCTGGACAAGCCCAACTACAAGTACATCGGCGAGAAGGACTTCACCGCCCTGCAGGAAGGCCAGAAGGGCTGGAACCTGGTGGAGGAGAAGGCCGACTTCGAGAAGCTGACGAAGGGCAAGACCCCCAAGCGGGTCTTCGGCATCGCCCAGGCCGCCACCACCCTGCAGCAGGCCCGCGACGGAGAGTCCAGCGAGCCCTACGACGTGCCCTTCAACAAGAATGTTCCGGACCTGGCCACCATGACCAAGGGCGCCCTCAATGTCCTGGACAATGACCCCGACGGCTTCACCCTGATGGTGGAGGGCGGCGCGATCGACTGGGCCGGGCACTCCAACAATGGCGCTCGCAACATCGAGGAGACGCTGGAATTCAACAAGGCCTTCACCGCCGTCAACGACTGGGTCACCAAGAACTCCAACTGGAACGAGACCCTGCTCATCGTCACGGCCGACCACGAGACCGGCTACATGGAAGGCGTCAACGCCGATCCCAACTGGACACTGCTGCGCGGCAAGAAGGGCACGATGCCCCGTCTGAGCTGGTACTCCGGTGACCACACCAACCAGCTGGTGCCCGTCTACGCCAAGGGCGCCGGCTCCAAGCAGCTGGCCGCCAAGGCCGTCGCCGGCGATCCCGTCCGGGGCAAGTACCTGGACAACACCGATCTGGCGAACCTGCTGCTCGACGACCTGTGGGCCAACCGGACCCAGGCCGCTGGCTCGAAGAAGAAGTGAGCCTGCCCGCCAGCGTGAGGGGACGCACCCACGCCGGGCACCGTCCAGCCCCGCCACAGGGCTGAACGAACAGAGGGGCTCGCCGCATCCATGCGGCGAGCCCCTCGTCCTGTTCGGGAAGGTTGGGTGACCGGCAGCCGTCACGCCTCGCCGGTGAGCACCTGATGGGCCTCCTCGGAGCAGTCACGCAGGAACTGGGCACACCGCTCGGCCTCGTCGGTCTCCCCGATCCGTCCTGCCGCCTCGCCCAGCGCCCACAGGCAGCGCAGGAATCCCTGATTGGGAACGTGGTCCCACGGCACGGGGCCGGATCCCTTCCAACCGCTGCGACGCAGGGCATCCAGCCCCCGGTGGTAGCCGGTGCGCGCATAGGCGTAGGCAGCGATGTCATCCTCGGGTGTCTTGGTGATGAGCGAGGCCTCGGCGAGCAGTGCCCAGCACAGGCTCGACGTGGGATTCTCGCGCACGATGTCCATGAACTGCTCCATGCCGCGCTTCGACAACTGGTCGAGCGCCGGGTCCTCGGGAAGGCGGGTCTCGGGGCCGGTGGCCATCAGATTGGGGTGGGTCTCAGGTGCCATGACACCACTCTAGGCATCGCGACAGAATCCGTCTGTGCGCGCAGTCACACCGTGGCCAAGACGTCCAGCATGCGGATGCAGCTGGAGGGCCATCTCCGACGCCAGAGAATTTGCATGCCCATCCCACGAACGGCGGAGTGCATGAACATCTTCAGGACCAAGTCCATCGAGCAGTCACTGAGCGACACGGATGAACCGGAGTACAAGCTCACCAAGAGTTTGAGCGCCTTCGACCTGACCGTCTTCGGGGTCGGCATCATCGTGGGCGCCGGCATCTTCACCCTGACCGGGCGCGCCGCCAATCAGGTGGCCGGACCCGCCATCGTCGTCTCCTTCATCCTCGCAGCCATCTGCTGCGGCCTGGCGGCGCTCTGCTACGCCGAGTTCTCGTCGGCGGTCCCGGTCTCCGGATCGGCCTACACCTTCAGCTATGCATCGATGGGCGAGATCGTCGCCTGGATCATCGGCTGGGACCTGATCCTGGAACTCCTGCTGGCGGCGGCCGTGGTGGCCCAGGGGTGGAGCGCCTATCTGGGAGTGCTGCTGGGGCACATGGGGATCCAGTTGCCGGCCAACTGGACCTATGGCGGCACGGTGGACGTGCCCGCGGTGCTGCTCGCGCTGCTGCTCGGAACCCTGGTCAGCCTGGGCATCAAGGAGTCGATGCGGGTGGAGACCGTGATGGTGGGGATCAAGATCGCGATCGTCCTGTTCGTCATCGTCGCCGGCATCGGCTACATCAACCCGAGCAACTACACCCCCTTCGTCCCGGATCCGGTCCCGTCGTCCACCATCGACAGCGTCTGGAAGCAGCCGCTGGTGCAGGCGGTCTTCGGCCTGCAGCCCACGGCCTTCGGCGTGGGCGGCATCCTGGCCGGCGCAGCCCTGGTCTTCTTCGCCTACCTCGGCTTCGACGTCGTGGCCACCGCCGCGGAGGAGACGAAGAATCCGCAGCGGGACCTGCCGCGCGGCATCCTGGGCTCGCTGGTGATCGCCACCGTCCTCTACTGCGCCGTCAGCGTGGTGGTGACCGGCATGGTCCGCTACGACCAGCTGGAACCGTCCGCCTCGCTGGCCCAGGCCTTTGCCCACCACGGCAAGACCTGGATGGCGACGTTGATCGCCGCAGGCGCCGTCGTCGGCCTGTTCACCGTGGTGCTCACCATGATCATCGGCTGCTCCCGGCTGGTCTTCGCCATGTGCCGAGACAACCTGTTGCCGATGCGCCTCGCCACGGTGCACCCCACCCGCCGCACCCCGACGAAGATCATCGCCATCCTGACCGCCGTGATCGCCCTGCTCGCCGGTTTCACGCCCATCGGCACGCTGGAGGAGATGGTGAACATCGGCACCTTGAGCGCCTTCATCCTGGTCAGCATCGGCATCCCGGTGATGCGTCGCACGCACCCTGACCTGCCCCGGCCCTTCAAGGTTCCCTTCTCCCCGGTGCTGCCGATCCTGTCCGCGGTGATCTGCATCCTGCTGACGCTCAACCTGGCGGTGGAGACCTGGGCGCGCTTCATCGTCTGGCTCGCCATCGGCCTGGCCGTCTACTTCGGCTACGGCCATCGCCATTCCAGGCTGGCCACCGGGGCGCGGCTGTCGCCCTCGATCGAGCGGGCCGTCGCCGCCGATCGACGCCCCGAACACGACTGACATGACATCCCACTGAGAGGCCCCCGTGACGCGTGCGCATCGGGGGCCGTCTCATGGGCGTACGCTTTTCCAGTAATTCCATTCGAAGTTCGGAGCTTTCTGCATGCCCATCCGCAATGACCTGCGCAATGTCGCCATCGTGGCCCACGTCGACCACGGCAAGACGACCCTCGTCGACGCCATGCTCTGGCAGTCGGGCGCCTTCCGGGAAGGCTCGGACGTCAACAACCGGGTCATGGACTCCATGGACCTGGAGCGCGAGAAGGGCATCACCATCCTCGCCAAGAACACCGCCGTCCAGCACCACATGGACGACGGCACCGACCTGCTCATCAACATCATTGACACCCCCGGCCACGCCGACTTCGGCGGGGAGGTGGAACGCGGTCTGGAGATGGTGGACGGCGTCATCCTGCTCGTCGACTCCTCCGAGGGCCCGCTCCCGCAGACGCGTTTCGTCCTGCGCAAGGCCCTCGCCAAGGGTCTGCCGCTGATCGTGGTCATCAACAAGGTGGACCGCTCCGACGCCCGGATCAGCGCCGTCATCGACGAGACCTACGAGCTGTTCATGGACCTCGTGGACGACGAGGATGCCGATCAGCTGGACTTCCCCGTGGTCTTCGCCTCCGCCAAGGCCGGGCGGGCGTCCCTGAACCAGCCCGCCGACGGTGAGATGCCCGACTCGGAGACCCTGCAGCCCCTCTTCGAGACCATCGCGAAGACCATCCCGGCGCCCACCTACACCGAGGACGCCCCGCTCCAGGCATTGGTCACCAACCTCGACTCCTCGCCCTACCTGGGCCGTCTGGCCCTGTGCCGCATCAAGGAGGGCGTCATCAAGCGCGGCCAGTCCGTCGCCTGGATCCGCCGCGACGGCAGTGTGCAGAATGTCAAGCTGTCCGAGCTCCTGATGACCGACGCGCTGGAGCGCAAGCCCGTCGACGAGGCCGGCCCCGGCGACATCATCGCCATCGCCGGCATCCCGGAGATCACGATCGGCGAGACCATTGCCGACCCGAGCGATCCCAAGCCGCTGCCCCTGATCCACGTCGACGAGCCCAGCATCTCCATGACCATCGGCATCAACACCTCGCCGCTGGCCGGCAAGGTGGGCAAGCTGCTGACCGCCCGCGTGGTGAAGGCCCGTCTGGACCAGGAGCTGATCGGCAATGTGTCGATCACCGTCAAGGACACCGACCGCCCCGACACCTGGGAGGTGCAGGGCCGTGGCGAGCTGCAGCTGGCCGTGCTGGTGGAGATGATGCGCCGTGAGGGCTTCGAGCTGACCGTCGGCAAGCCCGAGGTGGTCACCAGCATGATCGACGGCAAGCTCCACGAGCCGTACGAGCGGCTGACCGTGGACTGCCCGGAGGAATTCGTCGGTTCCGTCAGCCAGATGATGGGGGTGCGCAAGGCCCGTCTGGAGCAGATGGTGAACCACGGCACCGGCTGGGTTCGTCTGGAGTTCGTGCTTCCCTCGCGTGGCCTGATCGGTTTCCGCACCGAATTTCTCACGGAGACGCGTGGCACCGGCATCATGAACCACGTCTTCGAGGGCCGTTTCCCCTGGGCGGGCGAGATGCGCAACCGCCCCACCGGTTCACTGGTGGCCGATCGCATGGGCTCTGTCACCTCCTACGCGCTGTTCAACCTGCAGGAGCGCGGCACGCTGTTCGTCGCACCCGGCGAGAAGGTCTATGAGGGCATGGTGGTGGGCGAGAACTCCCGCCCCGACGAGATGGACGTGAACCCCACCAAGGAGAAGCACCTCACCAATGTGCGTTCCGCCACGGGTGACGAGCTGGAGCGTCTCATCCCGCCGCGCCGGCTGAGCCTGGAGCAGTCGCTGGAGTACTGCGCCGAGGACGAGTGCCTCGAGGTGACCCCCAAGGACGTCCGCATCCGCAAGATCGCCCTGAGCCAGAATGAGCGTGCGAAGCTGCGCAACAAGACGAAGGCAGCCAATCTGGCGGCCAAGGGATGACCTCGGTCTGAAGATCGGCTGAACGGCTGGCCCTCGCTTCTGCGGGGGCCAGCCGTCTTTCACTGTGTGACACGAATCCCCAACGAGTCGGATGACCGTCATCATGGGAGACTGTCCGCGAGCTCTCATCGAAAGCTCATCGAACTCTCATCTGGGAACTGCAACCGAGGCCAGCCGAAGTGCGTACTGAGGGTAAGAAACTCACCACGGAGGGCAGTAGTCATGAGCAATGCGCACACCCGAGTCCTGGTCGCCACCGCGGCCGCGGCCAGCCTCATCGCAGGCTCCGGCCTCGCGGCGTTCGCGGCGCCGACGCCCGAACCCAGCCCCACGCCCAGCGTGACGGGGGCCAGCGTGACGGGGGCCAGCAGCCCCGAGACTTCCGCCACTCCGGAGGCCGCGGCGCAGGAGACCACCAGCCCGGCGGCTCCCACCGCCACGCCCACGACGGCGCCCACCACCGCCAGCGCTCCCGCCACGACGCAAGCGCCCGCCACAGTGGCCCCCTCCCCCGTTCGGGTGAGCGCCGCAACCACCGCGCCGACGACCACTCCGACGGCATCCACATCCGGTGCAGTCGCTTGGCTGGGCTCCACCGGCCCGACCGTCCGGACCATCCAGTACAACCTGTCCAAGCTCGGCCTGCTGACCAGTGCCGACATCACCAACACCTTCGATGCAAGGACGGAGGCTGCGGTCAAGAAGTTCCAGGCCGCCCGCGGCCGCGTCGCCAACGGCATCGTCGGCAAGTACGACTACTACCTGATCACCAAGTGGGGCGGCGCGGTCAAGACCACGACCACCACCACGACCACCACTGGTGCAGTGGCACAGGTGGGCAGCACCGGCGCCACCGTGCGCAGCATCCAGTACAACCTCTCCAAGCTCGGACTGATGAGCAGCGCCGACATCACCGGCTACTACGGGACCCGGACCGAGGCTGCGGTCAAGAAGTTCCAGGCCGCCCGCGGCCGCGTCGCCAACGGCATCGTCGGCAAGTACGACTACTACCTGATCACCAAGTGGGGCGGCGCGGTCAAGACCAGCCCTGCCGCCTCCAAGCTGGACTCGCGCTGCCGGACCGGGCGCGCCGTCTGCATCGACAAGGGCGACCGCAAGATGTACTGGGTGATCAATGGTCAGATCAAGGCCCAGTACGACGTGCGCACCGGACGGCCCGGTCTGGAGACCCGCTCCGGCGCCTTCAGCGTCTACCGCAAGCACCCGAACTGGTACTCCACGCTGTACCGCGTGTACATGCCCTACACCATGTTCTTCTCGGGCGGCCAAGCCATCCACTACTCCGCCGAGTTCGCCCGGATCGGCTATTCGGGCGCTGGCAGCCACGGATGCGTGAACATGCGCAGCATGTCCGACGCCAAGTGGCTCTACGAGCAGGTTCGGGTGGGTGACAAGGTGATCGTCACCGCCTGACAGTCACCACCTGGTCAACCTCCGTGGGCTTCCCCCGGACTCTGTGAGGGGCCTCACCACTTCACGTCGGTGGGGCCCCTCGGCGCTGTTCAGAGGGTGTCGAAGAGCCCCGGGACCGAGCGCACCCGCCCCACAGGCTGCCCGTGACCGAGCACCGGCTCCTCGGCCAGGGCGTCCAGGGCAGGTCCGCCAAGACCCAGGCGGGTCAGCAGGGCGTGAGCCACCGGGAACAGTCCGCGGGCGCTGCCGTCGTCGCTCTTGATCGCGATCCCCCGGCCGTCGGGAAGACCGATCGCCAGGCAACCCTCGGCGCCGATCTTGCACACCAGCCCGGGGACGGCGCGATGCAGTGTCAGTTCCTGACGTCGGGTCCCCGAGACCCACTCGGGATGGTTGCGATAGGCGTCTGCCACCACCTTGTACTCACCGTCATCGGCACCCGCCAGCCGACCGAAGGCATGGGCCAGGCCCTGCAGTGGCATCGCGAACAGCGGGGCTCCGCAGCCGTCGACCGTCTGGTGTGCGGCCGCACCACCCAATTCGATGATGCACGCCGCCACGGCCTGCTGCAGCGGGTGCCGCGGATCGAGATAGTCCTGGGTGGGCCAGCCTGCCCGCAGACAGGTGCGCAGCATGGCAGCGTGCTTGCCGGAACAGTTCATGGCCACCGGCTCCTTGCCATGGCCAGCCATGGTCCACTCGGCTCGTGCCTGCTCGTCCAACGGGTAGTCCGGGGTGCAGCCCAGGTCGTCCTCCGAGAGGCCCACCTCGGCCAGGATCCGCCGCGTGCCCTCCAGATGGAACTGCTCGCCCGAGTGGGATGCGCCGGCCAGCGCGGCCAGTTCACCAGACAGATCCAGACCGCTGCGCAGCATGGCGAGCAGCTGCATCGGCTTGTTGGCCGAACGCGGGTACAGCAGCGCCTCTGGATCACCGAGGGCAAAGGCCACCGTTGCGTCGGGTGCAGTCAACACCACACGACCGCGATGGACACACTCCAGGAAGTCGCCACGAATGACCTGCGCCAGTACCGGCGAACTCTGATTCTCCACGCCCCGATCCTAGAGGCCGCAGGTTCTCTCGTCGACGACGACGATCGCATGGAAAGCGGGCGTCGCCAGGCCCGTCACAGACGAGCCAACAGGACCGTCAGAGACGAGCCAACAGGACCGTCAGAGACGAGGACGAACGTGCAGGCCCACCTCGGGATCGACGAGGATCTCCTGGGACGCGCTGATCTCGCCGCACTGCAGCTCGGCGTCGGCGGGCACATTGCGCTTGACCAGGGCCAGGGCGATCGGCCCCAGTTCATGGTGACGTTGCGCGCCACCGACGAACCCCACCTGCCGATCGCCATGGACGACGGGACTGCCGGTCTCCGGCAGCGAGTCCATGGAACCGTCCAGGTGCAGCTGGACCAGACGCCGCGGAGGCCGACCCAGGGTGTGCACCCGGGCAACCGTCTCCTGCCCCCGGTAGCAGCCCTTGTCCAGGTGGGTCCCAATCAGCCCAATCTCGTTCGGGATGGTCTTGTGGTCAGTGTCGACGCCGATCCGCGGCACTCCTGCGGCGATGCGAAGCGCCTCGTGCGCCCAGACCCCGACAGGTTCACCGGCCACCAGCTGGCCGCGCGGCAGGAAGACCTCGCGGCCATCTGCCACCGCGCTGTGACGGCTGACCAGACCACCGTCGACCAACGCCGTGTTGCGACCGACCCACAAGACCTCGACATCCGGGCGCAGGCTGACCTCCACGCGCGTCATGAAGACCATCCGCTGCAGCCACCCCACCAGCTCCTCACCGCGTCCGGGCTCGGTCCAGGCCCAGAAGGTTGTGCCGTCGTCGACACCGTGCAGCACGTGCTCCACATGGCCATTGGGAGACAGGATCAGCGCCGTGGTGGCTTCACCGGGCCGCAGGCCCGTCAGGTGCTGACTGGTCAGAGAGTGCAACCAGCCAAGACGATCCGGGCCGGTGACCGTCAGCACCGGACGGTTGGACAGCCGCAGCACGCCGGAACCGGCCTCCATCGTGCGCTGTTCGCGCATCGGATCGCCGTGGTGCCAGACGAGTCCCTCGTCGGGCCCGGCCGTCACGAGAACCTCGGACATGTCGACTCCGTTCTGGTGGTCAGGATCTGCCTGGGGGAACTTCGGTCTGGCGAAAGGGTCAGGCCACGCGCTGCAGGCGAGCCCACAGGTAGGGCTGCAGCTGATGGTTGGTGGTGGCCCGATCAAAGGTCCACAACAGGTCACCCTCCACCTGGCCGTAGAGCCGCGAACCTCCGGTGTACTCCACGTCGGCATTCTCGGTGCGCATGACGGCGTCGGTCACCAGATCGATCCGAGCACCGTCAATGGTGCCCGTCCACACCTCGCTCCACCCCTCCGGCGCGCTGAGCACCACCTCAAGGTGCTTCTTGTCCTCGCTGGGGCGCCAGAAGCCGGTCTCCATGCTGATCGGCTCGATGGGGGTGCCCTGGGCATCCACCTTGTAGCTCTGGCAGATGTAGTGCAGGTAGGGACCACCGTTGGTCTCGAAGTCCACCTGCATGCCGTACTCGAACTCGCCATGGCCGGGCCAGGTGCCGTGCCCGTTCCCACGCCAACGGCCAATCATCCAGGCCAGGGGGAACAGGGCCGGGTTGAGGTCCTCGGGGATCTGGAAGGCCATCAGCTGTCTCGCTTCGTTCGTCGTGGTCGCCATCCGTCGGGCAGCAGCAGGGTGGCCAGGACTGCCAGGCATGCCACGCCGACGAGGGCGCAGGCAACCACCAGGATGATCATGTTGATGTAGGCCACCTACGCGAGTCTAACCAGCGGGCTGCGCCTTTTCTTCCCACCGATGTGCCGCCGACCCTCCGGACCGGTCAGACCCCGGGAGCTTGTGGTTATCCTCGGCCCATGCGTGTTGTGGTGCAGCGGGCCCTGGAGGGCCAGGTCAGCGTGGACGGCGACGTGGTGGGCCGGCTCCCCGGCCCTGGTCTGGTGCTCCTGGTGGGCATCACCCACACCGACGACGAGAGCGTGGTGCAGCGGATGGCCGAGAAGTTGTGGGGCCTGCGCATCCTGGACGACGAGAAGTCAGCCAGCGACATCGGCGCTCCCCTCCTGGTGGTCAGCCAGTTCACCCTCTACGCCAATTCGCGCAAGGGCAGGCGACCGTCGTGGAGCGCGGCCGCCCCGGGGCCGGTCAGCGAGCCCTTGGTCGACGCCTTCGTCGACTCCCTGCGCGCGCTGGGAGCGCCGGTGGAAACCGGCGTCTTCGGCGCGGACATGCAGGTCAGCCTGGTCAATGACGGGCCGGTCACCATTCTGCTGGACTCCGAGGAGCTCTTCGCACCCCGCACCTCGGCCTGACAGGAGCGCGGGAAGCCAGGACCCGTGGCTGGATCCTGGGTTCGCTCCTCAGGGATGGGGCGGCGCGGCGGGGCCGGGCTGGCGGGTGGCCAGGAAGCGGTAGCCGACATTGCGCACCGTGCCGATGTGACCGTCGTACTCGGGGCCCAGCTTGGCGCGTAGCCGCCGCACGTGCACGTCGACCGTGCGGGTGCCGCCATAGTAGTCGTAGCCCCAGACCTCACTGAGCAGGTGGTCACGGCTCAACACGCGCCCCGGATTGAGGGCAAAGTACTTCAGCAGCTCGAACTCGGTGTAGGTGAGCTCCAGGGGTTGCCCGCCCAGCATGACGGTGTAGGCGTCCTCATCGATGACGAGCGGACCACACCGCACGATGTGGCTCCCCGCGTTCTCCCTGCGCAGCAGGCGGATCCGCGCCTCGATCTCCCCCGGCTCCGCCGTGTCCAACACGAAGTCCGCAATGCCCCAGGAGGGGCCGAAGACGCCCAGCGCCTGGGCCGTGACCACCAGCAGCACCGGCGCCTGGCAGTCGTGCGCAGCCAGCTGGAGACACGCGTCGCGAGCCAAGGCCAGATCATCGCGACCATCCACCAGGACGACGTCCGTCGCCGCGGGAGGGGTCCAGCTGCCGGACGAGACCTGGACCAGGGCGTGGTCCAACAGCCCGAAGGCAGCCGGGAGGGAGTCGACGTCACCGGGTCCGACAACCGCCAGTGTGGCCATGCGTCCTCCTCATTCCGTGCGCCTGTCCGGGGCATTTCGCCCACGCCATCGTCCCACCCGATGCAAGCGTTACCGCCCCATGACTAGGATGATGGACATCATGAGCGGCGACTTCCCGGAGGAATGGTTCCGGCCAGAGCAGCCTGACCGCCCTGACCGGGGCGAAGGGACTGCAGATCCCGGCGCGGCCGAGGAACGCTGGACCGACCAGTTCAAGCCGGGCTATCGCCCCCACAACCGGGAGGAGACGGCCCGCGGCCAGTCGACGCCGCCGCCGGAACGGGACCACGCCGAGCCAACCCCGGGTCCCGTCTTCGAGGGTCCGGCCAGGCCTTCTTCCGCCTCACACTCCGTGGGTGTCGCGCCGAGCGTCGACATGATCGACGATGAGCCAAAGGAGCGCCAACACGGATTTCCGGTACTGATGCTCGCCGGAACCGCCGTCGTCGCCCTGGCCGTGGGATCCCTGGGCAGCCAGGCCTGGCGCCAGTACCGTGAGCAGCGGGTGGCACCACCGAGTGCGTCGACGGCCTCCTCCGTGGCCCCGGCCCCCACCGCCACGCCATGGGGAGGAGCGGTGAGCACCGTCAAGGCGACGGGGGTCATCGCCTCCTGCACCGCACCACCCCAGCCGGGCTATGACGGGACGATGATCCCAAGCGAAGCCTCCCGGGTGCTCGACGGAGATCGGAGCACCGGGTGGCGCTGTGACGGATCAGGCCTGACCCACACATTGGCCTTCACCTTTGCCCCCGGCACCAAGGTGGTGGGGGTCCGGCTCACGAATGGCTACACCAAGTCCGTCGACGGACTGGAGCTCTACCCGCAGTACCGGCGGATCAGCGAGGTCAGCTGGAGCTTCCCTGCGCTGGACAATGCCTATTTCGTCCAGGAGCTGGCAGACCTGCACCCGGCACTGCAGGAAATCCGCATCCCGGAGACGAATGCCGACGGTGGCATGCAACTGCAGATCACCGGCTCCACCCAGCCCGGCGAGACCCAGATCTCGCGCAATGCGGTGATCATCACCGAGGTGGAATTCCTGGTACGACGTTCCTGACAGTCGTGGCGGTCGACGTTCAGGAGCCGGGGTGTTGCCTGCGCAGGATGACGGTGTCCGCCTCCGGATCCACGTGGGCGGCCAGCAGCTCATCGGTGACCACCTCACGTCCCCGCTCCCAGCGCTGCGGCACGACGCCCCGCGGCCCGGCCGGATCGAATCGGTGGATCCCGCCGAATGCGGTGGCCAGCACGGTGCAGATGCCACCGGCCAGCGCCCATCCCCACGATGCCTCCTGCGTCGAGGAGGCCTGCATGATGCGCACTGCCGCGTAGGGGCCGGCGAGACCGCAGGCGAGCGCGACCCAGCGTCCGAGTGCCGACGGGGTGAGCAGATGGATCAGCGAGACGTCCTTGCGCCCGGTCCACTCCTGCTGCGCCTGCCGCCAGACGAGGAACTGGCCAAGGCACACCAGCAACAGCAGGACACTCGCCAGGTTCGCCAACATCGGCCACAGGCGCGCCGTGTCAGCCAGCCGCAGCAGTGTGCGCGACGTCATCGTGTTGCAGGCAAGACCCGCCAGAGCCACCACACAGGCCAGACCCAATTGCACGAGCAGCGGCGCCGTGCGCCGGGCCACTGCCGGCTGCGGGGCCACTGCCGGCAGCGGCTGGGCAGGCTCCCGCTCCGGACTGGTCATGTCACGAGCCTAGCCTGTCGGCTCCCTCCGGGACCCGACGCACCACCTCCGGTCTGGCTCGGGGAAGACGGCGCGGCTGCTGCACGGTAGCGTGATGGACGTGAACACTCCCATCAAGCGAACCGGTGCCCTGACGCCCGCCGAACGCGCTGCCGTCGAAGGACTGGTGGGCCGGGTGGCCAGCCACGACGGAGTCCAGCCCCTCAACGAGGTGGCCCGTTTCGCTCTGGCCGGGAAGGGTCACGCCGTGCACTGGCTGGCCCATCGGGACGGCCAGGTGATCGGCTATGCGCAGTGCTGCCCGCGAAGCCATTCGGCCCAGCTGCTGGTGGATCCGGACTTCCGTCGCCAGGGAATCGGCACGGCCCTGTCCCAGGCTGTGCTGGCCGTGGAGAAGACGCCGGTGTGGTGGGCCTTTGGCAATCTGGCAGGCGCGCAGGCACTCGCCGCGACGCTGGGCGCCAGTCTGCAACGCGAGCTGTTGATCATGGAACGCGACATGATGGCCTCGCCCGTCCAAGGACTGGCGGCTCCCGACGGGATCACGATCCGACGCTTCCGGGACTCGGATGCCGAGGCCCTCGTCGAGGTGAACGGGGAGGCCTTCGCCAGCCACCCGGAACAGGGTGCGCTGAGCCTGGCCGACTTCCGGATGAGGGCCGCGGAGGCGTGGTTCGATCCCGACGGCATCCTCGTCGCCATCGACGACGAGTCCGGTGCCCTGCTGGGTTTCCACTGGACCAAGACCGAACACAGCGACCCCCAGCACCCCGACGAACTGGTCGGCGAGGTCTACGTGATCGGGGTCTCCCCCGATGCCTCTGGCCGCGGGATCGGGCGGGCGCTGCTCGATGCCGGACTGGCCCACCTCACCGAAAAGGGTGTGCGGCGCGTTTGCCTCTATGTGGAGGCGAGCTCTGCCAGAGTGGTCCGGATGTATGAGGCCGCCAGTTTCAAGGTCATCACCCGAGACGCCAGCTACGCCTGCTGAGGAGCACCGTTGAACGCCGAGATGGACACCACCCCCACCGCGGAGCAGACCACCGAGCTGCCCCCCAATCGCTACGCCGACCGGGAAATGAGCTGGCTGGCCTTCAACAACCGGGTCCTCGACCTGTCCAAGGACTCGCTGCGCATCCCGCTGCTGGAGCGCGCCAAGTTCCTGGCCATCTTCTCGTCGAACCTGGACGAGTTCTTCATGGTGCGCGTCGCCGGCCTGAAGCGCCGCATCGATGCCGGCGTGGCCGTCCCCAGCGTCACCGGTCAGATGCCGCGCGATCTGCACGACTCGATCCTGGCCCGCACCCAGGAGCTGGTCTCCGAGCAGGCCCGGGTCTTCTCGGAGGAAGTGCGCCCCGAATTGGCGAGCAATGGCATCGTCATCCTGACCTGGGACGAGTTGAGCGCCGACGAGAAGGACCAGATGCGCATGCTGTTCAGCGAACGCATCTTCCCGATCCTCACCCCGCTGGCCGTCGACCCGAGCCACCCCTTCCCCTACATCAGCGGGCTGTCCATCAACCTGGCCGTGCTGCTGAAGAATCCGCTGACCGGCGCCCGCCAGTTTGCCCGGGTCAAGGTGCCGACCGTGCTGAGCCGTTTCATCGAGCTGGGCAATGGCCGCTTCCTGCCGCTGGAGGAGATCATCAGCCGGCACCTGGACCAGCTCTTCAGCGGCATGCAGGTACTGGAGCACACCACCTTCCGCGTCACCCGCAATGAAGACCTGGAAGTGGAGGAGGACGACGCCGAGAACCTCCTGTTCGCGCTGGAGAAGGAACTGCTGCGCCGCAAGGTGGGACGCCCCCCGGTGCGCCTCGAGGTGCAGGACGACATCGACGACACGATGCTCGAGCTGTTGATGAGCGAGCTCGACGTGCGGGAGAAGGAGGTCTTCCGCCTGCCCGCGCCGCTCGACCTGACCGGACTGTTCAGTCTGGCGGGAGTGGACCGCGACGATCTCAAGTACCCCAATTTCCTGCCGATCACGCACCCGGACCTGGCCGAGGTGGAGACGGCCAAGCCCGCGGACATGTTCGCCGCGCTCAAGAAGCGGGAGGTGCTCCTGCACCACCCGTACGACTCCTTCGCCACCAGCGTCCAGCGTTTCGTGGAGCAGGCCGCAGCCGATCCCAAGGTGCTGGCGATCAAGCAGACCTTGTATCGCACCAGCGGTGACTCGCCGATCGTGGACGCCCTGATCGAGGCTGCACTGGCCGGCAAGCAGGTGCTGGCCGTGGTGGAGATCAAGGCCCGCTTCGACGAGCAGAACAACATCGCCTGGGCCCGCAAGCTGGAGAAGTACGGCGTCCACGTGGTCTACGGAATGGTTGGCCTCAAGACCCACTGCAAGCTGTGCATGGTGGTTCGCGATGACGGCGACGGCCTGCGCCGCTATGCACACATCGGCACCGGCAACTACAACCCCAAGACCGCGCGGATGTACGAGGACATGGGGCTGCTCACGTCCAATCCGATCATCACCGATGACGTCGCTCGTCTGTTCAACCACCTGTCCGGCATGACACAGGAGACGAACTACCGCCGTCTGCTGGTCGCCCCGCACAGCATCCGCAGGGGACTCATCGAGCAGATCGAGAACGAGATCGCCAACAAGCGGGCGGGCAAGCCCGCCGGCGTCAAGATCAAGGTCAACTCCTTGGTGGACGAGAAGGTCACCGACGCCCTGTACCGGGCGAGTCAGGCCGGTGTTCCGGTGGACCTGTGGGTGCGCGGCATCTGCACCATCAAGCCGGGCATTCCCGGCCTCAGCGAGAACATCCGGGTGCGCTCGGTGCTGGGCCGTTTCCTGGAGCACTCCCGCATCTTCTGGTTCGCCAATGACGGGCACCCGGCCGTCGGGATCGGCTCGGCGGACCTGATGCACCGCAACCTGGACCGACGGGTGGAGGTGGTGGTCAGCCTCACCAACCGTCGCCACATCCAGGAGGTGGAGGCCATGTTCGAGACGGCCTTCGACGAGGGAACCGTCTCCTGGCAGCTGGTCGATGACCAGTGGACCCCCCACACCACGGACGAGCACGGCCAGCCGCTGGTGGACCTGCAGGAACAGGCAGTGCTGCAGACGCGCCAGCGTCGCCACTGAACCGGCCGCAGGTCACGCCCCACGCGGCGATCGGGAAGGATGGATGGTTTCACAGGACATGGGTGTCGGCAATGGGTAGCAAGGGAAGGATCACCGCTGCAGGAGCCGTCGTACTGCGCGGCGAGGGTGACCGACGCGAGGTGCTGGTGGTGCGCCGGTCCACGCACAAGGACTGGTCGCTGCCCAAGGGCAAGCCGAAGACCGACGAGGACCTGCCCGCCACCGCAGTGCGCGAGGTGCACGAGGAGACCGGGGTACGCATCCACCTGGGCCTGCCCGTGGGCCAGACCCGCTATGACGTGGGCAAGCAGCGCAAGGTGGTCAGCTGGTGGATGGGCATCGTCGAACACGAACGCCGCCGCCAGCCCAACAAGGAGGTGGAGAAGGCCGTCTGGATGCCACTGGACAAGGCGTTGGAGAAGCTCAGCTATCCCAATGAGGCGGAGATCCTCACCCGGGCGCTGGAGCTCGAATCAGCCGGCACCCTGCTGGTCGTGCGGCACGGCAAGGCGATGCTGCGCAAACACTGGACCGGCAGCGATGCCCGCCGACCATTGTCCAGACGGGGACGCAAGCAGGCCCGCCAGATCCGTGGACTGCTCGCCGCCTATGGCACCAGCGAACTGCTCTCGTCGACGTCCACCCGCTGCATGCAGACCCTGATCCCCTTCGCCCTCGAGCGCAACCTCCCCGTGGTGGGAATCTCGCTCCTCAGCGAGGAAGAGGCCGAAGGACATGGCTCAGAGGTTCAACAACTCATGGCTGCCACCAGGCGACGGATTGCTGCCGAGGGAACAACCGTGGCGGTCTGTGGCCACCGGCCCGTGCTGCCCGACATGCGTCAAGGGCTTGAGGTCCCTGACAAGGCCATGCTGGTCGGGGAGGTGCTGGTGGTACACCTCGACCCCGAGGGCCATCCCTTGACCGTGGAGAACCACAAGTGCATCGCCTGACGTCGGAGCGCCAGAAAGATCAGCAGACGAACAAAACGCGTTAACCGTCCGTTCATCGTCGATCGCCCCTTCGTACACATACCGGGTCTAGCGTCGCAGCAGCGTGCCCATTCGGGCACCGTCGGGTCCCACAGCCCGACACATCATTGCTTACCCCCGGAAGGGACCAACCCGTGAACAAGATGCGTCCGTTTGCAGCGATTGGTGTCAGCCTTGCGCTGGCCTTCACCGGCTGTGCCGCCAATGAGGGCACCGATGCCGGCTCCGACAACGCCTCCGCCTCGTCCCTCTCGGGCACGATCACTGGCACCGGCGCCTCCTCGATGAAGGTCGCCCAGGAGAACTGGGTGTCCGCCTTCCAGCAGGCCAACACCGGCGTGACCATCAACTACTCGCCCGAGGGCTCCGGCGCTGGCCGTGAGGCCTTCATCGGCGGCGGCACCGACTTCGCCGGCTCCGACCGTGCCTTCAAGGACGAGGAGAACGTCGCGGGCAAGTTCGGCAACTGCACCGCCGACTCGATCGCCTACGACCTGCCGCTGTACATCTCCCCCATCGCCGTGATCTTCAACGTCGAGGGTGTCGACAAGCTGCAGCTGGACGCCGCCACCACCGCCGGCATCTTCAAGGGCGACATCAAGAAGTGGAACGATCCCAAGATCGCCAAGCTGAACCCCGACGCCAAGCTGCCCAACGCGAACATCACCGCCGTGCACCGTTCGGATGACTCGGGCACCACTGAGAACTTCACCGACTACCTGAACAAGGTTGCCCCCAGCGTGTGGGACAAGAAGGCCGACGGCGAGTGGCAGTACAAGGGCGGCGAGGCCGCCAAGGGCACCTCCGGTGTCGTGGCCGCCGTCCAGAACGGCGTGAACACCATCGGTTACGCCGACGCTTCGCAGGCCGGCTCGCTGAAGGTCGCCGAGATCGGCGAGGGCGGCAAGTACTCCGGCCCCACCGAGGAGGCCGCCGCCAAGGTCGTCGAGAACTCGCCGCAGGTCGAGGGTCGTCACGAGCACGACCTGGCCCTGAAGCTCGACCGCAAGGCCGAGGGCTACCCGATCGTCCTGGTCAGCTACGTCATGCTCTGCCAAGACTACAAGGACGACAAGAAGGCTGAGCTGGTCAAGGCCTACGCCACCTACATGGCGTCCGAGGAGGGCCAGAAGAAGGCCCAGGAGACCGCCGGCGCTGCCCCGCTCTCCGCTGCCCTGTCGGAAAAGGTGAAGGCTTCCATCGATTCGGTGAAGTGATTCCCTGAGCACCAAAGCGCACACCCCCGAGATCTCTCGGGGGTGTGCGCTGCCCGGAGAGTCCCTAGAATCCACCCCAGGTAGGTCAGGAGCAAGCATGTCCCACACCCCAGAGGACCAGCCGGCCGGCACAGCTGAGCCGAAGCGGTCCGCCGCCGAACTCTTCCAGTCCCGCAAGCGCGTGGGCGAGGCCATTTTCAAGGGTCTGTCCACCGGTTCGGGCGCATTCATCCTCGTCATTCTGGCCGCCGTTGCGACCTTCCTCGTTGTGCAGTCGATCCCGGCCCTCACTGCCAATGTCGAGAAACTCCCGTACGGCAACTTCTGGAAGTACGTTGCCCCCTTCGCCTTCGGCACCGTCTGGTCTGCCTTCCTGGCCATGCTGATGGCCGTGCCGGTCGCGATCGGCATCGCCCTGTTCATCTCGCACTACGCACCGCGCAAGCTCGCGGCCGGTCTGGGTTATGTCATCGACCTGCTGGCTGCAGTCCCGTCGGTGGTCTACGGCCTGTGGGGCATCAATGTCCTCGCGCCGATGGTGCGAGAGCCGCTGTACCTGTGGCTGAACAAGAACTTGGGCTTCATTCCGCTCTTCTCCGGCCCGGTCTCCGGCACCGGCCGCACCATCCTCACGGCCTCGATCGTCCTCGCCGTGATGGTCCTGCCGATCATCACCGCCCTGACCCGTGAGGTCTTCCTCCAGACCCCGCGCCTGCACAAGGAAGCCTCGCTGGCCCTCGGTGCAACGAAGTGGGAAATGATCCGTCAGGCCGTCCTGCCCTTCGGCATGCCCGGCATCATCTCGGCCAGCATGCTCGGCCTCGGCCGCGCCCTCGGTGAGACCATGGCCGTTGCCATGGTGCTCTCGCCCGCGAGCGTCATCTCCTTCGCGTTGCTGACCCCGCAGAACCCCAACACGATCGCCTCGAACATTGCGCTGGCCTTCCCCGAGGCCTACGGCCTGGGCACCAACCAGCTGATCGCCACGGGGCTGGTGCTGTTCATCATCACCCTGATCGTGAACATGATCGCCCGCTGGATCATCTCCAGCCGCTCGGAATTCTCGGGAGCCAACTGATGTCGACTGCAACCACCAACGCTGAGGTCCAGACCTCGCGCCGCATGACTGCCGGTCAGCTGCCTGCCAACGCGACGTGGGGAGTGCTGGCTGCCTCCCTGGCCGTCGGCGCCCTTCTGGTCACCCTGCTGGGCTCGTTCAGCTACACCGGCACCGTCCTGCTGGGCGGCCTGGTCTTCCTGATCACCATGTTCGCGCTCTCGATGTCCGTCGAGGGGATCCGCAAGGCCAAGGATCGTCTGGCCACGCACCTGGTCACCGGCGCCTTCCTGCTGGCCCTGGTGCCGCTGGTCAGCCTGGTCATCTCCACCATCGGCAAGGGCCTCGCTCGTCTGGACGCCCAGTTCTTCACCTACTCCATGCGCAATGTCGTCGGTGAGGGTGGCGGCGCCATCCACGCCATTTACGGCACGCTCATCGTGACGGGCCTGGCCGCTCTGATCTCGCTGCCAATCGGCATCTTCACCGCCATCTACCTGGTGGAGTACGGTTACGGGCGCCGACTGGCTCGCTCGATCACCTTCTTCGTCGACGTCATGACCGGCATCCCCTCGATCGTGGCCGGCCTGTTCACCTACGCCCTGATCGCCCTGATCGTCGGACCCGGCACCAAGATGGGCCTGGCAGGAGCCATCGCCCTGTCCGTGCTGATGATCCCCACCGTCGTCCGTTCCACCGAGGAGATGCTGCGACTGGTCCCCAATGACCTGCGTGAGTCCTCCTACGCCCTGGGCGTGCCGAAGTGGAAGACCATCTCCAAGATCGTGCTGCCCACCTCGATCGCCGGCATCATCACCGGCGCCATCCTGGCCGTCGCGCGAGTCATTGGTGAGACCGCTCCTCTGCTCGTGACCGCTGGCCTGACCGCCAGCATGAACACCAACCCGGTGGAGGGCCCGATGACCACCCTGCCCGTCTACGTGTACTACCAGTACATGACCCCGGGCATCCCGCAGGAACCCTTCTACGACCGCGCCTGGACCGGCGCTCTGACCCTGGTGGCGATCGTCATGGTGCTGAACCTCATCGGCCGCCTGCTCGCCTGGAAGTTCGCCCCCAAGGGCAATCGCTGACCCGTCGCAACAAGAAAGCAACACATGTCCAAGCGCATTGAAACCAAGGATCTCAACATCTACTACGGCAAGTTCCACGCCGTGCAGAATGTCAACATGACGATCGAGCCCCGCTCGGTCACGGCCTTCATCGGCTCGTCGGGTTGCGGCAAGTCCACCGTGCTGCGTTGCCTCAACCGCATGCACGAGGTCATCCCCGGTGCCTACGCCGAGGGCGAGGTGCTGCTCGACGGCACCAACCTGTACGACAAGCGCATCGACCCGGTGCGTGTCCGTCGTCAGGTGGGCATGGTCTTCCAGAAGGCCAACCCCTTCCCGACCATGTCCATCCGTGAGAACGTGCTGGCTGGTCTGCGCCTCAACAACGCCCGCGTGTCCAAGGCCGAGGCCGACGAGACCGTCGAGCGCGCCCTCAAGGGTGCGAACCTGTGGAATGAGGTCAAGGACCGTCTGGACCGTCCCGGCTCCGGCCTCTCGGGTGGTCAGCAGCAGCGTCTGTGCATTGCCCGCGCCACCGCCGTGCGTCCCGACGTGCTGCTGATGGACGAGCCCTGCTCGGCTCTAGACCCGATCTCCACCCTGGCCATCGAGGACCTGATCAAGGAGCTGCGCGAAGAGTACACGATCGTGATCGTGACCCACAACATGCAGCAGGCCGCGCGTGTCTCCGACACCACCGCCTTCTTCAACCTGGAGGCCCAGGGCAAGCCCGGCCGTCTGGTGGAGATGGGCCCGACCGACAAGATCTTCTCCAACCCGGACGAGAAGGCCACCGAGGACTACATCACCGGTCGCTTCGGATGATCCACCGCCCCTTCCGTGGGCAACCAGGACGGGGGCCCCGCCCCCCCCGGGGGGGGGGGC
>NZ_JBQKKT010000019.1:0-55444 GCF_052116585.1 Luteococcus sp. Sow4_B9 | reverse complement strand
GCCCGCGCGCCGCCGCCCACCCCCCCCCCCCCCCCCCCCCACCCCGCCCCCCCCCCCCCCACCACCGACGGCGAAGAGCATCCAGCCGATACCGATGCGTCGCCCGGCGCGGGCCTCGGCGGTGGAGCGCAGCGCCATGAAGCGCACGATGATGTGGGGCTGGCCGAAGTAGCCCAGACCCCAGGCGAGGGAGGAGATGATGCCGATGGCAGCCACCTGCGTCATCGGCGACGGCAGCCAGGCCATCCGGTCAAGTCCGGCGGCGGCGTCGGAGGCCTTCACCAGGCTGGAGACCTCGCCGAAGCCACCCAGTGCCACCACGCCGACGATCGGCACCGCCAGCAGGGCCAACGCCATCATCAGACCCTGCACGAAATCTGTGTAGCTCACGGCCAGGAAGCCGCCGAAGAGCGTGTAACAGATGGTCACGGCAGCCACCAGCATCATGCCCGCGCGGTACTCCATGCCAAAGCTGGACTCCATGAAGACGCCACCGGCGACCATGCCGGAGCTCACGTAGAAGGTGAAGAAGACCAGGATGATCAGGCCCGACGCGATGCGCAGCAGCCGTGTGCGGTCGCGCAGCCGGTTCTCCAGGAAGCTGGGCACCGTGATGGAGTCGTTGGCCACCTGGGTGTAGGCACGCAGGCGCGGCGCCACGAACTTCCAGTTCAGCCAGGCGCCAGCGGTGAGACCCACCGCGATCCATGCCTCCACCAGACCCTTGGCGTAGATGGCGCCGGGCAGACCCATCAGCAGCCAGCCGGACATGTCGGCGGCACCGGCTGACAGGGCGGCGACCGCGGGGTGCAGGTCTCGGCCGCCCAGCATGTAGTCGTTGAGACTGCTGGTGCGTCGGTAGGAGTACCAACCGATGAAGAGCATGGCGGCCATGTAGATGACCATGGCGATGACTTGGAAGGCGGTGTCGCTCACGGTGTGCCTTTCGTGCGACGAGGGGTCGCCGAACGATACCGCGTGTGGTGCCGGGCTCCCGGGGCATCCACCGAGCGGGCAGACCCCGATCTGCTGGCAGGCCTAGCAGGCCGGGACCGGCGGGGTGGGTGGATGGACTCCGGCGCCGGGCGCACCAACCCTGGGCTGCAGCCTGCGCGCCAGGGAGAGGGCCGGCGGTGCCTCGAACAGGCCGGTGATGCCGCGTGCCTGGAGGAATGTGGTGACGATGATCGGCACCAGGATGCCCAGGGCGCAGCCCGTGATGATGTGCAGCAGGCCGTCGTCGATGCCCAGTGCCTTGCTCAAGATGATCCGGGAACCACTGCTGCACAGGATGTGCATCAGGAAGATCGGCATGGACAGTGTGCCGATGGTCAGCATCCACTGCACAGGCCGTCGCGCGAGGACCATGCAGGTGCTCACCGTGAAGACGATGCCGAGCACGGCCATGCACAGGCTGGCGAGACCGCCGTCGGCGGAGTTGTTCTGGGTCGGGCGGTGGAACCAGTACTCGGCCGCAACGAAGAGCACGCCCGAGCCGATCATCATCCCAACGGCGCGTGCCTCGATGAAGCCTTTGACCTCGTTGAACCAGACGCCAAAGGCGAAGAAGACGAAGTTGTGGGTGATGAAGCCCACGAGGAAGTGCTCGGGAAATGCAGACTTCACCAAGAAGATCAGGGCGCCGAGCGCCACCACGGCCAGGAAGGCCTTCGGCTTCACCCGGCGGTAGACCAGCATGGCCGCACAGAAGACCAGGAAGAGGGCATACAGGAACCAGAACTGCTGGCGTGGAATCCACAGCTTCAGCACGTCAGTGAAGCTCGCGCCAGCATTGGTCTGGCCGGCCAGAACTGCCTCGATCGAGCCCTGGAGCAGGGACCAGACCAGATAGGGATAGACGATCGTGTCCACCTTGGTGGCCAGCAGGCCCACTGTTCCCCGCTTGCGGAAGGAGCCATGGAAGAAGAGTCCGGACAGGAAGAAGAACAGCGGCATGTGGAAGCTGTAGATGATGCTGTCCACCAGCCAGTGGAGTTCGGCATTCTTCAGGAGGCCAGCGTTGAGGAGTCCACGAACGACGTGGCCGTAGACCACCAGGACGATGCCGATGGCTTTGGCGTAGTCCACCCACAGGCTGCGGCTGTTCATCTGAAATCCTTGCTACTAAGGGATTCCAGCCTTTCAGGCTCTCTCTCAGCGGTCAAGGGAAATGGCTGTGACCGGCCTGCGACAGGTGGGTGAATGCCCAGCTCTCATCGGCTGCCGGGGTGACTCGGCGTCGTCATCTCCCGGGGCCGCACCAGCCACTGGCCGCGCAGCAGGAAGAGCACCGTGGCGGAGACCAGCAGGAGCAGCGCGGACAGTCCCACGGCCCGCTCCGGATCGGTCTGCATCGCCAGGTAGATCGCCATCGGCATGGTCTGGGTGCGGCCGGGGAGATTGCCCGCGAAGGTGATCGTCGCGCCGAACTCGCCCAGTGCCCGTGCCCAGGCCAGGACCAGACCGGCGGCCAGTGACGGCCACACCAGGGGGAGCGTGACGTGGCGCAGGATCCGCCACTCGCTCGCGCCCATCGTCATCGCGGCTTCCTCCAGTGCGATGTCACGCTGGCGCAGGGCTCCTTCCACCGAGGTGACCAGGAAGGGCATGGCGACGAAGGTCTCCGCCAGCACCACGGCCGCCATCGTGAACGGCAGCTGGATACCGGCGCCCTCCCACAGCCATCGGCCGATGGCTCCCGTCCGCCCGAAGGCCAGCATCAGCGCCACACCACCCACCACCGGCGGCAGGACCATTGGCAGGGTCACCAGGACCCGCAGCGGACCCACCCAGCGGCCGTGCCCCGAGGCGAGCAGCCAGGCCAGTGGGGTGCCCAGCACGAAGGAGAGCAGCATCGCCGCTGTCGCGCTGAGCAGGGACAGGCGCAGGGTGGACTGCACGGCCGGGTCGGAGATGATCGTCGGCAGCTCGAGCCACGGCGCTCCCAGCAGGAGGCTGGCCAAAGGCAGTCCCAACAGCAGACAGCCGAGCAGGGCGGCGGCAGGGATTGCCGGGCTGCCACCCCGTGAGTCCCGTGGGCTGCGTGGACTGCGCCGGCCGACGTGGGTGGTCATCGGGGGAGTCACCAAACGGCTCATGGCGTGGAGAAGCCCGCCGTGCGCAGCACATCGCGTCCGCGCTGGGAGGTGACCAGATCGACGAAGCGCTGCGCCGCCTCGGAGTGATCGGTGGCCTGCACGACGGCGATCGGATAGTCGGAGGTGACGGCCTTGCCCTCCGGCACTGGTAGCTCCCGGACCGCGTCGCCCGCCTGGATCGCGTCCGTGGCGTAGACCAGCCCGGCGTCCACCTCGCCGAGTTTCACCTTGGTGAGCACCGCCCGCACGTCGGGCTCCTCGGTGATGGGCGTCAGCTCGACGCCCATCCTGCGGAGCAGTGTCCGGCCCGCCACGCCACAGGGAACGGCTGGCTGGCAGAGCGCAACCCGGCCGCGAGGCAGGCTGCCGACGGACGTGATCCGCGCCGGGTTGTCGGCGGGGACCACCGCCGTGATCCGGTTCCGGGCGAAGACGACGGGATCGTCCACGAGTCCCTCACCGGCCAGGGCCTCCATGTCCGTGCCGCTCGCGGAGGCGAAGACGTCGACGGGTGCCCCGGTGCGGATCTGTGCGGTCAGGGTGGAGGAGCCGCCGAAGGAGAGCTGTACCCGCGTTCCGGGATGGGCCCGTTCGTGCTCGCGGGCCAGCGACGTGAAGGTCTCGGTGAGGGAGGCTGCGGCCAGGACGGTGATGGTCTCCTCCTGGGCCTTGCGGCTGGCGCACCCCTGAGCCGTGGCCAGTGCCATCACCAGGGCAAGCACCACGGCGAGAGGTCGCCTCACGGCGTCTCCACCACCACGCTGGTCGCCTTGATCCGCGCGGTGGCGCGCATGCCGGGCTCCAGCCGCAGCTCGTCGGCTGCCTCGCGGCTGATCAGGGAGACCACCTTGTGTGGCCCCGCCTGGATCTCCACCTGCGCCATCACCGTGTCACGAACGACGCGGGTCACCAGGCCGGGGAAGCAATTGCGTGCGGAGACCCGCCCGTCGCCGTCCGGGGCATCGGCCAGCGCGACGGCGAAGCGGGCCAGTTCTGGCCCTTCCAGGCAGGCGCGCCCCTGGGCGTCCTGGCTGGCAGTGATCCGGCCGGCGTCGATCCACCGACGCAGGGTGTCGTTGCTGACCCCGAGCAGGTCGGCAGCTTCGCGGATGCGGTAGGTCTGCACGTGAACTCCTGGCGAATGAGGGTGGAATGACATCAGACTAGACGCTTGTGCGGAAACGGGCATCGTGTGGGGTGTGGCTGCACGGAGCCATGAGCTGGGCCGGGCGGCGCACGCTCCGGGCGCCCCATCCGGAGCCCGGCGTAAGCTCGCCCGGGTGAGCGTCGAGTTCGAGTACATGGGCCTGTGCGAGGGCGAACTGATCGAGTACCACCAGGGCTGGGACCGACAGCGTGCGGTGCACGCCCGCGTGGCCGACGAGGAGATTCCCGGGCAGGTGATCCTGCTGGAGCACCAGGCCGTCTACACCGCCGGCAAGCAGACCCTGCCCGAGGAACGCCCCTTCGACGGGACTCCGGTGGTGGACGTGGACCGCGGCGGCAAGATCACGTGGCACGGCCCGGGCCAGTTGGTGGGTTACCCGATCATCCGGCTGCCAGACCGGGTGGGGGTGGTGGACCATGTCCGACGCGTCGAACAGGCGGTCATCGACCTGCTCGCCGGCTATGGCGTGGTGGCCGGACGGGTGCCGGGCCGCACCGGCGTGTGGCTGCCGGCCGACGATCCCGCCACCGTGCCCCTCGTCGGGCCCGGGGAGCACCACCACAAGGCAGGCGACACCGACCGCACCGGCAACTTCACCCTGGGCGGCGCCGGCTCAGTGACCCCGCTGGTCAGCCCGGCCCCCTCGATGGGTTCGGGAGCCGTGTCGACGGCGGGCTCGGGGGGCGGAGCGCGAGCGAACCGGGGCCGGCCGGAGCGCAAGATCTGCGCCATCGGCATCCGGGTGACCCGCCGCACCACCCTGCACGGCTTCTCGCTCAACGTCAGCAATGCCTCCGACGGTTTCGACAACATCGTTCCTTGCGGCATCCCCGACGCCGGGGTCACCTCCCTGGCGGAGGAGACGGAGGGCCCCGTGCCCAGCCTGCTGGAGGTGGCCGAGCGCCTCGAACCGCTGCTGGCAAGCCATCTTTCCCGGGAAGGTAACCTGAAGCCGTGACGATCGCTCCTGAAGGCCGCAAGCTCCTCCGCGTCGAGGTCAAGAACTCGCAGACGCCCATCGAACGCAAACCGTCGTGGATCAAGACGACGGCGACGATGGGCCCCGAGTATCGGGACCTCCAGCAACTGGTGAAGGGTGAGGACCTGCACACCGTCTGCCAGGAGGCGGGCTGCCCCAACATCTTCGAGTGCTGGGAAGACCGTGAGGCCACCTTCCTCATCGGCGGCGACCAGTGCACTCGTCGCTGCGACTTCTGCCAGATCGAGTCCGCCAAGCCGCAGGGCTATGACACGGCCGAGCCCCTGCGCGTCGCCGAGAGCGTGCGCACCATGGGTCTGAAGTACGCCACGGTCACCGGCGTCTGCCGCGACGACCTGGAGGACGAGGGTGCCTGGCTGTACGCCGAGACGATCCGCAAGATCCACGAGCTGAACCCCGGCGTGGGCGTGGAGATGCTGGCGCCCGACTTCAGCGGCCGGAAGGAATTCCTGGACCAGCTCTTCGAGGCGCGACCGGAGGTCTTCGGCCACAACGTGGAGACGGTGCCGCGGATCTTCAAGCGCATCCGCCCCGGCTTCCGCTACGAGCGCTCGCTCGAGGTGCTGACGATGGCCCGCGAGGCCGGTCTGGTCACCAAGAGCAATCTGATCCTGGGCATGGGCGAGACCCGTGAGGAGATCAGCCAGGCGATGCAGGACCTGCACGACGCCGGCACCGAGCTGCTCACCATCACGCAGTACCTGCGCCCGAACGTGACGCTGCTGCCGATCGACCGCTGGGTCACCCCGCAGGAATTCGACGAGCTGGCCGAGGAGGCCACCGAGATCGGCTTCAGCGGCGTGATGAGCGGCCCGATGGTGCGCTCGTCCTACCGCGCCGGACGTCTCTACCGTCAGGCGATCGAGGCCCGCGGCTGATCCGCTGACATGGTCAACCTGCTGGTCACCGGGTCCCACGCGCTGGACGTGCGGGATGCCTTGGTGGCCCGCGGCTTCGACGACCCCTTACGGGCAGTGGTTGAGCCCAGTGACGAGGACTTCGCCTGGGCCACCGCCGTGGTCTGCCGCTCCCTGCCCGACGGGATGGGGTACCCGTGGGTGCATTCCTTGGCGGCCGGCTATGACCAGTTGGAGCAGGCCCGCCACCGGATCGGTGTGCTGACCCGCACCCTGGGTTCACTGCCGCAGCAGATGGCGCAGTCCGTGGCCTGGGCAGTGCTGGACCACCGGCTCAACGGAGCGCACTACCGACGTGCCCAGGCCGATGCTCGATGGGACCGGATCCCGCACCACTGGCCGCCAGGCACCTGCGTGCTACTGGGCACGGGCGAGATTGCCCAGGTGGTTGCCAGGGCCCTGCAGACGCTCGGTTTCCGAACGGTCGGGGTGAACCGTTCCGGCCGGTCAGCCCCGGGATTCGACGAGGTCACCGCGCTCGCGAGCGTTCCGCTGGAGGATGCGCAGGTCCTGGTCAACCTGTTGCCCCTGACCCAGCAGACCCGGCTCAGTGTCGACGAGGCCGTGCTGGGGCGGCTGCGGGGTGCGCTGTACGTCAATGTCGGCCGTGGCGATACCACCTGCCAGGACTCACTGCGCCGAGCCCTGGACGCAGGTCAGGTGCAAGCTGCCCATCTGGACGTGATGAGCCCCGAACCGCTGCCCGCCGAGCACTGGCTCTGGCGGCACCCGAAGGTCACCATCACCCCGCACTGCGCGGCGATCACGCTGCCCGGTGACGTGGCCGACGACGTGGTCCAGACCTTGGCCGAGCTGCGGCGGGGCGAGAGGCCGCGGTTGGCGGTGCCGAGCTCGACCTGACGTTCCCAGCTGGCGGGCTCGAACCGGCGGAATTCGCAGGGCTCAGCCCTGGGCGGGGCCCATTCGCAGGTCCGTGCCCCGGTCGAAGGCGGCGGCGCCGATCGGGCGGCTGGTCAGCCAGAACCCCGCGGCCAGCGCCAGATAGCCCAGACCGATGCCGACGAAGACCGGGCGGGAGAAGCCGCTGGCGGGGATGGTGAGCGCGGCGATCACGGAGGCCAGCACGATCGCGGCATTGAAGACCACGTCGTAGATCACGAAGACGCGCCCCTTCACCGCGTCGTCCACGTGGGACTGGACCACGGTGTCGATGCAGATCTTGAGCGACTGGGCGAACCAGCCGATCAGCACGCTGGCCAGCAGCAGCCACCAGCGGTTGATCACCTGCCCGGGCCCCAGCTGGGCCGCGGCGCTGGCCAGCAGCAGCACGACGATGGTGTGCTGCATGCCCAGCCGGTGCGCCAGCACGGGGACGAGCAGAACCGACGCGGCGAAGCCTACTCCGCTGGCCGCCATCCACAGTCCGATGTCGGCCATGGCCGCCTCCGTCTGGTCCGCGGCGTGCAGGTGGGTGCGGAAGAGCAGCATCACCGAGACCAGGGTCAGGCCGTAGAGCACCCGCTGACAGGTGATGGTCACCAGCCCCAGGAAGGCAGTGCGGCGGCCCACCAGGTGCCGTCCTGCGTCCTGGATGGCGGCCAGGGTTTCCCGGAAGCGGGTGCGCGGCACCGGCACCAGCGGGCCCAGATCACGCGGACCCAGCTGGGCAGCGACGAAGGCGGCCACGGCCCACATGGCAGCGGCGCAGCAGAAGATCACGCCGTCGGCGATGTGGGCGGGCCACGGGGCGCCCAGCCGGATCGCCGCGGCGACCCCACCGCCGAAGAGCACACCGATGGGGCCGATCATCGGCATCAGGGCCGAAGCGGTGAGGAATTCGTCGTCGTCGATGGTGTGCTGCAGCCCGGCCGCCAGCCCGGCCAGCACGAAACGGTTCAACGCCAGGGCCACCATCAGCGACGTGAAGAGCACGCCGGTCACCAGCGGCGAACTGGTGCCGGTGACGACGATGGTCGCGATCACCAGGGCGAGGACGGCCCGGATCCCGTCCACCGCGATCGCCGTGTTGCGGCGCGACCACCGGTCCAGGTAGCCGCTGACGAAGGGGCCGACGATGCTGAAGGGCATCAGGGTGATGGCGAACATGGACGCGATGGCCCACGCCGTGGGCTGCTCGGCCGGGTTGAACAGGATGTGGCTGGCCATGCCCACCTGCAGCGTCCCATCGGCTGACTGGGTGAGGGCCCGGATGAAGAAGAGCTTCTGGAATCGTTCGTGGCGCAGCAGACGACGCAGGTTGCGCAGGAAACGCACCGCTCACTCCTCACCGGCCACCACGATCGATGACCACCGCGATTTCTGGCCACCGCGATGCTACCGGTCCGAGCCTTCTGGGGGATCGGGTTGAATGGCAGCATGAGCACCACACCAGCACTGTTCACACCCCTCGATCTCCGCAGCCTCTCCATCCGCAACCGAGCCTGGGTCTCGCCCATGTGCCAGTACAGCGTCGAGACGATGGACGGCGTCGTGACCGACTGGCACCTGGTGCACTACGGCGGGTTCGCCGCAGGTGGCTGGGGACTGGTGATGAGCGAGGCGGCAGCCGTGCTGCCGGAGGGGCGGATCAGCCCTTGGGATGCCGGTCTGTGGAATGACGAGCAGGCCAATGCCTGGCGGCGGGTCAACGACTTCGTCCACCAGCACGGGGCGGCGACGGGCGTCCAGCTGGCCCATGCCGGTCGCAAGGCGAGCACGAACCGCTGGTGGCCGGGTGTCGGCCCGGGCACCGTGCCCCCGGAGGAGGGTGGCTGGCAGCCCGTCGGGCCCACCACCCAGCGCGCGGACAGCGGTGAGTACACCGCTGAGGTCAAGGTGCTGGACGAAGCGGGCATCCAGCACGTCATTGACGCCTTTGCCGACGCGGCCGTGCGCGCCCAGCGGGCGGGCTTCGACGTGGTGGAGGTGCACGCCGCCCACGGCTACCTGCTGCACCAGTTCTACTCGCCGCTCACCAATACCCGCACCGACCAGTGGGGTGGCAGCTTCGAGAATCGGGTGCGGCTGACGCTCGCCGTGGTGGACGCCATTCGCGAGCGCTACCAGGGGGTGCTCTTCGTTCGGCTGTCCGCCACCGACTGGACGGACGGCGGCTGGGACATTGCCGACACGGTGCGTCTGGCGGGCCTGCTCAAGGAGCACGGTGTCGACCTGGTGGACACCTCCAGCGGTGGCAATGTGCTGGCCCAGATCCCCGTCGGCCCGGGCTATCAGGTGCCCTTTGCGGCACAGGTGCGGCGCGAGGCGGGCATCGCCACCAGTGCAGTGGGCATCATCGAGACTCCAGCGCAGGCCGAGACGATCCTGGTCACCGGCCAGGCCGATGCGGTGATGTTGGGCCGGGAGGCACTGCGTGACGTCAACTGGCCCCTGCGCGCCGCGCACGAGCTGGGCGTGGCGAATGCCGATGCCCCGTGGCCCAAGCAGCGCTGGCGCGGCTACTGGCGCTGAGCGCCAGCAGCGGGTTCGGCCCCAGCCTGGGGTGGTTCGGTGGCCGTTCCGCGATCAGCCGGCGGCGATCCGCCAGACCTTGCGCCCTCAGCCGGCGGCCAGCCGCCAGTCCAGGAATTCCTTGAGATCTCCGGTCTCGCCGTCGCGTCCGCCCCGGCCGATCACCATCGGCGGCGGGGTGGGCTCCAGGGTGACGCCCCTGAGCCGGGCCATGGTTCCACCGGGGACCGTGAGCACGTAGTAGCCCCCGTCGGTGCCGATTGCGAGTGAGCGGTTCTTGCGCAGGTACCAGCCCTGCTTGTCCGTCCTGGCCGTGGCGCCGGAGATCAGGGTGGCGCGCAGCGGTTCCGGGGCGATGCCACGCCGGGTGGCCTCCGCGACGAACTCGTCGATCAGCGGTTGGGCGATCTGCGCCTCGGCCCGGGCTGCCTGTTCGGCGAGCTCGACCCGACGACGGGCATCCTGCTGACGTTGGCTGGGCAGTGGGCGCTCGGTGGGCATGGGCCCACTGTAGGTGGCAGCCTCGCGGTGACGAATCTTTGTTCGTTCAAAAAAGAGGCACCTGGGGGCTGCTGGTCACCCCCAGCAACCCCCAGGGCGTTTGTGGATCGCCTGCGAGAGTTCGTTCTCGATCGCTGCGATGTGGATATTCTTGCACCTTCAAGTGCCCTTGCCCAGCCCTTTGGGTGAGACTTTCTCAACAGACTCTTCACTTTGCCTGAGTGAATCTTGAATCCACCCGTTGACTACGGATTTTGTGGGCCGTTGGGGGCGCTGTCCAAACGAGGAAGTTCCACTGTACGGCACACATAGTTCGTGAACCCCCGGGGGTCGTGGTTGTGCGCCCGGCAGTGTGACACAGGTCACGCCCGTGAACCGCTCCAGCGGCTCACGGGCGTGACCTGTGCTCTCTCCGGTGCGGACTCGTGGTCAGTCCTGGGCCAGGGCCTCCGTCGGGGTGGCGCTGGCAGCCCTGCGTCCGGGCAGGATCGACGCCAGGGCCGCGGACGCCACGGCGATGGCGATCAGACCAAGCGTCCACTTCCAGTCCACGGCGAAGAGGATCCCGGCGTCCAGTCCGGCCTGGCGGAGCAGGGACTTCATCCCCAGCCAGCCGAAGAAGGCGCCCGCGGCAACGCCCACCAGGACACCCGCCAGCCCCAGCATCAGGGCCTCCACCAGCAACATGGTGCGCAGCCCCTGCTTCTGCATGCCGAGGGCCCGCAGCAGGGCGGACTCACGAGTGCGCTCGATGACCGACAGGCCCAGCGTGTTGCTCACGCCCACCAACGCGATCAGCACCGCCACGCCCAACAGGGCCGAGGTGACCAACAGCAGCATGTCCAGCACCTTGGTGACCATGTAGGCCTCCGTCACGGAGCCGGAGGGCATCACACCGGGATTGGCACTGGCGAGCCGCTCCAAGGGCGCCATCGAGGAGCCCATCTCATCCCGGTCGGCCAGCTGGCCCCAGTAGAGCTGCGTGGTGGGCTTGTCCACCAGCTTGCGCATGGTGGCGTCGGTCACGAAGGCCTGGTTGCCCCCCAGCTTCTTGGCTCCCTCCACCACGGTCAGTGTCAGCTTCTGGCCACTGCTGCCGGTGAGCACCATCGTCGTGCCGGGCTTGGCATCGGCCACCACCTGGCCATCGGTGAGGGCGGGCAGCGTGTCACGTGAGACCGTGCTGGCCTGCGACGTGAGCGCGACGACCGTCACGGGCAGGCCCCGAGAGTCCTGCGCCCGGCCACCCACCATGAAGGTGCTCCTGGCGATGTTCGGCAGGTCCTTGAGGCTGTCCACCACCTTGGGCGAGAGGCTGGTGTCCTGCGCCTCCTGGGGATCCTGGGCCGTGAAGTTGCCCATGCTGCTCACCTGGAGGTCCACCGGGTAGCGGCTGTTCACCTCCTGCAGCACGGTCCGTTCTGCCGTCGCAGTGCCCACCTGGAGCGTGACGATCAGGCCGCAGGCCAGCATCAGCGCCGTGGCCGTGGCCGCCGCCCGACGAGGATTGCGCGCGGCATTGGTGCCGGCCAGTCGCGCCGAGGGGCCGGCCAGGCCGAAGACCGCTCCCAGTGCCCGCAGGACCCACGGGATGTACAGCGGCGCCGCGAAGAGTACGCCGATGGTCAGCAGCAGCGCCCCGGCCACGGCATTCAAGACCGGGCCATTGACCTGCGGCTCGTCGCCCACCGGCATGGTCACGGCACGCCAGGCCAGGAAGGCACCGGCCAGCACCAGCAGACCACACAGGACGGCACGCACGATCGAGGTCCGCTTGACCTCCTCGCTGGTGGCCACGGGCTGCAGAGCCTCCAGGGGCGCCACTCGGGTGGCCTTCAGCGCTGGCAGCATCGCCGCCAGCACCGTCAGCAGCACGCCCAGACCGAACTCGAGGGCCAGCTCGCCCAGCGGGAAGCTCATGCCCCAGTAGTCGGCCCTGGTGTAGCGGGCGCCCACCCACGCCAGCAGCGTGCCCAGCAGCAGACCCAGGGCGGAACCGATCATGCCCAGCAGCACGGCCTCGGCCAGGAAGCGTCGGCGCACCTGTGCTCCGGTGGCGCCCACCGCGCGCAGAAGGCCGATCTGGCGGCGTCGCTGGGCCAGCAGGATGGTGAAGGTGTTCGAGATGGTGATCAGCCCCACCAGGGCGGCCACCCCGCTGAAGATGAGCAGCGCGTACTTCATCACGTCGAAGTCGCCGGTGATCTCGGAGACGGCCGTCGCCTGGGAGTCCTCGCTGGAGCTGACCTCCAGGTTGCGCTCGTCGGTGTACGGACCCCTGGCGTCGGGCTGGTCCACCATCGGGACCAGGGCCTGGCGCGCCTGCGCGATGACGGCCGCCTGGTCAGCCCCGTCGGCCAGATCCATCAACCAGAGTGGAGCTGGACCCTCGCCCTTCAGGGCGCTGGGCGTCTGGTAGGCCGTCTGGAAGAAGAGCGTCGACGGGTCATCGGTGATGCCGACGACGGTGAGCTGCTCGTTGCCATTGGTCACGGAATCGCCGACGCCCACCTGGAGCTTGTCCGCCAGCTGACCCGAGAGGGTGATCTCACTGGGCTTGCTGGCCCACGCGCCCTCGGTCAGATTGGCCCAGCGGAAGTCCTCGCCGGGGACGGCGTAGAGGGAGGCATAGACCTGCTTCTCGTCGGTGCTCAGCGATCCCATGCCGCTGGCCGCCGGCTCGACGGCCTTGACACCGGGGACAGCCTTGAGGGCGGCCAGCACCTTCGCGTCGTCGACCCCCGTCTTGGCGGTGTTGATACTGGCCACCGCGTCGGACTGCGAGGTGACCAGAGCCATCGACCGGCCCAGCGCCTTGGTCTGGGTGGCCATGAAGATGCTGACGCCGGCCATGAAGGCGACGCTGATTGCGATCGCCACCAGGGTGGCGACGATCCGCCCCGGGTGGTGGCGGACTTCTCGTGCTGCGTCGGCGAACATCAGGCCCCCACGCGCACGAGCGCCTCGTTGACGCTCTCGACGGTTGGGTAGGCGAGGTCGTCGACGATCTGGCCGTCGAGCAGGATCAGGGCCCGGTCGGCGAAGGCGGCGGCCTTGGCGTCGTGGGTGACCATGATGATCGTCTGGCCCAGCTCGTCGACGCAGGTACGCAGGTACTGCAGCAGGGCGGTGCCGGTCTTGGAGTCCAGCGCGCCGGTGGGCTCGTCGGCGAAGATCACGTCGGGGCGGGTGATCATGGCGCGGGCCACGGCGACGCGCTGCTGCTGACCGCCCGAGAGCTCACTGGGGCGGTGCTCCAGGCGCTCCTGAAGACCCAGCGAGCTGGTGAGCTGCTCGAAGAAGGCCTTGTCAGGCTTGCGGCCAGCCAGCTCCAGGGGAAGCAGGATGTTCTGCTTGGCGGTCAGCGTCGGCAGCAGGTTGAAGCTCTGGAAGACGAAGCCGACCCGATCGCGGCGCACCAGGGTGAGCTGCTTGTCATTGAGCCGGTTGAGTTCCTGGTCGCCCATCACCACGCGACCGGAGGTGAACTTGTCCAGTCCGGCCAGGCAGTGCATCAACGTCGACTTTCCGGAACCTGACGGGCCCATGATGGCCGTGAAGGAGCCACGGGTGAAGCTGACATTGACGTGGTCCAGGGCCGTGACCTGGGTCTTGCCGGAGCCGTAGACCTTCACCAGGTCGAAGGTCTGCGCCACGGGCTCGGCCTGGGGCTCCGGGACGGCGCGACGAGCACCTCCGCTGGCCCTCTCCTGGTCGCCGGTGGGGACGCTTGCTGACATGGCTGGCCTTTCCTGCTCGGGAACTGGGACCGGTGGGTCCCGATGGAGCAAGCCTAGGAAAGCAAGGGGCGAGCGGGCGTCCCTCTCGGGTCTGGAACTGCCCAGCGGGTCTCCACCCTCGGGATGACCCGCACCACCTACCTTGGGCGGGCGCTGTCCCTCGACGGGCTCGGCTCCTCCACAGGCTCGGGGAACGACGGGACCAGAGAGCGGATCAGGCCAGGGTCCGGGCGATCACCACCGAGCTGGTCGCCGCCCACGCCTGCGGCCGGCAGGAGGCGGGGTAGGGCTGGGGTGGGAAGACCTCGTCGGCTCCCATGCCGCCGAACAGTTCCGGCAGGCGGAAGTCGAAGCCCGCTGCGGCCTTCAGCAGCTGGGTGGCCAAGAGGCGGGCCTCGTCGGTGAAGCCCTCGCGCAGCATCTGGCCGATGATGAAGGCAGTGTCATGGGTCCAGACCGAACCGACGTG
Source organism: Luteococcus sp. Sow4_B9 (assembly GCF_052116585.1). NCBI lineage: Bacteria > Bacillati > Actinomycetota > Actinomycetes > Propionibacteriales > Propionibacteriaceae > Luteococcus > Luteococcus sp. Sow4_B9. The sequence goes on along the minus strand of NZ_JBQKKT010000019.1, from coordinate 41,119 downwards.
GTAGCTCAGCGGCCAGTAGCCGCCATTGGTGGTGCTCATGGTGCGAATGCCGTAGCCGGAGGCCATCGTCGGATGCACCAGGCGCTCCACCACCGTGCGGGCCTCCTCGTCGGACAGGATGCCGGTGCCCAGGAGGTGCCCCATGTTGGAGGCCACACCGGTCACCTGGGGCTTGTTCCCGTCGGCGTCCAGAGCACCGTCCAGGGCCAGCACCGGGTAGGCGCCCAGCTCGTCGGTGGCCCAGAACTTCTGCCGGAAGCGGTCGGCCAGATCTGCGGCCCAGGCGCGCCACTCGGCGGCCGCGGCCCGGTCGTCGTCGTACTTCTCCAGCAGTCGTGCGCCACCCAGCGCGGCGGCATGGGCATAGCCCTGCACCTCGGCCAGCGCGACCGAACCGGCGGCCAGGCTCCCGTCGGCGAAGCGGATGGAGTCGCCGGAGTCCTTCCATCCCTGATTGGCCAGGCCGTGCCCCGACTCGTCGCGGTATTCCAGGAAGCCGTCGCCGTCGGCATCGCCGTGGTCGCGGATCCAGGCCAGTGCCGCGCGCAGATTCGGCAGCAGGGCACGCACCTCGCCCGGCGGCATGCCCGCCTCGTCCGCCTCCGAGAGGAGCATGATCCACAGCGGGGTGGCGTCGACGGTGCCGTAGTAGAGCGGTGGCAGGCTCATCTGGTGGGCAGCCTGACCCTGGTGGCTCAGGGCCAGCTCCAGGGGTTCCTGACGTACCTCGTGCAGGATCTTGCCGGGCTGCTGGGCCGAGGCCACGTCGTGCTCGGTGCCCTGCAACTGGGCCAGCACGCGCAGGGTGGCAGCGGCGGTGGTGACATCGTGTGGCACGAGGTTGTGGGCGCTGATCAGTGAGTCGCGGCCGAAGAGGGTGAAGTACCACGGGGCGCCCGCGGCAAGGAAGCCCTCCTGGGGGGTGCTCGGGTGGGCCATTCGCAGGCCGTTGAGGTCAGCGAAGCTGGTCTGCAGGAGTTGGTCGAGCGCCGGGTTGCTGCCATCCGTGGCGGGGGGAACCAGGGCAGGCGCGGCGCAGCCGACGAAGGGGGCCGCCGCATCTGCCAGGTCCAGACGGAAGCCCACCTCAGCGGTGCCACGGGCGGGCAGGGACACTGACCAGTTCAGCAGCACGCCGTCACCGTCCAGCCCCATCGAAGCCTGGCTGGTCAGCGTTGCAGCGGTGTTCTGGTCCCGCCAGGAGAAGATGGCACCACGGTCGGTGAGCTCGGCCACGACGGCTGTGCCCGGCACGCCCGACTTGATGGACTGCATCGGTGTGGAGTCGGGGCGCAGCCGCAGCTGCAGCTCGACGGTGAGGTCCCGCAGGGACGCGGTACTGAGCAGGTAGCGTTCCTGGAAACCGGCGCCGTCCACCTCACGGACGCGTTCGAGCAGCACGGCCGGGTCGACGCCGAGATCGGGGGTGCGAACGACGTACTGGAACGTGACCCGACGACCACCTCGTTCGTCGGTGGCGATGTGCTCCAGGTGGTGGCTCGTGCTGGCCACCTGCAGTCCCGAGACCACCCGGCAGTCCCCGCAGTAGATCCCCTCGACCGCACGTTCGCTGGCCAGTCCGTCGGCCTGGCCATCGAGCGCTGACCAGACCTGCACCGGGGCGGAGAGGACTGCGGAGAGGTCGTTCAGATAGGGCTGCTGCATGTTGGCCATTCGTATTGGTCGATCCACTGGTTGATCGGCGGCGGAAGATCGCCCCGCAAGGGACTCGTGCACTTGACGGGAGGGCTTTCGCGAGCGAGGCTATCAACACTCTAGATCGTTCAAAAGGCGGGGCAATGAAGCCCCCGGTTCGAAACGGAGTTGGGAGAAGGTGGACTCCATGGGGCGTCCGACACTGGTGAGCCTGGCCAAGGAGCTGGGCGTTTCGAGGCAGACGGTCTCGAACGTGATCAATGCGCCGCACCTGGTGAAGGCGGAGACCCGGGAGCGGGTGCAGAAGGCGATCGAGGACAGCGGCTACCAGCCGAATCGCGCCGCCCAGTCACTGCGCTACCAGCGCTCCAACACCTTGGCCATGCGCATCTATCCCTCGTCCGACGGCATCTACGGCGCCGCGATGGACCGTTTCCACCACCGGCTCGTCTCCTGCGCCCACCAGGTGGGCTACAACATCATGCCCATCACGGCCAACGATGATGCCGACGAGCTCGCCCAGCTGATCAGCCTCCACGAACGCGGCTCGATCGACGGTTGCCTGCTCTCCGGCACGGACCTGGGAGACCTGCGACCCGCCGGCCTGCGCAAGCGTCGGGTCCCGATGGTCAGCTTCGGCCGTCCTTGGGGGCAGGACGACGCCAACCACTTCTGGGTGGACGTGGACGGTGCCGCGGCCACAGAGGAGGCCACCCGCCACTTCCTGGCCGCCGGGCACCAGCGGATTGGCTTCGTCGGCATGGTCGCCGGGTCAGGTCCCGGTGACGACCGTCGTGCGGGCTGGCGACGGGCCATGGCCACAGTCGTGGACGAGGCCACGATCACGAGCTTGGACACCGCGGGCAGGGACCAGGTGGAGAGCGGCAGGGCCGCGACCACCCGGCTGGTGGGGCAGGGCGCCACCGCCTTCGTCTGTGCCTCGGACTCATTGGCCTTTGGGGCGCTGCTGGCGGCCAGGGATCTGCCCCGCACGCAAGAGGGCGATGTGGCCGTGATTGGCTACGACGACACCCCGGTGGCCCGTGCGCTGGGCATGTCCTCGATCACCCAGCCCACCGATGAAGCGGTGGAACTGCTGGTCAGCGCCCTGGTGGAGCAGGTGGAGTGCCCGGAGGCAGAAGCTCGCCAACCCGTCCTGCTGCCTGCCCAGCTGCAGATCCGGACACTCTCGGTCTCCGGCATCTGAGCCGGGGAGTCAGGTACAGACCAGCCTGGACAGTCCGGGTCAGTCCTGGGCATATCCATTCGGATTGGCCGACTGCCAGCGGAAGGTGTCGGCGCAGGCATCGGCCACCGACTTGTGGGCCTGCCAGCCCAGCTCGGCGTGGGCCCGGCTGACGTCCGCATAGGACGACGCGACGTCACCGGGGCGACGGGCGACGATCTGGTAGGGAATCTCCATCCCGGCGGCCTCGCCGAAGGCGTTCACCACCTCCAGCACCGAGTTCGGCCGCCCGGTGCCCAGATTCCACACGTGGTAGCCGTCGTGCTCGGTGAGGAAGTCCAGGGCGGCCAGATGGCCGGCGGCCAGGTCCACCACGTGGATGTAGTCGCGGGTTCCCGTGCCATCGGGCGTCGGGTAGTCGTCGCCGAAGACCATCAGCTTCTCGCGGCGCCCGGCAGCCACCTGTGCGACGAAGGGCAGCAGGTTGTTCGGGATGCCCTTGGGGTCCTCGCCGATCCGGCCCGACTCGTGCGCGCCGATCGGGTTGAAGTAGCGCAGCACGCCCACTCGCAGCTGGTCGTCGGCAGCGGCCACGTCGGCCAGGATCTGCTCCACCATGTGCTTGGTGCGGCCATACGGATTCGTCGCACCGGTGGGGGCGTCCTCGGTGAAGGGCGGTTCTGACAGCTCGCCGTAGACGGTGGCCGACGAGCTGAACACGATCGTGTGGCAGTCATGGCGGGCCATGGTCTCCAGCAGGGTGAGCGTGGAGCCGACATTCTCGCGGTAGTAGGTCAGCGGCACCTGGGTGGACTCACCGACGGCCTTCCAGCCGGCGAAGTGGATGACGGCGTCTGGGCGGAAGCTCGCAAAGGCGGACTCGAGAGCGTTGGCATCGCGCACATTGGCTTCGACGAAGTCGGCGGTGCGCCCGGTCAGCTCGGCCACTCGGGCGAGGGATTCGCGCGAGGAATTGGACAGGTCATCGACCACCAGGACGTCGTGCCCTTGCTCGAGCAGTGCCAGCGTGGTGTGGGAACCGATGTAACCGGCTCCGCCGGTGACGAGGACGCGCATGGTGCACCTTTCGTTGAGTACCCCGCCAGACTACTGTCCGCCACTGTGGCCAAGCTGCGACCGGGCCGTCAGGCACGAAGGAGCGGTTCAGCGCAGCAGTCCCACCTCATGGGCGAAGAGCACCAGCCCGACGCGGTCACGGCAGTGCAGCTTGGACAGCAGCCGCCCGATGTGGGTCTTCACGGTTCCCTCGGCCATGTACAGCGTGGCGGCGATCTCGCCATTCGTGGCGCCTCTCGCGATTTCCACCAGCACCTCCCGTTCCCGGTCGGTGAGCTGGCCCAACCGCGGATCGCTGGTGCCCGGGCTCGACGGCAGGATCGGGACCACATGTTCCAGCAGGCGGCGGGTGGCAGACGGGGCGAGCACCCCGTCGCCCGCGGCCACCGTCCGGATCGCGGTCAGCAGCTCCGTCGGGCGGGCATCCTTCAGCATGAAGCCCGAGGCGCCGGCCTTCAGCGCGGCGAAGACGTACTCGTCCAGGTCGAAGGTGGTCAGCACCAGCACCCTGGCGGGGTGGCCTGCGCCCACCAGGCATCGGGTGGCCTCCACGCCGTCCATCACCGGCATGCGGATGTCCATCAGCACCACGTCCACCTGGTGCCGCTGGAGCAGGTCGAGCACCTCCTGGCCGTCGCTGGCCTCGGCCACCACCTCCATGTCGTCCTCGGCCTCGATCAGCATGCGGAATCCGCTGCGGACCAGCGCCTGGTCGTCGGCCAACAACACTCGCAGAACGGCTTGGGTCATCGGAAATCCTGTCCTTGGTGGGTTCTGGGGGTGTCCTGGGGAGGGCGCCTGTCGCCGGGGACGGCGTACTGCTCCCGCTCGGACGTGCGCAGGGGAACGGGCAGGATGGCGCGGACCAGGAAACCTCCCGTCGGTTTCGGCTGGGCGAGCAGCTGGCCATTCATCGAGGTGACGCGTTCCCGCAAGCCCTGCAGGCCATGGCCGGTGGCGCTCGACGAGGCGGTCGAGCCCACGCCGTCGTCGGAGATCTCGGCGATCACCAGGGTGGGGGTGTAGGTCAGGGTCACCTGGGCGGAGGCACCGGACCCGGCGTGCTTGAGGAAATTGGTGATGGCCTCCTGGACCACCCGGAAGACGGTGAGTCCCAGTGTGGACGGCACGTGCGGCGGTTCGCCGTCGATGTAGAGATGCACTCGGGGATCGGTGCGGGCCACCATCTCCGGGATGTCCACCAGGCCGGGCGTGGGCGCATAGTCGGCAAGGTCGCCGGGAGAACCTCGCAGCACGCCCACGATCCGACGCATCTCTCCCAGTGCCTCCCGCCCGGTCTCGGCGATCGTGTCCAGCACCTCCGGTGCCCTTTCCGGCCTCTTCGTCGCCAGCGCGCGGCCGCCCTCGGCCTGGACGATCATCACGCTGAGCGAGTGGGCGACGATGTCGTGTAGTTCCCGCGCGATCTGGGTTCGCACTGCCGCCTCCGTGCTGCGGGTGCGTTGTTCGTGCTCCGCCAGGGCCAGATGGCGCCGCTCGGCCTCGGCCCGGGCGCGAGCCAGATCCGCCTGGGCGGACTCCCGAACGCGCCGGCCGATGGCATAGCAGGTGATGGCCAGACCGCCGCAACCGCTGGCCGCCAACAGGAACATCGCGGTGGGGAAGCCGTCTGTGGCGGAGTAGCCGGCGAGGTAGTCGCTCCAGCGCAGCGGGCCGGCGATGGCGCCGGCCAGGGCCAGCCCCAGCACGATGCGCGCCCGGCGTCCGGACACCCAGCGCGCCACCGAGTAGGCCACCAGGAGCACCGCCAACACGGACGGTGTGGGCATCGGCAGCAGTGCCAAGTGTGCCAAGCAGCCTGCCGTCGCCAGCCCCAGTGTCACCAGAGGGCGCCTGCGGCGCAGCACCGTCACGGCGCACAGGAAGGTCCCGATCAGGGCGGCGTCCAGGGCATGGTCCCCGTGGCCGGCGATCTGGGGCGGGTAGCCGTAGAGCAGGGGCGCGAGCACCGTGAGCACGACGAGCAGCCCGGCGACGGCCAGGTCCAGGGACCAGGTGACGTGGCCGAGCGGTCCGGGGGGCCCGTGGGTCTGCTCATCGGTCACAGCCTAGGCACCGGGTGGGGGCCGGCGGATCCGACCATGGTCCTTGATCCGTCGTGGCGGTCTGACTGCGGTGCGACGTGGCCCCGGTGGGCCCCGGGCGTCCGGGGCCCGTCCCAATGGAGGGGCGAAATCCGACCTGAGGCGGATGCCGGATGGTCTGCCGGTGGGGCAGAATTGATTTCACCCTGCACATGCTTGGCCCCCGATTGGCCCTCGCGGCCCTCGAGGATCCCCCCGTCCGCCACCGCCCGTCGAGGAGTGCGATGAGTCAGCCGCCCATCACCGGCGATGGACTCTCGATGCCCATGGGCTACGCCGCCGTCGCACGGGCGATCGCGGACGGCACGCACGATCCCTCCTGGCTGGAGGATGTGATCACCCACATTGATGATCGGGCGGATCTGGCCGATCATCAGATGATGGTGGTCCTGGCCCTGTTGCTGGACGGGGGCGAGGCCCTGCCGGACCAGCTCCGCGAGGCCCTGGAGCACACCGTGCTGGGCTTCCGGTACTGGATGGATGAGCCGGGCAATGACTCGATGTGTTTCTGGAGCGAGAGCCACCAGGCGGCTTTCGGGGTCTGCGAGTACCTGGCCGGGCTCCACTTTGCCGACCGCACCTTCGCCAATGACGGCCGCACGGGTGAGGAGAAGGCCCGTCGGGCGCGGCGTCGTCTGGAGAACTGGCTCACCCTCCGCTTCCGTTACGGTTTCAGCGAATGGCTCTCGGCAAGCTTCTACGCGGTCAATGTCTCGGCGCTGACGCTCCTGGTGGAGCACTGTGAGGATGCCGGCCTCGCCAATCGCGCATCGATGGTTCTCGACCTGCTTCTCCTGGACATGGCGCTGCATCGCTTCGACGGGCACTTCGTCGCCTCGTCCGGGCGCGCCCAGGCGCTGCACAAGGCCTTTCCGGACCGCTCCGAGCTGGACCCGGTGGTGACCAGCGCCTTCCATCCGCGCCGGGCGGTCTTCGACCCGACGCTGTTCACGTCGATCTTCGTGGCCAGGCGCAGGTATCGCATCCCTCAGGTGATCAGGGAAATTGCCTTTGCCCAGGCCGACCACCTCATCACCTCGTCACACGGACTGTGCCTGCGGGAGGTGCCGAGCGAGGCCGCCCGACACCGCCACCTGGACGCGCCCGGGCGACGTGGTCTGGAGCTCGGCCTGTACTGGGGGATGGAGGCCTTCACCACGCCCGAGGGGATCGGCCCGACGATGGATGCGCTGGACCAGTACCACCTGGACGGCAATCGCTACCTCGCCCCGCTGGCCCCCTTCCGCAAGGTGCCGTCGCGACGTGTGATGGCCGCCTTGGTGCGTTCGCTGAACCCGATCACCCAGGGAGCCGCCCTGGTGAGGGCAGACGTGCAGACCTACCGGACACCGCACTATCTGCTCAGCAGCGCGCAGCACCACCTGCCCGGCACCTTTGGTGACCAGGAGTGCATCTGGGAGGCGGCGCTGCCGGGTGGCATCCACCTCTTCTCGACGCACCCCGGCTCCACCCTGCTGGACGAACAGGCGCGCCCCGCGACGCCGTCGGGCTGGATTGGCAATGGCGTGCGGCCGGATGTGGCCCAGATGCGCAATGTGTTGCTGGCCCTCTACGACGTGCGCGGCCGCCGCGGATACCTGGAGGGCCGGCGACACGAGCTGAGCCACCTCTTCTTCCCCGCCGCCAGCTTTGACGAGACCAAGCTGTTGGACACGGTTGTGGCCGGCCGGCGGGATGACTCCTACTTTGGCGCCGTGGCCCTCGACACCCTGGAGATGCCGAACGAGAGCGAGCTGGTGCAGCGTGGTGTGGTGACCGGTTGGGCCGTCATGCTGGCCGACCGATCGGACTTCAGCTCCCTGCACCACTTCGTCGACTACCTCAAGCAGACGCGGTTGGAGCATGTCCGCAACACGCTGTGCTGGAGCACTCCCGAGCACAAGTACCAGCTGGAGTGGGAAGGCGACTTCCGGGTGGACGGTGCCGTGGTGGACACCGACTACCAGCGGTTGCGCTGTGACTGGGCGAGCGTTGGCCGCAGGCCCTCGGTCATCGAGGTGCAGGGACGTACCGGAACGCTGGTGCTGGACTGGAAGTTGGGGCAGCGGGCCCAGGGGGCTGGGGTCCCCATGGCTCCGTGACCTGCGCTGGGCGGATCCTGATGCTTTCGACGGGGGCTCGCGCCACCCACGATTAATGTGATATCACTTTAATTGTGGGTGTCAGAGGGACGCCCTGGAACCGAGAGGCACGCCATGTCCAGTGACGACCCCGACCTGACCCCCGCACCCGAGGACCAGCCGCTCTCGTCGCGCCCCGTCGGGCACGACGGCATCCGCATCGACATCGCCGAACGCCAGGCCTGGCATGTCTCCGGAATCGCCTTCCTGGTGGTCGGCCTGCTCGCCATCCTGGGTGGGGCGGCCCTGACGGTCCTCGCCATCATCAATGGCGTCGTGTGGCAGGGCGTGCTCGGTGTCCTACTGATGCTGGCCGCGCTGGTGCTCACCACCGGTCTGCGGATCGTCAACCCTGGTGAGGCGGCCGTCGTGCAGTTCCTGGGACACTACCTGGGCACGGTGCGCACCACCGGCCTGAACCTCACCGCCCCGCTCACCTCCGGCCGCAAGGTTTCGGTGAAGGCAGTGAACTTCGAGGTGGAGCCCATGAAGGTCAACGACTCGAATGGCAATCCGATCGAGATCGGCGCCATCGTCGTCTACCAGGTGGCCGACACCGCCAAGGCGGCCTTCGCCGTGGAGGACCATGACGACTTCGTGCGCAAGCAGGCCGAGTCCGCGCTGCGCCACGTCGCCATGAGCCACCCCTACGACGACCATTCGATGGGCTTCGGCAATGAGGCGCACAGCCCGGTCATCACGCTGCGCGAGTCCACCGACGAGGTCAGCGCGGAGCTGGCCCACGAGGTGGCCGAGCGCGTGGCGGTGAGCGGTGTCGAGATCATCGAGGTTCGTCTGGCCCACCTGGCCTATGCCCAGGAGATCGCGTCGGCGATGCTGCGTCGCCAGCAGGCCAATGCCGTCCTCAGCGCCCGCCAGGTGATCGTGCAGGGCGCCACCGAGATGGCCAAGCAGGCCGTGCAGGAACTGGACGCCAGCAGCGACCTGGAGCTCGATCCCGAACGCAAGGCGGCCATGATCACCAACCTGCTGGTCGTGCTCTGTTCCGAACAGAACACCCAGCCCGTCCTCAATACCGGAAGCCTCTACTGAGGAGCCTGACCGGGCACTCGAATCATGGCTGAGCAACGCAAACAGGTGATCGTGCGGATGAGTCCCCAGATGCACGACGCCCTGGCCAGGTGGGCGGCGGACGACATGCGCTCCCTCAATGGCCAGATCGAGATGGTCCTGCGCGACGGACTGCGTCGCGCAGGACGCCTGCCCAAGGACCTGCCGGAGACCCGACGTCCCGGGCGCCCCCGCAAGGAGTCCGCCCCCGACGAGTAGGTCGACCTTCCCGAGCGTGCGCGGCCCCCGTCGCGCCAGCAGGGGGTACCGCGTCAGCGCTTGCGGTACAGCCCCTTGTTCTGGAAGACGGGCTCGCTGGTCACGTGGACGCCCAGATTGCGGAAGATCCCCTCGTCGACGCTGCCCAGGATCGTCGTGGTGTGCACGTCGCAGCCGCGCAGTTCGGCGATCTTGTCCAGTGCCAGGCGGGCATTCTCGTCATTGGTCGCGCTCACGCTCAGTGCGATCAGCACCTCGTCGGTGTGCAGGCGCGGATTCTTGCTGCCCAGGTGCTCGGTCTTGAGGGTCTGGATGGGCTCGATGCTCTCCGGTGCCAGCAGGTTGATCCGGGGATCGATCCCGGCCAGCTGCTTGAGGGCATTGAGCAGCATCGCGGAGCAGGCACCCAGCAGGGGGGAGGTCTTGCCCAGCACGATGCTGCCGTCGGCCAGCTCGATGGCAGCAGCCGGGGCCTTCGTCTTCTTCTCCAGGTCCAGTGCCGGCTTGACCACGTGACGGTCGGTGCTCTTGATCTCCAGCTGGCTCATCAACAGTGCCACACGGTCACTCTGGGTGGAGTCCAGCTCGTCGCGGCGCTCCTGGACGAGCGCCTTGTACCAGCGGCGGATCACCTCCTGGCGTGATGCCTCACGGCAGACCTCGTCGTCGACGATGGCCTTGCCGGCCATGTTCACGCCCATGTCCGTGGGCGACTTGTACGGCGACTGGCCCAGCAGCTGCTCGAAGAGCCGGTTGAGGACGGGGAAGACCTCCACGTCACGGTTGTAGTTCACCGTCTGCTCGCCATAGGCGGCCAGGTGGAAGGGATCGATCATGTTCACGTCGTCCAGGTCTGCCGTGGCAGCCTCATAGGCGACATTCACCGGGTGGTCCAGGGGCAGGTTCCAGATCGGGAAGGTCTCGTACTTGGCGTAGCCGGACGGGATTCCGCGCTTGTGGTCGTGGTAGAGCTGACTCAGGCAGGTGGCCATCTTGCCGCTGCCCGGCCCGGGGGCCGTGACGACGACGAGGTCGCGCTCGGTCTCCACGTACTCGTTCCTGCCATAGCCCTGGTCACTCACGACGTGCGAGACGTCATTGGGGTAGCCCTTGATGACGTAGTGGCGGTAGACCTTGAGGCCCAACCGCTCCAGCTTGCGCTTGAAGGCCTTGGCCTCCCGGTTGTCCTCGCTCCAGTGGGAGATCACGACGCTGCTGACCAGCAGGTCGTACCCGCGGAAGGCATCCACCAGGCGCAGGACGTCGTCCTCGTAGGTGATTCCAAGGTCTGCGCGGACCTTGTCCAGGTCCTGCGCGGAGACCACCATGACCACCTCGGCCTCGCTGGCCATGGTGCTGAGCATCTCGATCTTGTTGTCGGGCGTGAATCCCGGCAGCACACGCGCGGCGTGCATGTCGTCGAAGAGTTTGCCGCCGAACTCGAGGTAGAGCTTGCCGCCGAACTGCTTGCGCCGCTCCTCGATGTGCTGGGACTGGAGGCGGAGATAGAGATCACGGTCAAAGCCGATTGCGTGCATGGATTCCCCTGTCACTTCGAACAACTCGTGGAGCATAGCCCCCGGTTGTTTCGATCGTGTTGCCGTGCAGTGACCACGGCATGTCCGGCCGGGATGTTCGTCAGTGGTGCTCGTGCGCGTGCGCGCTCTCACCCAGTCCCTGTCCACCCTCGCCGTGCTGGTGTTCGATGCCCTCGGCATGGTCGAAGTCATGGGTCAGTTGGTTGATCCGCTCCCAGGTGGGTCCGTCGATGCCCACTGCGGCAGCCGGGAAGAGGCCGTTCTCCTCGTGGTCGATGTGGGCCCGCAGGGCCTTCTCGAAGGCGGGGAACTCGTCCAGGTCGCCGTCGATGACGCGCTCCAGTTGCTCGTCGAGGCTGGAGTGTTCCGCACACAGGGCGTCGATGGTGGGGGCGTACTCCTCCTCCTTGCGCATCTCGTGGAAGAGGCCGACTTCCTCCGCCTTGGTGTGGGGCCACAGCAGGTTCGCCAGTCTGACTCCTGCCTGCCCGACGGCCCCGAGATCACCGGTGGAGCAGGCGCGGCCAAGGTCTCCCAGCCGGTCGATGACGCTGTAGTGCTCCTCGGTGAAGCGTCCGATGAGTTCGATGGAACGGCAGCCGCAGTACTCGCACATGCCACCATCCTATCTTTTGCACGATTTGAACCGTGTCAATGGGGTGGTGGTTGGGATCCGTCGCCCCGCCTCGGATCCCTGCCCGACGCTATGCACGCGGCCGGACGCAATGCACCCCGCCCGACGCAATGCACCCGGCCCGACGCAATGCACCCGGCCCTCGCCTCCAGCTGGGCTGGAGACGAGGGCCGCGTGTGGAGTGAGGACGGGTGCTGCAGGTCAGCTGGCGGTGCAGCTGTGCAGCTTCTTGCCGGACTTGTCGAAGAAAGTGATCGTCGGCTTCACATTGGCATTGTCGCCGGGCTTCAGGAACCAGGTGTGGTTGGCGATGGCGACGCCATTGCGGATGAAGATCTCGGAGTCACCCTTGGTGCCATTGCCCAGCGCATAGGTGGCGTGGTGGGCGGTCTGGCGCAGGTTGCCGACATCCGGCACGCGACCAAAGGCCGTGATCCAGTACAGGTTCTTCATCCGCTCCGGGGACATGCCGGGCGGCGGGGCCGGGAAGCCCGGGGGTGGCGGCAGCGGCTTGCCATCCGGACCCATCGGCGGCTCGGGCATGCCGGGTGCCATGTCCTTGCGCTGCACGGCTTGTGCCCTGGGGCACGTCGTGTCGCCCTTCTCCATCGGTGGGATGAAGACCAGTGACGCGGTGGGCTGGTGCACGTTCAGCTCGCAGTCGGCCAGCCAACCGTCGGGCGAGACGAGGGCCACCGAGCCGTCGTAGTTGAAGTTCTCGCGCGGACGCGTGCGGGTGTCGAAGTTGGCCACCTTCCAGGCGCCGAAGTCGAAACCGGAGTGGATGGTGCACAGGTTCTTCAGCGAATCGGCATTGTCCCGGATCGAATTCGGGGCGATGTTCTTGGCCACCGGCTGCTTCTGGTAGCCCAGCGTGCAGTCGCGCCAGCCGGCCGGGTAGGGCTTGTGGTCGGGCACGCGGGTCTTCTGCGGACCCACCAGGACGGTGGAACCCGGGTACAGACCGCCGCCGGACGGGTTGACCACCTGCTCATTGGCGGCCACATTGCACCACTGGGTCAGCTGCGCGGTCGGAACCTCCGTGGCCGCCGGGTCGGTGCCGGTCCAGGCCCAGGCGGTTGCCTGCGGGGTCGGCGTCGTGCTGGGCGTCTGCCCCGGGTCCTGGGAATTGCCAGGGGAGCTCTGGCTGCTGGCCGAAGCTTCGGGCGACGGGGAAGCCGAGACGTCGGTGTCATCGCCGGCCTTGTTGAACAGGGCGATGCCGGCACCGGCCAGCAGGGCCAGGCCAACGCCCGCGGCCACCAGCTTCACGGTCTTGTTGGAGCCCTTCTCCGGCTCCACCTCAAGCAGGTCGATGCCGCGGGTGCCGCCAGCGGGGCCGGTGGTTCGTGCTGCGGCGGTGGCGCCGGTGGCCTGCGCGTTGGCAGGGAGCTGCTCGGGCTCAGAGGTGGTCTGGGCGGTTGCGGCGTTCTGGGCGGTTGCGGCGGTCTGGGCCGGCTGCTGGTTGGCGGCGGCCTGCTGCGCGCCGATGGCGGCGGCTGCCGCCGCTGCCGCGGCTGCTGCCTCCTGGGCCTCCTTGGGCTCCTGCTCGGCTCTGGCCCTGGCCTGACGCTCCTCCTCCGCCCGCTGCAGGGCTGCGTCGGAAGCGGCCTGCTGTTCGGCGAGACGGTCGCCCTCCCGCTTGCGGCTGAACTCTTCCTCGGCCGCACGATCCAGGGCGCTCTGGTCGACGGGGTCCTGTCCGTCGTCGGCCATTTCGTTCATGGCGCCGTTCAAGTCAATTTTCATCTCGTCCCCCCGGACTGAGTTGTCGTTCCCCCAAGAGGCTTCCCGCCCGACGCAGAACGACGCGACGAGAAACCAACGAGCAGCAGTCTGGCCCGAATGGCTGGATTGCGCATGTTCACCCGCCCAACTTCTTCATCCCACAAGGTGAGGCAGGGGTGAAGCTTCAGGCTGGGTTCAGACTTTCACCGGGTCAGCGGGCCCGGTGCGCCTTCGGCTCGAACTCGATGTCATCGCCGCGCGCCTGGAGAATGGCCTCCAGATGACCCTCGGCCGCCGACAGCAGGCGTTCCGCGGCGTCGGGCGTGATCCCCATCGCGTCGGCAAGACGCAGGGTGGAGAGGTTCTCCTGATGGGCCAGGACGATCGCCAGGCGCTTGCGGATCGGCAGTGCGCTCAGGGCGTGGCCCAGCCGGACGGCCGGCGGGTCCTGCAGCGACCAGGCCGGCAGCAGCTCGTCGGGCGGGCTGTCGAGCGCGAAGGCGGCCTTCACCACGGCCCGGAATCCCAGGGACAGCAGCTCCACCGGGGTGTGGTCCTCGTGGGCGGCCGGTTCCAGGTCAACCCGCACCTGACGGGCCAGTGTGTCGCCGGCGCTCCATGACCCCAGCAGGATCCGTCCGATGCGACGCGCGCGGCCCTCGAAGTCTTCGACGAAGGTGGCGGTGCTCATCGGATCCGTGTCCTGTCCGGTCATTTCTGCTCCTGTGTCCAAGCGATGGTGACACTGTGCCATGCGGCGGCCACTGGGCGCATCATGGCAGCCCAACCCCTCAACCCCTCAACCCTGGCGCTGGTCAACCCTGGTGCTTGCGAACCTGGCGCCACACCCAGGTGCTCGGCACCTCATGGGCCGTGCAGAGGTACTCGACGGCAGCGTCCGAGTAGAGGGTGTCGTTGAGCTGGGCAAGGCCGCGTGTGCGGGTGAGCAGCCCCAACTCGTCGCCCCGACGCAGCACGGTGTCCAGGGGCGGGTCATAGGTCACCCGGCTGCCACGCTTGTGGAGATAGGGATAGGCGCCGATCATCTGCTCCCTGTCCTCCGGGTCGCGCAGCAGGTCAGCGATCGTCACGGAGTGGCCGCGCTCCAGCCAGCGGCAGACTGCCGGCGCCGCGTGCGGATTCATCGGGATCAGCTTGGGGATCGGGCACCACTCGTCCAGCCGCGCAGTGATTCGGGTGCGCAGGTCCAAGGCTGCCTCATTATCCAAGCTCTGCACGTACTCGACGAAACTCCAGTAGAGCGGAGACTCCAGCCGCGCCAGGGTCTCCAGGGCCACCAGGTCAGTGGCGATGAAGACGCTGTCCGGCTCGAAGGCGCGCAGCAGGCTCGTCGTGTGGATGGACTTCTGGCGCACCGAGAGGTAGATGTCCGGGTTCACCAGACGGGCATGGGCCGCCATCGAGAGGTTGGTGGTGTCGGACTCGACACCGGCGACGAATCCCACGATGCCGGTGAAGTCGGGCATGCCGTCCGCGGGGGAGATCTCCTCCACCTCCAGGCCAGCCTTGCGCAGGTCCAGGGCCACCTCGTGACCGAAGCGGTCGTCGGCGCTGACCATCCAGCGACCATTGGCCAGTTCCTCGTGCAGCGGCGGCATCTCCGTGCCCGGCTCGCTCATCAGCCAGGAGCTCAGCTGCGAGGTGGCCGGACGGTGCAGCGCCATCACCAGGTAGCTGCCGTAGCGGTCGAAGGGGTTGATGACCGCCTGCGGTGTGAAGTCCAGCATCCGCGCGGTGTTGGACCGTTCCGAACAACGGGCGATGACCGGTACGTCGGGCCGCAGCAGGTCTGCGGCCATGGCCACGGCCAGGTTCGTCTCGTCGTCCGCGGTCATCGCGATGATGCCCTCGCACAGGGGGTGGCCCATGCCGGCCAGCCCCAGCTGGGCCGGATTGCGCGGGTCGCCGGCGATGGCGGGCACGTCGCCGGCCAGCTGGTCTGTGGTCAGCACGTCGATCCGCTCGGCGTCCTCGTCCACCACGACCAGACGTCGTCCGGCATGGTCCAGGGCATTGGCCAGGGTGCGGCCGGCCTGGCCATAGCCCACCAGGAGCAGGAATGGTTCGTGGATTCCCTTGACCCTGCTGCGGAAGCGCTGCAGGTTCACGGCGCGCCGGAAGGCCGGCTCCTGCAGCAGGGCGAAGAGCGAGCCGAAGACATAGGTCCAGCCGGTCACCGACGCATAGATGGTGGCCGTGACCCACATGCGCTGCGCCGCGGTGAAGGTGTAGTTGAGCTCGCCGAAGCCGATCGTCATCGCCGTGTAGCTGATGAAGTAGAAGGAGTCGAACAGGCTCATCCGCCACGGCTTGCCCTCGTCATCGACGCCGGGAATCAGGCTCAGGCCCAGCACGCTCACGGCGAAGATGCAGATCAGGACGATCAGCGGGAAGCGCATCCGGCGCAGCACTAGGAAGATCGCCTCGGTGGACGGCACATCCGTGGGCACGTCCACCTCCACCCGTCGCAGGCGACGGGTGGACATCCAGGGGCGTGTGACCAGCGGTGCCATGGGAGGGGGCCGCGGTCAGCGGCGGCGGTACGAGGCCGTCTCGATCACCAGCAGGGCCAGCGAGACGAAGTTGGCCAGCAGCGCGCCACCGGACAGGGAGACCACCGACGACATGGCGTGCATGTCCAGACCACGCGAGGAGACCTGCGTCGCCCAGATGTAGAAGCCGGACGCGGAGAGCAGTTGGATCACCGCCACCAGTGAGGTGGCCAGGTGGATGGCGCCGATCTGGGTACGGTCACCGAACTTCAGCACGGTGGCCACCAGGTTGACCACGACGGCGGCGTACAGCTCGTAGATGTTGTGCAGCGCCGGATTGCCCATGTCGCCGATGAAGAAGCCGAAGTTCAGCGTAGCGGCGAGCAGGACGAAGAATCCGAAGACCACTTTCTCCATGTTCACGGAGTCACGGTATCCCTCGAGCCGTCATACTTCGACACCCGGGCGCGATTCCACCCCACCGGGTGTACCGGGCCCGCTCAGCCCCGGATCTGTCGGGTCGAGGCGCCTTCCCGGAAGCGTCCGTCGCAGTGCCAGGGTGCCGTCCCAAGTCCGTTTCCTCACCCGCTCACAGACCCGGCGGTTCGGTGTGGGGCGTCGGGTCCGGCCGGTCATTGCGCCGCCGCAGCAGGCGGTTGCCGACGCCCAGCGCCAGCAGCACTCCGGAGACGGTGATCAGGGCGCCCAGGATGCCCAGCGGTGTGGGCAGTTCGCCGTCGTAGAGCCAGGCCGCCGCCGCGCCCACCACGGGGACGAACATCGACCACGGCGCCACGGTGGCGGCCGAATGCCTACTCAGCAGCAGATTCCAGATGCCATAGCCCAGCATGGAGGCGCCATAGGTGATGAAGGCCAGGCCCAGGGCCGAACGGAGGCTGACGTGCTGGATTGCGTGCAGGGCGCTGGCCGGGCCGCCCTCCAACCAGAAGGAGGCCAGAAGCAGGGGAATGGGCGGCACCAGAGCGGACCACACCACCAGGGAGAATCCGCTGCGCGGGGGATACCTGCGGGTGATCACATTGCCGAAGGCCCAGCTGGCGGCAGCCGCCAGCGTCAGCAGGAAGGGCAACATCGGCGCAGCCACCAGGTACTGGGCCCCCACCACGGCCATGCCCAGCAGGCCGATCAGGATGCCTGCCACCTGCGCCCGGGTGGGTCTCTCGCGCAGCAGCATGGCCGCGATCACCACGGTGAACAGCGTCTGCACCTGCAGCACCAGGGAGGTCAGCCCCGCCGGCATCCCCAGCATCATGCCGGTGTAGAGCAGACCGAACTGCAGGGCTCCCATGGTCATCCCCGAGCCCACCACCGGCCAGAAGCCCATCCCGGGCCGTGGCACCAGGAAGACCGCCGGCAGCGCCACCAGCGTGAAGCGCAAGGCGGCGCTCAGCAGGGCCGGCAGGCTCTCCATCGCGATCTTGGCCGCGACGAAGTTCAGGCCCCAGACCAGCACCACCAGCATGGCCAGGCCCACATCACGTCGTGGCATCGCATCCCCCAGAAGTCGACATCGTGACGATTCTCACATCCTTTGGCCGCTTCGTCGGCCTCCGGCCAGCAGGTCATCCCGGTGCCGAGCACACGTTGACGGTGCTGAGCAGGCGTTCACTTTGGCAACTCGTGGCAACCGGTCGAGAAGGTCAGAGGGGCGATCTAGCGTGAGGGCATCAGGGTAAGGACGCCCGGGCCGCCTGGGCACAGCCTCGACGACAGGAGAATGCCCATGTGGACCCTCACCGGATTTGCCGACGAGATTGCAGACGACTTCGGCGAACAGCTGGCCCTGCTCAAGGAGCTCGACGTCAAGTACATCGAGTTCCGCAGCGCCTGGGGACAGAACATCCTGCTGCTGGACCAGGCGCAGCGCGAGAAGGCCAAGGCGATGCTCGACGAGGCCGGCATCAAGGTGAGCTCCATCGGCTCCCCGATCGGCAAGATCCAGATCACCGATGACTTCGAGCCCCACCTGGAGGCCATGAAGCACGCCGTGCACGTGGCGCACTTCTTCGAGGCCCCCAACATCCGCATCTTCAGCTTCTTCATCCCCGAGGGCGACGATCCCGACAGCCACCGCGACGAGGTGATCCGCCGCATGAAGGCCATCACCGAGATCGCCGAGGCCGGCGGCGTGACCCTGCTGCACGAGAACGAGAAGGACATCTACGGCGACATCCCGCGCCGTTGCGTCGACGTCATCGAGTCCGTCGGCTCGGACCACCTCAAGGCCATCCTCGACCCCGCCAACTATGTGCAGGTGGGCGTCAAGCCCTTCGACGAGGCCTACCCGATGATCCGGCCGCACCTGGCCTACATGCACCTCAAGGATGCGGTGGCCAATACCCCCGACGTCGTGCCGGTGGGCGAGGGTGACGGGCAGGTTCCCGCCATCCTGCACGCCCTCAACGAGTCGGGCTACGACGGCTTCCTGTCGATCGAACCGCACCTGGGCGACTACACCGAGTTCGGTGCCATGAGCGGCCCCGATCTGTGGACCAAGGCGCACACCGCGCTCGTCGAGCTCCTCAAGGCCGAGGGAGTCGAGTACCGATGAGCACACCTGCGGGGACGACGGCAGCCATCGTCGGGTGTGGCGACGTCTCGTTGGTCCACTTCGAGGCGATCCGGGCACTGGGCATCGAGCTGGTCGGCGTCGCCGACGTCGACCCCGCAGGACTCGCACGAGCCCGGCAGCTGGCCCCGGACGTCCTGGGATTCGAGAGCCACAAGGAACTCCTGGCGGCTGTCCGGCCCGACGTGGTGCACGTCACCACCCCGCACGACCAGCACACACAGATCACCCTGGACCTGCTGGCCGCCGGAGTGAATGTCATCCAGGAGAAGCCCCTGGCCAACACCCTGACCGCCGCCCACTGCATCGTCGAGGCCAGCCAGCACACCTCCGCCAGGCTCGGCATCTGCCTGCAGAACCGCTACAACAACTCGGCGCAGGCCCTGAAGCAGGTGCTGGAGGACGGCGAGCTGGGCGATGTGCTCGGCGCCTACGCCAGCGTCGTGTGGACGCGCACGCCCGACTACTACCAGGCGAAGCCCTGGCGGGGTCGTTGGCAGAACGCGGGTGGAGGCCTGTTGATCAACCAGGCCCTGCACACGCTCGACCTGCTCCAGTGGTTCCTGGGCGAACCGACGGCCGTCAGCGGCCGGGCCGCCACGCTGAAGTACGGCGACGTGATCGAGGTGGAGGACAGCGCCACCGCCATGTTCACCCACCCGTCCACCGTGGTGGAGGGTGGGATCACCAGCACCTTCGTCGGCAGCCTCACCAATACCGTCCACCGTCCCGTCGAGATCGAGATCTACGGCACCAAGGGCACGGCCACCATCGCCGACGGGCTGCACCTGCGCTTCGACGACGGCCGGGCCAAGGACCTGGCAGAACGTGTGGTGCCCAGTGGCGGGCGCAGCTACTGGGGCATGTCACACCAGGCGTTGATCGAGGACTTCCACGGGCGGCTCGGCGACGACGAGCCCTTCTGGATCGGTGCCGAACAGGCAATGCCGTCGCTGCGCATGCTCAAGGAGATCTACGCCCAGACATGGCCAGACACGTCGCGTCACCAGTGACGCAGGCCAGACACGTCGCGTCACCAGTGACGCAGGTCCCACATCTCACACCCAGCAAAGTCCACCAGAGGAGACAGAATGACTGATCAGCAGGTTCGGCTCGGCATCATCGGCCTGGGCGCCGAAGGCGGCATGTACGCCAACTTCATCGACGAGGGTCGTGTGCCCACCATGCGCATCGGCGCCATCTGCGACATCGACGAGACCAAGAAGGCCCGCGCCGAGGAGCTCGGCGTGCCCTTCTACACCGACTACGTCGAGATGCTGGACTCCGGCGAGGTGGATGCCGTCGTCACCACGGTCCCGCACTACCTGCACCCGGAGATGGGCATCAAGGCGCTCGAGAAGGGCATCCATGCCCTGGTCGAGAAGCCCGTGGGCGTCTACACCAAGCAGGCGCGCGAACTGATCGACTACGCCGCCAGCAAGCCCGAGCTGGTCTTCGGCGTCTTCTTCAACCAGCGCACCAACCAGCTCTACAAGGACCTCAAGGACCTGCTGGCCTCCGGCGAACTCGGCGCCCTGCGCCACACGTCGTGGATCATCACCACCTGGTGGCGTCCCCAGGGCTACTACGACCAGTCCGACTGGCGCGCCACCTGGGGCGGCGAGGGTGGCGGCGTCCTGGTGAACCAGGCACCCCACCAGCTCGACCTGTGGCAGTGGATCTGCGGCGTCCCCAAGAGCGTCTTCGCCAAGGCCAGCTTCGGCTTCAAGCGCGACATCGCCGTCGAGGACGAGGTGACCGCACTGGTGGACTTCGGCAATGGCGCCACCGGCACCTTCATCACCTGCACCCATGACATCGCCGGCACCGACCGCCTGGAGATCCTCTGCGACAAGGGCAAGGTCGTCGTCGACAATTCCAAGACCGTCACCATCACCCGCCTCAGCGAGCCGGAGCAGGAGTTCAGCAAGGGCATGAGCATGGAGGAGGTCGGCAAGCTCTTCAAGGGCGAGCTGGACCTCTCCGACAAGCTCAGCACCGAGACCAAGGACTACGGATCGGTCTGGGGCGAACAGCACTGCGACGTGATGAAGAACTTCGCCGACGCCGTCCTCAACGGCGCCCAGCTGATCGCCCCCGGTGGCGACGGCATCCACGGCGTCCGTCTGGCCAATGGCATCCACCTGTCCGCCTGGACCGGTGAAGAGGTCAGCCTGGAGAACTTCGACGAGACCCGCTACCTGGACGAGCTCAACAAGCGCATCCGCGAAGAGGGCACGTTCGAGGAGAGGAACTGACATGGCAACGCTCGGCGTGCAGATGATGATGTTGAAGGACAAGGTCTCCGAGCTGGGCATGTGGCCCGTGCTCGAGAAGATCGCGTCGATGGACCTGACGGCCGTCGAGGTCTCCCAGATCCCCATGGACGAGGAGAACACCGCCGCCCTGGAGCGTGGCATCAAGGAGCTGGGGATCGAGGTGGGCGCCCTGTCCGTCGCCCTCAAGCCCGGCCCCACCGCCACCGGCGACAACCTGGAGGAGCACTACGACAAGATCGTCCAGGACTGCAAGCGGCTCGACTGCCGCTTCCTGCGGATCGGCATGATGCCCTTCACGGCGATGGTCTCCAAGGAGGCCTGCGAGGCGTGGGCGGCCGAGGTGCAGCCGTGGGCGAAGAAGCTGGCCGACGAGGGCATCACGCTCTGCTACCACAACCACCATGTGGACCTCGCACAGTTCGACGGCGAACGGATCTTCGACATCGTCCGACGGGTTGCCCCCGACCTCAACTTCGAGGTGGACCTGCACTGGGTGCAGCGTGGCGGCATGGCCCCGCTGGACATGCTCAAGGCCTACAGCGGCGTGTGCAAGCTCATCCATGTCAAGGACTATCGCGTGGGTGCCCTGCCGCCGGAGGCCCTCGACCTGTTCGCGTCGGGTGACGTGGCCAAGGGCTACGACATGTTCGTGAACATCGTCGAGTTCGCCGAGGTGGGGCAGGGCAACATGAACTGGCCCGAGCTGCTGCCTGCCTCGCTGGCGGCGGGTGCGGAGTACTTCTTCATCGAGCAGGACATGACCTACGGCCGTGACCCCTTCGACTGCATCAAGGACTCCCGCGAGTACCTGAAGTCGATCGGCTACTGACGGCCGCGGCCAATTCGCCAGTAGCGGCCAACCAGGCAAGAACAGCGGTCCCCAGCCCGTCCGGGGTTGGGCACCGCTGTTCTGTCGTGTCGTGTTCTGTCGCGCCGTGTTCAACTGTGTCAGGGGGCCGCCGAGCAGCGGGGGCCAAGGTGCTCAGAGATTGCGCTGCCAGAGCTGCGCCACCTGCTCGTCAGTGGCGAAGTCCAGCAGGATCACCCCATTGCGCTCCGGGGCGGCCTGACCACCGGCAGGACGGCCCGGAAGCTCGTCGAAGTGCTGGTGCAGCAGGGGTTCCAGCAGTCGGGCCGCGGCCGCAGGGGTCAGTGCCCAGCCATTTGACGAGGCGTGACAGCTCCACATCCTCCCGTCACCGCGAGCCGCCCGGGCCCGGCGCA
This sequence comes from Luteococcus sp. Sow4_B9, assembly GCF_052116585.1. NCBI lineage: Bacteria > Bacillati > Actinomycetota > Actinomycetes > Propionibacteriales > Propionibacteriaceae > Luteococcus > Luteococcus sp. Sow4_B9. Next base: position 19,158 of record NZ_JBQKKT010000019.1, on the reverse strand, counting down.
GGTGGTCGGTGATGCCCGGCCACTTGCGCGCCTGCCAGGTGCTGCGGGTGCCGATGTGCCAGTCGTCGCTGACCTGCCAGCTGCGATGGTCCAACCCGGCGAAGCCGGCACTGCGCGTGACCACCACCACCTGGCCGCGGGCATGCCCCAGGGTGGGGGTGCGACGTGACTCGTGCAGCAGCCCCGGGAAACGGGTCCGGAGACGGGCCCAGGTGCGGGCCAGCTGCGCGGCATCGGCGCGGGAGAATTCCTGGGTGAGGCACAGCAGCACGCTCTCCGTCGGATGCTGCTGCAGGAAGTCCTGGCAGACCTCCAGCACCTCGTCGAGGGTCAGCCGCTGAAAGAATTGGTTGTGGTGCACGCGGAAGCCGCCGCGCAGCAGCCGCACCCGGATGTCCAGGTAGCGCACCCCGGCGTCCAGCTGGTCGCGGATGCCGTGGTGTTGGCAGGCCACCCAGCGTCCTCCGCGGGTGGCCCCGGAATTGTGGGTGCCGGGAATGGTCAGCGCGTCGAGCCGCAGCGACGGGTCGAGGGCGCCCATCCATTCGGTGCTCTCCACCAGGGGACGGGTGGACCCAGCGCGGGGCGGCCGCAAGGCGGGCTGCACGGTGGCGGGCGTGTGCCCGTCGAAGCCGCGCAGCTGGGTCATGGATCAACGAGTGCGACCATGGATGGCGGGAGCGAAGCCGCAGGGTGACGGCTGGTTGAACGTCTCGAAACGTCAGTCGGCGGTGATCATGGCGCGCAGCACCAGGCTGAGCAGCTCGGTGGCCTGTGGCGAATCGGGGCTGGCGCCGTGGACCAACTGGTCCAGGGTGGTCTGGTCGTGCACCGCATGCAACAGCGAGAGGGCCTGGTCCATCGGGATGGTCAGCCGCAGCCCGGCGGTGCGCAGTCCTTCACCGATCAATTCGCCGAACATCGGGGTGACGCTGCTCTCGTAGGCGGCGAAGGCATCGCGCAGGGCGGGTTCCCGAGCGGCGTGCAGACGCAGCTCGCTCATCACCAGTGCCGATTCGGGCTTGGTGCCAGAGGTGGTGATGAACAGCTGGACCGCGCGCGTGATCCGCTCGTCGACGTCGAGGGTGGGATCCATGCGCGCGATCGCGTTGCGGGCGGCCGCCAGGTAGCGCTGGCCGAGCCATTCCAGCACCGCCACGCACAGGTCGTCCTTGGAGGCGAAGTTGGAGTAGAAGGCCCCCCGGGTGAAGTCGGCGGCCTCGCAGATCTCCTCCACGCTGGCCGCCAGCACGCCCTTGCGGGCGATGACCTCGATGGCCGCGCCCACCAGTCGTTCACGGGTGGCGGCGCGGCGGGCGGTGGTGGGCATGCTCATGGGTCCTCTGGGCGCTGGGTCGGCTTGTGGAGCGGCTTTGTCAGGTCTTCGACAAAGGGTACACTCCTGTATCGGATACAACACTGTATCGGATTCTCCTTCGCATCTCGGGGTCGCCTCCATGTCTTCCTTCCTCTATCGCCTGGGCCGCAGCTGCCATCGCAATCACAAGCGCGTGCTGGCGCTGTGGCTGGCGATCCTCGTGGTGCTCGGCGGGCTGGCCGGCCTCGCGGGAGCCGAATACAGCGACGACTTCAACATTCCGGGTGCCCCGTCGCAGGAGGCGCTCGACCAGTTGCGGTTGACCTTCCCGGAGGCCGCAGCCACCACGGCAGAGGCCATCGTCGTGCTTCCCGAGGGGGAGCGGGTGGGCGACGAGCAGGCCAAGCAGGGCATCGAGGCGGTCGTCAAGGACTTCGGTGGTGACCCCATCGTCACCAGGGTCACCAGCCCCTTCAGTGGCCTGAGCACCGGCATGATCAGCGACAACCAGCAGGCGGCCCTGGTGCAGCTGCAGCTGGAGGGCTCCATGGAGGAGATCACCGACGAGGACCGGGAGCGGCTCATCGCGCTGGCCGACCGCGTCGAGGCAGACCTGCCCGACGGGTCCCAGGTGCACATGGGTGGCCAGGCCTTCTCGATCGAGGTGCCCACCCTGAGCGCCACCGAGGTGGTCGGCGTCGGCGTGGCACTGGTGGTGCTCTTCCTGTCACTGGGATCGCTGCTGGCCGCGGGGCTTCCCCTGATGACCGCCATCGTTGGCGTCGTGCTGTCCCTCTTCCTGCTGATGATCTCGGCGGGTCTGGCCAAGGTGAACTCCACCACCCCGATGCTCGCGGTGATGCTGGGCCTGGCCGTGGGCATCGACTACGCGCTGTTCATCCTGTCGCGTCACCGTGAGCAGCTGCGCCCCGTCGAGGGCGTCGAGCCGATGGACGCCGAGGAGTCGACCGCCCGCTCGGTCGCCACCGCCGGATCGGCCGTGGTCTTCGCCGGCCTGACGGTGTGCATCGCCCTGGTGGGGCTGGGGCTGGCCAACATTCCCTTCCTCACCATCATGGGTGTCTTCGCCGCCATCGCCGTCGCCCTGGCCGTGGTGATCGCCCTCACCCTGCTGCCCGCGCTGATGGGCTTGATGGGTGAGCGTCTGCGTCCCCGCGCCCGCAAGCGGCGTCGTCGCAAGGCCCCCGGGCGAGGTTTCTTCGGCAACTGGGTGCGCCTGGCCACCCGGCTGCCGCTGCTCACCGTCGTGCTGGTCACCGCCGTGCTGGGCGCGCTCTCCGTGCCGGCCGCGAACCTGCAGATGAGCCTGCCCAATGCCGGCCAGGCCGAGGCCAGCAAGCCGCAGCGCGTCACCTACGACCTGGTCAGCGAACACTTCGGCCCCGGCTACAACGGCCCGTTGATCGTCACCGCAGACATCCTGGGCAGCAATGACCCGATGGGCGTCATGGACACCCTCAAGAAGGACATCGAGTCGACCGAGGGCGTCGCCAAGGTGCTCATCGCCACTCCCAACCGCAATGCCGACACCGGATTCGTCCAGGTGGTGCCCACCACGGGCCCCGACGACCCCGCCACCGCAGACCTGGTGCAGCGGCTGGTGGACCAGCATGACCAGTGGGCCGAGACTCCCGGCGTGGAGACCGCCGTGACGGGATCGACCGCCATCCAGATCGACGTCTCGCAACGCCTGGCCGGTGCCCTGCTGCCCTTCGGCATCTTCGTGGTCGGGCTGTCCTTCGTGCTGCTCATGATGGTCTTCCGCTCGGTGTGGGTGCCGCTGAAGGCCACCGTCGGTTACCTGCTGAGCGTCGGCGCCGCCTTCGGCGCCACCCAGCTGGTCTTCAACGAGGGCATCGGGGCCGGGATCATCAACCTCGAGAAGCCCGTGCCGATCATCAGCTTCATGCCCATCGTCATCATGGGCATCCTGTTCGGCCTGGCCATGGACTACGAGGTCTTCCTGGTCAGCCGGATGCGCGAGGACTTCGTGCACGCCGTGCGCAAGGATCCGGCCGGTGACCGTGACCGGCTGGCCCGCGCTGCGATCGCCAGCGGCTTCACCGCCTCGGCGCAGGTGGTGACCGCGGCCGCCGTCATCATGTTCGCGGTCTTCGCCTTCTTCGTGCCGGAGGGCATGGGGCCGATCAAGCAGATCGCCTTCGGCCTGGCCGTGGGTGTGGCCGTCGACGCCTTCGTGATCCGGATGACCCTGGTGCCGGCCGTGCTGCAACTGCTCGGCGCTCGCGCCTGGCACCTGCCGCACTGGCTCGACAAGATGCTGCCGGTGCTCGACGTCGAGGGCGAGGGCCTGCACCGCGAACTGGAGCTGGCGCAGTGGCCCAGCCCGGATCATCGCGAGGCGCTGCATGCCGAGGGATTGTCGGTGGAGGGCATCTTCGAGCAGGCCTCACTGCACCTTGACCCGGGGCAGGTGGCCGTCGTGCAGGGCGACTCGTACCCGCGCCGTGCCCTGCTGCTCACCCTGGCCGGACGGCTGGACGCCACCGACGGAAAGGCACGAGTGGCCGGTCTGCTGCTGCCCGAACGGGCCGCCGAGGTGCGCCAGGCCACCGCCTTCCTGGAAGCGGGCAGCAAGTCGGGTCTGGAGCGAGACCTCGCCTCGGCCCTGGGCCGCGCTCCCCGCGTGGTCTTCGTCGACGGGGCCGACGCCCTCGCCGGCCCCGAGCTGGCCGCCCTGGACCAGGCCATCGCCGACGCCCGCGCCCTCTCCCCGTCCCCCGAGCTTGCTTCCCCGGTCCCCGAGCCTGTCGAGGGGCCCCCGCTCCCCGAGCCTGTCGAGGGGCTCCCGGTCCCCGAGCCTGTCGAGGGGCCCGCCTTCGTCCTGGGGCTGCACGACCGCGAGGCCATCGCCCGTTGGCGGGCCGATCGCACCATCGCGCTGCTCACACCCGACCCCGCCACGCCGCAGCCTCGCCCCGAGGCGCCCGAGGCCACCACCGAACGTCAGCTCGTCGAGAGCCTGTGAGGACAACCATGAACATCCCCATCTTCCACGCCGAGCGCGCCAACTCCCACGTCCCGTTGCGACGCTGGAGCCTGCTGGCGCTGGTGCTGGTTCCCCTACTGGTGGCCGGCGTCCTGCTGGGTACCGCCTGGGGCCGCGACGACCGGCTCGGCAAGATCACCGCCGCCGTGGTGAACACCGACGAGGCGGTCAAGGTGGACGGACAGACGGTGCCGATGGGCCGCCAGCTGGCCGCTGAGATCGTCGCCAAGCCCAGCAAGAACGTCACCTGGAAGCTCAGCGACCCCTCCGACGCCGCCGCCGGGCTGGCCAGCGGCGAGTACGCCGTGGTGGTGACCATCCCCAAGAACTTCTCCGCGGCGGCCACCAGCGTCGCCGACGCCAAGACCGCCCAGCAGGCCACCATCGACGTGCAGACCTCCCCGTCGTCGGCGGTGCAGGACGCCCAGATTGCCCGTGAGGTGGCCGAGATGGCCGCCCAGAGCACCAACGCGATGCTCACCGGCAACTACCTGGACAACATCTACGTGGGCTTCAACACCATGGGCAAGCAGATCACCACGATCGGCGACGGGGCCTCCCAGCTGGCCGACGGTGCCGAACGGCTGGGTGACGGCACCGTCAAGGCCGCCCAGGGCGTCGGTGAACTGGGCAAGGGCATGAACGAGCTGGACGCCAACGGCGCCAAGCTCGACGAGGGTGGAAGCCAACTGGCCAGCGGGGCCCAGGAATTGGGCACCGGCGTGGCCGAGTACACCAAGGGCACCGGCCAGGTGGTCGACGGCATCGGGCAACTGGCCGGTGGCATCAACCAGCTGGAGTCCGGCCTGGAGCAGTCCAGTGGCACGGGCCAGTTCGCCCAGCTGGGCCAGCTGAAGCAAGGAGCCCAGCAGCTCTCCGACGGTGCCTCGGGCGTGTCGCAGGGCGTGGACGCCTACCAGCAGCAGCTGGTGGCCTGGCGCGACGGCAAGGCACCCGTCCCGCCGCAGGTGATGGAGGCCTACACCGAACAGTTCGGTGAGGGCTGCGCCACCCAGGTGGCCGACGCGATGCGCACCCAGCTGGGGGAAGAACAGATCGCCCAGTACCAAGCAGAGCTGAAGCAGGCCGTCGCGACGCAGCTCGACGAGCTGCCCGCAGAGATGGAGCTCACCCCCGAGCAGAAGGCCGAGGTGCTCAAGCGGATCCAGCTGCCCGCCGCGGAGCAGATCAGCGAGGTGCTGACCGATCCGAAGCGCACCTCCCAGGTGGCCGAGGCCGTCTGCCCCGAGGTGGAGAAGCTCGCCGAGCCCGCCTTCACCGGCGGCTTCCGGGCCGGCGCCGGGACCGCCGCGGCCGCCCTGGACCACAAGGATCCCCAGACCGGGCAGAGCCTGCGCTCGGGAACCAAGAGTCTTGCCACCGGCGCCAACCAGCTCTCGGGCGGCGTCACCCAGCTCGTCGATGAACTGCCCAAGCAGATCGAGGCCCAACTGGGGCAGCTGAAGTCTGGCGTCAAGGAGCTCAGCGACGGCGCCGACACCCTGGCCAGCAAGTCACAGCAACTCAAGAGCGGCGGCACCCAACTGACCGACGGGGCCAACAAGCTCAGCACCGGCCTGGACGAGTACACCAAGGGCGTCGGCCAGTACACCGACGGGGTGCACCAGGCCAACCAGGGCGTGCAGGAGCTGGCCACCGGCATGACCGACCTGGCCGCCGGCAGCACCAAGCTGTCCGAGGGCACCCGCACCTTTGCCGAGAAGGTCTCCGACGGGGCCAAGGAGGTGCCCAGCTACAGCAAGCAGGAACGCGAGAAGCTCTCGGGTGTGGTGGCCACGCCCGTCTCCGGTGATGCCGAGCGCTTCGCCACTCCGCTCAGCCAGCTCACCTCGCTGCTGCTGGTGCTGGGTGCCTGGTTGGGTGCCCTGGCCACCTGGCTGCTGATGCGTCCGATCGCCTCCCGCACGCTCACCTCGTCGCGTCCCAGCTGGCAGCTGGCCGCGGCGACCATGGTGCCCGGCGCCACCGTCGCGGTGGGGCAGGCCGTGCTGCTGGGCATCCTGGGCAGTACGGTGCTCGACCTCGGCCTGTCGAACGGCGTGGTGCTCACCGCCTTCCTGATGCTCACCACGCTGAGCTTCACCGCGATCAACCACGCGCTGGCTGCCTGGTTCGGCGGCCTCGGCCGTGCCGTGGCGGTGTTGCTGGGGGCCGTCGCCGCGGCGGTGGGCATCGTCTCGGCCGTGCCCGGCGTCTTCACCGCGATCCATGGGGTCAGTCCGCTGGCCCCTGCCCTCGACGGGGTGCGTCGCGCCGTGATCGGCGAGTCCCTGGGCGTCGGCCCGGTCGGAACCTTGATTGGACTGTGGCTGCTGGCGGCCATCGCCTGCCTGCTCGCGGTGGTGCGTCGGCGTCGGCTCTCCCCGGCCCGTTACCGCAGGGCCGCCGGACGCACCGGCGACTGACCAGCGGAAGGCGGCCACCCGTGGAGACAGCGGCGGTCCTGCAGGTGGTCGGGCTGCGGCTCGCTGCCCAGCAGTTGACGGGTCCACGGGCGCCGTCGGTGGCCGAGGCGGTGCGCAACTCCCTGGCGGTGCAGGCCCAGGACCCGCCGCTGGCCCGTTGGTCACTGGGGCTGCGCAGCGGTGCCGACGACGCCTCGGTCTGCGCTGCCGTCGATGCGGGCGAGGTGTTGCGCACCCACGTGCTGCGCCCCACCTGGCACTACGTGCACCGCAACGACATCCGCTGGCTGCTCGAACTCACCGGCCCCAGGATCATCAGCGGCAACCGCGCACGGCAGCGCCAGCTGGGCATCGACGAGGAGCTCTGGGCCCAGACGCAACAGGTGCTGCGCCGGGCGCTGGCCGACGGACCCCTGACCAGACGCCAGCTCTAACCACTGCTGCCGGTGCCCGCCTCGTCGCCGCAGCCGAACCAGACCGTCGCCCACCAGCTGATGATGGCCGAGGCCACGGCGCTGGTCTGCTCCGGCCCGCTGGCCGCGGACGAGCACACCTATGTCCTGCTCGACGACGTGGTTCCGCCCTCGGAACCCCTGCCCCGCCAGGAGGCCGCCACCCGCCTGGTGCACCGCTTCGTCGCCGGCCACGGACCCACGAGCCTCCGCGACCTGCAGCGCTGGAGCAACATCACCCGTACCGAGGCCCGAGCGGGCCTGGCCAGCGGCGGCTTCGAGACCGGCACCGTGGACGGCGTGGAGCTGTGGTGGCGGCCGGATGCCCCGGTGGCAGGGCTGGACGGGGTGCACCTGCTGCCCACCTTCGACGAGGCCTGGCTCTGCCATGACCACCCGCGCTTCCCCCGGCTGGCCGGGCACCGGCTGGGCGAGCTGCACCTGAGTGCGGCAGAGGCCGGCTGGGGCCTGGTGATCCGTGACGGGCTGGACATCGGCAGCTTCCGCCGGCGGGTGGTGTCCCGTGCCGGCAACCGTCATGTGGCGGTGGAGTTCACGCTCGCCGAGGGGGTGCCGGAGGACCCGGCGCTGAAGGCGGCGCGGGATCGGATGCTGGCCTTCTTCGGCGCTGCGCACTGAAAATGCAGCACATACGGCCACGGATGACATTTGAACGTGTCGTGCGCCGTGACGGCCGCATTTTCAGCAGCAGGAGCGCGGCGCCGGGCAGGATGGGCCCATGCCCGAAGGTGATTCCGTCGCCCGCTCCTGCGCCAAGCTGCACGCAGCCCTGGCCGGCCAGGTCCTGACCCGCGCCGAGCTGCGCGTGCCCGCCGCAGCCACCGCCGACCTCGCCGGCCGGAGCGTGCTCGAGGTGGTGCCGCGCGGCAAGCACCAGCTCACTCGCATCGAGGGCGGCTGGACCATCCACACCCACCTCAAGATGGACGGCACCTGGCGCATCGTGGGAGCCGACGAGCGCACCCCCGGCCCCGCCCACCAGGTGCGTGCCCTGCTGGTCACCGAGACCCACCAAGCGGTAGGCCTGCGGCTCGGGCTGGTGGAGCTGGTGCGCAGCGACCACGAGCACGAGGTGGTGGGCCACCTCGGCCCCGACCTGCTCGGACCCGACTGGGACGAGGAGGTGGCCGTCGCCAACCTGCTGCGCGAGCCCGGCCGCACCATCGGCGAGGCACTGCTAGACCAGCGCAACCTGGCCGGCATCGGCACCATCTACCGGGCCGAGAGCCTCTTCCACCAGCGGGTGAACCCGCGCACCCCGGTGGGTCGGGTGCCCGACCTGCTGGGCGTGGTGCGCACGGCCCAGCGCCTGTTGGAGGCCAGCAAGGTCACCCGCGTCCCCACTGCCTCGAACCGGGACGGCCGCTGGGTCTACGACCGTGCCGGGAAGCCCTGCCCGCGCTGCCACACCCGCATCGAGTGCGAGGAGTTTGGCCCGCTCACGCAGGAGCGACTGAGCTGGTGGTGCCCGCGCTGCCAGCCGCTGCGCTGAGGCGGAGCCCACGGCGCGACCAGCCTCGCGTGGCTTGCCTGGCCTCGCTCGGGTTGCAACCCGAGCGAGGCTCAGGAACCCGAGCGGGAGCTCCCGGCGTCGCGCACGATCATCGCCACCGAGACCCGGTTGTCGACGCCCAGCTTGGTGAAGGTGCTGGTCAGGTGCGACTTCACCGAGGCCAGGCTGAGGTTCATTCGGGTGGAGATCTGGCTGTTGGTCAGGCCCTGGGCCACCAGCGCCGCCACCTCGCGCTCACGGCTGGTGAGCCGGGCCATCGCCTGCTGGGCGGCCACCGTCGCGGCACCCGGACCGCTGGACTCAGTGGCCACGCTCACCAAAGTGCGGGTGACCTCGGGCGAGAGCACCGTCTGGCCCTGCTGGACGCGACGGATTGCCTCCAGCAGCTCCGTGGGGTCGGCGTCCTTGAGCAGGAAGCCGTCGGCCCCCAGCCGCAGGGCGCGCACCACGTAGTCGTCGGTGTTGAAGGTGGTGAGCATCAGCACGCGGGGACGCTCGGGGAGCGCGGCCAGCGCCTCCATCGTCGCGAGACCGTCAGTGCCGGCCATCCGGATGTCGAGCAGGATGACGTCGACGGGGTCGTCGGCCAGCAGCCGTAGTGCCTCGCCGCCGTCTCCTGCCTGCCAGGCCACCTCCATGTCGGCCTCGCCGCGCAGGATGTAGCCGAGCCCGGTGCGGACCATCGGGTCGTCGTCGACCAGCGCGATCCTCATGCAATGCCCTCCTGGCGGGGTGTCGGGGCCAGCGGCAGCGTGGCGTCCAGGACGAATTGTGCCCCGTCGCTGCCGTGGACGAGCTCACCACCCAGCTGTTCGACGCGCTCGGCCACCCCCACTAGGCCCAGGCCGGAGCCGGAGCGGTCGGGGGCTGCGAGGTCGGCCAGCGGGTTGGCCACACGCAGCCGCAACCAGCCGTCGCGCTGCTGCACCTGCACGACGGTGGGAGCACCGGGAGCATGCCGGCAGGCATTGGTGACGCCCTCCTGGACGATGCGAAAGGCGTTGCGGGAGACGGGTTCGGGAATGGTCTCGAGGCTGGCGTCAAGCTCGAGGCGCACCTGCTGCCCGGCCTCGGTGGCCTCGGCGACCAGGGTCGAGAGCCCGGTGAGGGTGGGCTGGGGTGGCTCGGGGGAGTCCTGGCTGCCTCGCAGGGTGGCGAGCATGCTGCGCAGCTCCACCAGCGAGGCCTTGGCATTGGCCTGGATCAGGCCGGCCAGTTCGGCGCTCTCGGCGTCAGACTCGCGCAGCCGGTGGGAGAGCGCGCCGGAGTGCAGGGCGACGAGCGAGATGCGGTGGGCGACCACGTCGTGCATCTCGCGAGCGATGCGTTCGCGCTCGGCCAGACGGGCCTGCTCCAGGCGTGCCTCGAAGCTCTCCTGCCGTGCGGTGCTGGCGACGGCGCGGGCGGTCTCGGCCTGGCTGGTGGCCTGTCGCAGCCATCCGACCATCGTCGCCAGGGCAATCCCGATGCACGAGATGGTCACCTCCACCCAGGACGTCTGGGTGGTCGGCTGGCCCAGCGCCGCCCACAGTGGCACGTTCACGGCCTTGGCGGCGCAGAGCAGCACGGCGCTGGCCAGGCCCCAGGTGCGACGGCTGGATCGGGCCACCTCCTCCTGGGTCACCAGCGCCGCGCCGAAGAGTGGGGGAGTCAACGGCCACAGCAGGGCGATTCCTGCCAGGGCAGCAATGCGACGTCGTGGCAGCAGGGCGATGAGGGCCAGCGCGACGACGGCCCCGCCCAGCAGGAGCCACACCTCCGCCACGGGCAGGTGCCCCCGGCCCCTGGGGTTCAGCCACGGGGCCAGCCAGTAGGCCACCAGCGGAGTCAGGTAGTAGCCAGTGCCCAGCAGTGCCACCAGCCATTGCAGGCCGGTCGGTCGTCGACGCCGGGGTGCTGTGGTGGAGGAAAGGAGTTCGGGCACCCGTCCAGTCTCACAGCCGCGGGCGCGGCGGCCCAGATGGCCGATGGGCCAGTCGGCCCAGCCGATGGGCCATCGGCTGGTCCCCGAAGGATTCCGCGACGGCGGCCTGCTGCCCGAGGCGGCCACCCGGCCGGCTGGCGTGGGCTGTGACCATGATCGAGATCGAGAACCTCACCAAGCGCTTCGGCGCGGTACAGGCCCTGCAGGGGGTGTCCGTCGGCGTCTCCGCCGGCCGCATCGTCGGCTTCCTCGGCCCCAATGGCGCCGGGAAGTCCACCTGCCTGCGCATCCTCACCGGACTGGTCCGGGCCGATGCCGGCAGCGCTACCATCGACGGCCGCCCCTATGGGGAGCTGGAGGTGCCCGGCCGCAGCGTGGGAGTGCTGCTGGGCACCGAGTCCTTCCATCCGGGACGCACCGGGCGGGAGTGCCTGCGGCTGGCGGCCCTCACCCAGGGCCTTCCGGCCGCTCGCGTCGACGAGGTGCTCGACGAGGTGGGCCTGGGACGGGCAGAGGCGAGTCGCCGGGTGGGCGAGTACTCGCTCGGCATGAGGCAGCGACTGGGGGTGGCCCAGGCCTTGCTGGGCGACCCGTCGGCGCTGGTGCTCGACGAGCCGACCAATGGGCTGGACCCGCAGGGGCAGCGGTGGCTCTCACAGCTGCTGCACGAGCGTGCCGAGCGGGGCTGTGCCGTGCTGTTGAGCAGTCACCAGTTGCATGACGTGGCGCGCCTGGCGCATCGGGTGGTGATGATCGGCGGGGGCCGGGTGCTCCAGGACGTGGCCGTCGCCGAGGTGGCCGACCTGGAGGAGCTCTACTTCGGGCTCACCGAGGGCATCGACCGTGGGCGCGTGCAGCTCGGGGGTGTGCGATGACCGCCGTGCACACGACGACCCGCGCGGGTCTGGCCCGCACCACGTTGGCCCGCACGACCCTGGCCCGCGCCGTGGCCGTGGAGCTGCACAAGCTCGTCGACACCCGCGGGCAGCGTGCGGTGATTGCCGGCGGACTGCTGGGCATGGCGGCCTTCGCCGGCGGTCGGGCCCTGTGGCCCACCACCGGCACCGACATGTGGCAGCTGGCGACGATGGCCTGCGGGCCGGCGGGCTGGATGCTGCTCGTCCTGGCGGTGCTGCTGGCCAGCGGCGAGTTCACCCGGGGCACCATCGAGCCGAGCCTGCTGCAGGACCCGCGCCGCGGCCGGCTGGTGACGGCTAAGCTGCTGGCGGTGCTGGTGGCGGCACTCGTGCTGCTGCTGGTGGCCGTGGTGATGGGTGTTGGTGCCGCGGTCATCGGCCCGTGGATCACCGGCGACGCGATCCCCCTTCGCGGGGATGTCGGCCGGCTCGCCCTGGCCGCCGGACACCTGGCCTTCACCGGCGTGGCCGCCCTGGGCTGGGCGCTGCTCACCCGCAGCGCACCCGCCCCCATCATGGTGCTGCTGCTGTGGCCGACGATCGCGCTGCTGCTGGCGTCGGCATCCGCGGTGGCCGAGCGGCTGCTGTCCTGGGTCAGCCTCGACGCCGTCTGGGCGTTGGCGGATCCGTCGCCGGGTTCCTGGGCCCGACTGGGCACGTCGATGCTGGCGTGGGCCGTGCTGCCGCTGGTGGCAGGCCTGGTGCGACTGGTGAGGGGTGACCTGTGATGAGGAGGACTGCGGTGGTGGTGCTCGTCGTCGCCCTCATGGTGGGTGGTGCCGGAATCGGTCTGTGGCGCCACGTCACGGCTCCGGCCGGTGTTGCGGAGGCGGTCGAACTGGCCGATGTGCAGCTGCCCAGCCGTCTCACCGAGGCCACCGTGCTGGCCGTGGGGGAGGCCACCCATGGCACCGCCGAGTTCCGGGAGGCCTGGACGACCATCGCCCTGAAGGCGGCCGAGGAGGGCTTCACGACGATCGCGTTGGAGGAGAGTGCCGGCCCGGTGAGCCAGGTGGACGCTTGGGTGCAGGGTGGCCCGGGCAGTGCCGAGGAGGCGGCCGGACGCTTTGGCTTCGCCCTCAACCGCACCCGCCAGATGGCCGACTTCCTGACCGCTCTGCGGAAGTGGAATGCCGCCCATCCCGAGGACCCGGTGCGGCTGCACGGGCTGGACGTGCAGCGCGCCGTCCCCGACCGTGAGGTCGCCCTGGAATGGTTGCGGGGCAAGGATCCCAAGGCTGCTGCGAGACTGGCTCCGAGGCTCGACGCGATCACGCGCGACACCGCCTGGGAACAGGACCAGGCCCGGGCCATGCTGGAGCCCGCCCGGCAGCTGGCCGCGGCCGTCGAGCGTGCCGCCCAGGGTGCCGGCGACGATGCGAGCCTGCGGGCCCGTCTGTCGGCCCGCACCCTGGTGCAGGGGATGGAGCGGGGCAGCGAGGGCATCGACTCGTGGGACCGGGATGCGGCCCTGCACCAGAACCTGCGTTTCCTGGTGGAGCAGCGTGCCGGTGCCGGTGGCAGGCACACGCTGCTGCTGGCCCACAACGGGCACGTGGACAGGTCGGGGGCTGCGACGATGGCGCCCGGGAGCAAGCTCGGCGTCCTCAACCACCAGCACTGGGGCGACGACTACAGCGTGGTTGGCGCCGACGCGCACCGGGTCCGTCTGCAGGACGACGGCAGCGTGCACTCCTTCACCGTCGGTTCCCCGGTGCGGGGGATCTTCGCCGGGACGCGCATCGGCTTCGTCGACTTCGCCGAGGTTGCGCCCGCCAACCGGGCGGTGCTGCAGGAGCAGCATCCGATGGCCTCGGCAGGAAGCCCCTTCGCCGCCTGGCAGGCGTGGCTGCCGCCGATGCACCAGATCGGGGTGGTTCCGGCCACCAGTTGGGACGCCCTGGTCTACGTCACCGACAGTCACCCCACCGACCCGTTGGAGGGGTGACGACGGGGGCGTCGTCAAGCATTCATCCAGCGGTCATCCGGCAGCCCTTGTCGGGTGACCGCCCGGGTCAGTTTGATCGTTCCATGCATACCCACAACCCCACCCGTGCCGCCGTCGCCGCTCTCGGCGCCGCAGCCCTGACCATGCCCTTGGTCACCACCGCCGTCGCGAAGCCGGCCCCGCGCCCGCCCCCGTCGCCGGGCAGCTCACCCTCGGCGCCCCCGACCTGCACGAGACCCGCACCACCACCACGGTGCAGCGTGGCGTCACCCACACCCTGGTCACCCGCGGCGCCACCGACGCGTCGCTCGGCTGGGTGGTCGAGGTGAACATGCCGTCGCTGGCCACGAGCCCCGACCGGAGCGGCCCCGCCCGCTCCGTCCAGGACAAGGCGGCCGCCGAGGACACTCGCGCGAAGCTGGCCGAGGCCGGCTTCGCCGCCACCATCAGCGCCGTCGAGCAGCCCGCCGTCGCCGACCTGCCCGCCAGCACCCTGGGCCACCGCCTGCGCCTCGACCAGACTTCCGCCACCAAGGCCGAGGCCGACGCGCTGGTGTCCGAGCTGAAGGCCAAGGGCTTCAGCTCCCGCTCCTGGTTCACCGGCTGGGACGGCGGCACTGACGCCAAGGGCCCGTGGCGCATCAATGTGCTCACCATCGACCCCAAGACCTTCACGGGAACCCTCGGGGCCACCTACGGCCCCGACCTCGCCACCCGCGAGAAGACCACCGAACTGGCCGCCTTCACGCGCGCCAGCGCCACCATCAATGCCGGCTTCTTCGTGATGGACCCGAAGGCCGGCGCCGAGGGTGATCCCGCCGGTGCGGGCATCTACGACGGCAAGCTGGTCAGCGAGACCATCACCGGCCGCCCCGCCCTGGTGCTCGACCCGAAGGCCCGCCACACTCGCATCGTCACCCCCGTGTGGAAGGGCGTCGCGATCCTCGACAAGCAGCGCTTCGAGCTCGACGGTGTGAACCGGGTCATCGGCCTCATCCGCGACTGTGGTGGCGACCTGACCGACAAGGTCACCCATCTGCCGCTGCACGACGTCACCTGCACCGACGACGCCGAGACCATCGCCTACACCCCCGATTTCGCTGCCACCACCCCTGCCGGTGAGGGTGCCGAGGTGGTGCTCGAGGGCACTCGCGTCGTGGCCGTGAAGACGGAGCGCGGCACTGCCCTGGAGGCCGGCCAGACCTCGATCCAGGCCACCGGCGAGCACGCCGCACGCCTGCTCGACGTCGTGCAGACCGGCGAGCGCGGCGCGTGGAGCCAGGGCATGACCGATGGCCGCGCCCGGCTCGACAAGCCGCGCACCACCGTCGTCAACGGAGGCCCCGAGCTGGTGCGCCACGGCGACCTGCACGTCACCCAGAAGCGCGACGGCATGAACCAGCCGCTCAACCCGTCCTTCGACTACGGCTGGGTGCTGCAGCGCAATCCCCGCACCTTCGCCGGCATCGACGCCAAGGGTCGTACGCTTCTGGTGACCGTCGACGGCCGCCAGCTGACCGACCTGGGCCTGAGCATCCCCGAGACCGCGCAGGTGGCCAAGGATCTTGGCATGGTCGACGCGATCAACCTCGACGGTGGTGGCTCCACCGCCATGGTGCTCGACGGTGCCCTTGTGACCAGCCCTTCCGACGCCGCGGGCGAGCGCCCGGTGGGTGACGCCATCTTCATCCGCTGACCTGCGCTCTGTGTTCGACGGGTGCACCCCGGCCATCATCTGGGCCGCGGTGCACCCGTCGGCGTCTGCAGGAAGCCGCCTCGCACGTCGTGCCCTGGGTCCGGGGGGTGTCGCGCCCTGAATCCGGGGGGTGTCGCGCCGCGGATCCTTGGGCGTCGCCCCCGCCCCTCGCACGTCGCGTGGGTTCCACCCTCTCGCGTGGGAACCTGCAGGACGCGTGGGTTTGGTCTTCTCGCGTGTGCAATACCCGTCGCAGATGTATGGAAACCACGCGGCGTGGAGTCAGGGATGTCCAATCCCGCGCGGGACGACCAAACCCACGCGACGCCGGGTCCTGGGGACTCATGCGACGCCCGGTCCACGGGTGCCCGCGCCACGCCGGGTCCAGGGGTGCCCGCGCCACGCCGGGTCCAGGGGTACCCACGCCACGCCCGGGCTGGGGTACCCAGCCAGATTGCCCCTCCTGTCAGCCTCGACGCTTCGGGGCGCCGGTAGCGTCGAGGCATGACCGACTACTTTGCCGGAGACCCCAGGACGAATCGCGAGCGAATGCTTGCGGGTGACCTCTACATCGCCGATGATCCCGAGAGCGGCCGCCTGGCCCAGCGCGCCGTCGAGCTGCAGGAACGCTATCTCCAGGCCTGCGTCGAGGATCCCGAGAATGCCCGAGCCCTGCTGGAGGAGCTGATCGGTGATCTGGGCGAGGGGGCCTTCGTCAAGCCGCCGCTGCACGTGGACTACGGGGGCCAGATCAGTATTGGGGCCCGCACCTTCATCAACTACAACTTCACGGCGCTGGACGTGGCGAGGATCACGATCGGCGAGGACTGCCAGATCGGCCCCAATGTTCAACTGCTCACCCCGACGCATCCCCTCGACGCGCAGATGCGTCGCGACAAGCTCGAGGCCGCCGAGCCCATCACGATTGGTGACAATGTCTGGCTGGGTGGCGGGGTGATCGTGCTGCCCGGTGTGACCATCGGGGACAACACCGTGGTGGGTGCCGGAGCGATTGTCAGCAAGGACCTTCCCGCCAATGTTCTGGCGCTGGGGCAGCCGGCCAAGGTGGTCCGCGAGCTCTGAGCCGGGCAGCGTCAGAATCTGCCCTCGACTCCGGGTGGGCAATCAAACCCACGCGACGTGCGGTGCCCCGGGCAGTGCACCCATGGCTCGCGTGGGTTGCATCGTGTCGCGTGCGTTGTACCCGTCGCGGGGCGATCAAACCCACGCGGCGCGGGGTGAGCCGGCCGGGTGGGCGATCAAACCCACGCGGTGCGGGAGGGGCTGGCCGGGTGGGCAACCAAACCCACGCCGGGCAACCAAACTCATGCGACGTGCAGGGGCATCCACCAGCTGGTCGCACGGCGGGCATGATCTCGTCCCGGGGTGTTCACCCAAGTCACATCCATGGGAAACCTGAGCATCAGCTGAACGCGGTTGGCTGTACCCATGCGTACCCCACACATCTCGCGCCTCGCCGCCGTCGCCCTTGGCTCGGCCGCCCTGGTGCTGCCCCTGACCGCTGTTGCCCCCGTCCACGCCGCGCCGGCCGACCAGCCCGCACCGAAGGCGGCCAAGGCCAAGACGACGAAGACCGTCGTCCCCACCCTGGAGGCCCGCGCCCAGCTGAGCGCCGACTACATCGCCAAGGGCCCGGAGTCGGGCGCCAAGGTCACCGAGAAGAATGGCCGCAAGGGCCCCTTCCCCGGCCAGGTCATCCCCGGATTCTCTGCCATGGCCGAGATCGGCGACGGTTCCTTCTGGGGCCTGCCGGACAACGGCTTCGGCTCCAAGGCCAATTCCGATGACTTCCTGCTGCGCGTCTACAAGGTGAAGCCGCAGTGGGAGACCGCCGACGGCGGCAAGGGCGAGATCAAGGTGCAGAAGTTCGTGCAGCTGCGCGACCCGAACCACCTGGCTGGCTTCCCGATCGTGAATGAGCACACCAAGAAGCGTCTGCTGACGGGTGCCGACTTCGACGTCGAGTCGCTGGTGGTGAACAAGGACGGCAGCTTCTGGATCGGCGAGGAGTTCGGCCCCTTCCTGCTGCACTTCAGCGCCGACGGCGTGCTGCTGCGCAAGCCCGTCCCGATGCCGGTTCCCGGCAAGGCTTCGGCTGCTGGCGTCGAGCTGGTCAAGAGCGCCAGCAACCCGCACCTGGCCAAGGGTGAGGAGGCCAACCTGCGCAACTCGAAGGGTTTCGAGGCCCTGGCCGCCAGCCAGAACGGTCGCTTCCTCTACCCGATCCTCGAGGGCTACCTGAACGGCGATGACAAGCGCACTCGCATCATCAGCCAGTTCGACACCCGCACGAACCGCTACACCGGCCGCACCTGGAAGTACCAGGCCGACACCGATGACAACCTGGTGGGCGACGCCTTCATGACCGACGGTAAGAAGATGCTCATCGTCGAGCGCGACGACTTCTGGGGCGCCGAGAGTGTCACCAAGCGTGTCTACGAGATCAACCTGAACAAGGTGGAGAAGGACGGCTTCCTGCGCAAGGAGCTGGTCGTCGACCTGCTGAAGATCGACAACCCCGATGGCATCGGCATGGAGACCTTCCCCGGCCACGGCGTCGTCAAAACCTTCACCTTCCCCTTCCAGAGCGTCGAGACCGTCGTTCGTCTGAAGGATGGGCGTCTGCTGATCGCCAATGACAACAACTACCCGGGCAATGACGCGCGCAAGCCCGGCACCCCCGACGACACCGAGATGGTGATCCTGGACCTGGCCAAGAAGAAGGTCGAGGCCTCGGATCCCAACCACATCGTCTTCGCCCACCGTGGCGCCTCGGGCTACCGTCCCGAGCACACGCTGGCGGCCTATGAGGTGGCCATCAACCAGTGCGCCGACTACATCGAGCCCGATCTGGTGAGCACCAAGGACGGCGTCCTGGTGGACCGTCACGAGAACGAGATCAGCGGCACGACCGATGTGGCCGACCGCCCCGAGTTCGCCGACCGCAAGGCCACCAAGACCATCGACGGCAGCGAGATCACCGGCTGGTTCACCGAGGACTTCACGCTGGCCGAGCTGCGCACCCTGCGCGCCAAGGAGCGTCTGGGTGAGCTGCGTCCTGGCAGCGCCGAGTTCGACGGTCTGTACCAGGTGCCCACCTTCGACGAGGTGGTGGACCTGGCTCGTCGCTCGAAGACCTGCGACGGCAAGCCCGTCGGCGTGATCCCGGAGATCAAGCACGGCAGCTACTTCGACTCGATCGGCCTGAGCCAGGAGGAGGGCACCGTCAAGGTGCTGGAGGCCAATGGCTACGGCAAGAAGAACTCGCCGGTGGTCATCCAGAGCTTCGAGGTGGGCAACCTCCAGCAGCTCAACCAGATGACCAAGGTGCAGCTGGTGCAGCTGATGGACTGCTCGGGTGCTCCGGCAGACTTCGTCGCCTCGGGCAACACCACCACCTACAAGGACATGCTGACCCCGTCGGGCATGAAGAAGGTGGCCAAGTACGCGGACAGCGTCGGACTGTGCAAGAACCTGATGATCCCGAAGAAGAAGGACGGATCGCTGGACAAGCCGTCGGACGCCATCAAGAACGCCCACGCCGCGGGCCTCGAGGTGACCGGTTGGACCTTCCGCGCCGAGAACTCCTTCCTGCCGAAGGACTTCCAGAGCTCGAGCAATCCCGCCGAGATCGGTGACATGAAGGCCGAGATCAAGACCTTCCTGGCTGCCGGCATGGACCACGTCTTCTCCGACCAGCCCGACGTGGCTGTCGAGGCCGTTCGGGAGTTCAAGCAGGGCAAGTGATCCAGGAAGTCGTCCCGGGCTCTTGAGTGCCCGGGGGGGTGTCCCTATGTTGCTCGTCAAGCGGCGAGGGGTATGGGTGAGGGTTCTGGCGTCGGGGCGGGTGCTCGGTAGGGCTCCCGGTTCTTGAGCATGGCGAACAGGACG
>NZ_JBQKKT010000018.1:0-58785 GCF_052116585.1 Luteococcus sp. Sow4_B9 | reverse complement strand
CGCCTGGGGTTCGGGGGGCGCGTCCGGGGCGAGGAGCCAGCCGAACCGCCACTACTACTTCTTCTTCTTCTTGCGCGCCTGACGGGGCTGACGGGCAGGCTGCTGGCGCTGCACGGTCTGACGGCCACCATCAGAGGTCTTGCGCACTGTCTGGCGGGTCACCTGCTGACGCGCAACACCGGGGCGCGGAGCCGCCGTCGCGCCACCCTCATCGCTCGACGCAGCCGGGGTGGCCGCAGGCGTCACCAGCTTGGCCTGACGGCTCTTCTGACGCTTCGCCCGGCGCTCGGCCTCGATCTTGTCGGGATCCTTGCCCTTGGCGCGCATGCGCTCCTGCCAGTCGACGTGGGCCGGGGTTCCGGGCGTCGGGTTGTTGCGGATCAGGATGAACTGCTGGCCCAGGGTCCACAGGTTGGTGGTCATCCAGTAGATGAGCACACCAATCGGGATGTAGATGCCACCCAGTGCGTACATCACCGGGAACATGTACAGCATCATCTTCTGCTGCTGTGCCATCGGACCGGTGAGGGCCTCCGGCGGCATGTTGCGGATCATCAGCTCCTTCTGCTGGATGAACAGCACCGCCGTCATGCAAAGGATCAGCACCAGGGCTGTGATCTGGTTGGCCCCGAATGGGGTCATGGGCAGGAAGCGACCAGCCAGCTGCGCACCGCCGACAGTGGCGTCATGCAGCGACTGCACCAGCTCTGGATTCTGCTTGAAGAAATGACCTCGGGGAATGATCGGGTTGCGAGCGGCGCCTTCCAGCACGCGGAAGAGCGCCAGGAAGATCGGCATCTGCAGCAGAACCGGCAGGCACGACGCCATCGGGTTGACGCCCTCCTCGCGGTACAGGGCCATGGTCTCCTGGCCCAGGCGCTCACGATCATTGGCGTACTTCTCCTGCAGCGCCTTGACCTTGGGCTGGATCAGCTGCATGTCTCGCGACGAGTTGATCTGCTTCACGAACAGCGGGATCAGCAGGGTACGGATCACGATGGTCAGGCAGATGATCGACGCCACCCACGTGATGCCCTTGCCGTGGCCGAAGACCGGTGCCCACAGGTTGTGGAAGAGCACGATCAGACCGGACACGGCCCAGTAGATCGGCTGCATGATCGCGCTGCCGAAGTCCATGAACGCGTCCTTCAGTCCGAAGAACAGCAGCAGCGTCTGGAGTGGAACCATCAGATGTCACCTCGGGTGTTGTGGGAGTTGCCCGTGGCCATGGCGACGGACGAGTCTGTGGTGGGTGCCTGGTTCTGCCCGCGAGCACGCTCGGTCTGCCGGGCCTGCCATTCGGCGGCCTCTGGCGTGCCGGGTACTGGGTCGTAGCCGCCCAGAGACCAGGGATTGCAGCGCAGGATGCGCCAGATGGTGAGCAGCGAGCCGACGATGGCTCCGCGTGCCTCGAGTGCTCGAAGGCCATAGGCCGAGCACGAGGGGTGGTACTTGCAGGTCTGCCCGTAGAGCGGGGAGATGAAGGCACGCCAGAACTTCACGAAGGCAATCAACGGATACTTCACGAGGCACCCTTCGATTCGGCGTCCTTGCCCAGACCCAGACGCTCCGCGCACCGGGACCAGGCCTGGGCCAGGTCAACCGGGAGCCGGTCCGGCTCGGTGGCGGCTGCGGGCAGCGCCCGCACCACCACCACCATGCCGGGTGTGTCTGCCATCAGGGGAAGCACAAGATGCCGCAGGCGACGCTTCACCATGTTGCGGGTGACTGCGTTGCCCACGGCCTTGGACACAACAAAGCCCACCCGTGAAGGGGGGCTCTGTGGCGCTTCTGCACGCACGCTGTGCGTCATGCCTGCATGCACGGAATCGTCAATTGCGCGCGCATGCACGACATCATCAATTGCGCGCGCATGCACGACGAGAGTAGGTCTCGCCGCCCTCACACCTCCGCGAATGGTCGCGCGGAAGTCGGATGCCTGACGCACCCGTGACTGGGCGGGGAGCACCCGAACTCGTCAGGCAGACAGCTCGGCGCGACCCTTGCGACGACGCGAAGCCAGAATGGCACGGCCGGCGCGGGTGCTCATGCGGGCGCGGAAACCGTGCGTGCGGCTGCGACGACGGTTGCTGGGCTGGAAAGTACGCTTGCTCACGGGGATTACTCCCTTTGTCTTCGAATTGGCGGAACCCGGAACGGATGAACACCTGGTGAGGAATCCATTCCGGCACGGGGAAGTGCATCGCCGACGGCCGGCGACTGGTCAACGATACGGGTTGTGACCAGTCCGGGGCAAACCGAACCGCATCCTACCCAATTTCATCGAGGTAACTACATCAATGTAGTCCAGTCGACACGCCGCACCACCAAACATTTTGAGTCGAGTCGGCTTGCCCGCGCGCTGCCACGGAAGTATCGTCTACGGTCCGTAGCAGGGTTTTCCACAGGCTTGGGACAGCGCCCTCCACACGGCTCTGACCGGGACAGACACCCCGGAATGGCCGCTTGCGCACAGGCTGTGGAAAACTGTGTGGATACGTGCATGACCTGATTCCGCCGGAATCATGGCGCCCCTGAAACCCCCGCGGGGAGACGCCAGTCAGATCCGGGGACGTAGCGATTGGTGTGACAGTGAGCATTTCGTCAGAGCGCGTGGCTTCCGCATCCGCCGACGATCCTGCCGCCCAGCTCACCAAGGCCTGGAAGCACATCCAGACCAGCGCAGACGCCCCGAACAAGGCATGGCTGAAGAACACCAAGCCCCTCACCATGCACGAGTCCACCGTGATGATCGCGGTTCCCAATGAGTTCACCCGTGAGCGCATCGAGACCCGTCTGCGCGTGCAGATCGAGGAAGCGCTCTCGGACTTCTTCCACCGCCAGATGCGCCTGGCGATCACCGTCGAGCCGGACCTGGAGCTGAGTCTGGAGGTTCCGGACCGCGACGAGGATCCCGAGGAGTTCGATCCCGAACCGGCCCAGTTCATCCCCAAGCCCGACGCCGAGAGGCTGCGTCCCAGCAGTCCCACCCCAGCCATCAACACCCCTGACGCCGATCGGCTGAACCCGAAGTACACCTTCGAGACCTTCGTCATCGGCTCCTCCAATCGCTTCGCCCATGCCGCGGCGGCCGCAGTCTCCGAGGCCCCGGGCAAGAGCTACAACCCGCTGATGATCTACGGCGAGTCGGGACTGGGCAAGACCCACCTCCTGCACGCCATCGGCCACTATGTGCGGCACTACTACGACCGCGTTCGCGTGAAGTACGTCAGCACCGAGGAGCTGACCAATGACTTCATCAATGCCATCAGTGACAACCGCACCGCCCAGTTCCGCCGCACCTATCGCGACGTCGACGTCCTGCTGATCGACGACATCCAGTTCCTGGAGTCCAAGATCCAGACGCAGGAGGAGTTCTTCCACACCTTCAACACACTGCACAATGCGCAGAAGCAGATCGTGATGACCTCGGACCGTCCCCCGAAGCTGCTGGAGGCCCTGGAACCGCGCCTGCGCAGCCGCTTCGAGTGGGGTCTGATCACCGACATCCAGCCGCCGGACCTGGAGACCCGCATCGCCATCCTGAAGCGGATGGCCGCCACCCAGAACCTCACGGCCGGCCCCGACGTGCTGGAGTTCATCGCGTCGAAGATCCAGACCAATATCCGTGAGCTCGAGGGTGCGCTGATCCGGGTCACCGCCTTTGCCAGCCTCCAGCGGCAGGAGGTGGATCTTGACCTGGCGCAGATCGTGCTGAAGGACTTGATCCCGGAGGGCCAGGAGGCGGAGGTCACGCCGCAGCTGATCATGTCGGAAACGGCCGACTACTTCGGCATCACGCTCGAGGAACTGACCGGCACCTCCCGCACCCATGTGCTGGTGACCGCTCGCCAGATCGCCATGTACCTGTGCCGCGAACTGACGGACATGAGCCTGCCCAAGATCGGCCAGCTCTTCGGTGGCAAGGACCACACCACGGTGATGCACGCCGATCGCAAGATCCGCGAGCTGCTGCGCGAACGTCGCAGCGTCTTCAACCAGGTGACCGAGCTGACCAACCGGATCAAGCAGAAGGGCCAGTGAGGCCCTGGGTGGGATGAAGCCCCGCTCGGGTTCAGTCCGGCCCGGGTTCGGGCGTCCTCGGGTTCAGGCCTGCCCCGGTTCAGGCCTGCTCGGCCACCAGGTCGGCCAGGGGACGCACGAGGATCGCATCCAGGTAGCCACGGACGTCGCGTGCCATGTCCACACCACGCTCGTCGTAGAGCCATTGCACCTGCAGGCCGTCCATCAGCGCCACCAGGCTGCGGGCCGCCATCTCCGGGGTCAACCCGGGACGCAGCAGCCCTTGTTCGGAGATCTTCTGGAAGATGACGGTCTGCGAGTCCACCAACATCTCGTAGCGCAGGGTGAAATACGTGTGCGCCGGGTGAGCCGGATCGGTCGCCTCGGTGGACAGGGTGCTGAAGAGCTCCACGATCCCGCGCCGGGACGCGTTGTGCTCGACGATCGAGACCATCCCCGCCAGCTGCTCCACGGCGCTGCGCTCGGTGCCATTGGTGTGGAAGCGCGCGCCGTCGTCCTCGTCGCGGCGGGCCAGTACCTCCAGCAGAAGGTCTTCCTTGGACTTGAAGTGGTACAGCAGTCCGGGGTGGGTGATGCCCACCTTGGCCGCGATGTCGCGCAGTGACGTCCCGCGGTAGCCCACCTCGCCGAACAGCTGCACGGCGGCATCCAGGATCTGGGCTCGACGCCGGTCCCCCTTGGGACTCGGCTCGTGGTGCTCGCTTCCGCTCAACTCGGTCAACTCCTGGTCCGGAGGGCGCCACCTCGTCGGGGCCCGCACGTCACCCAAGTATCCGACCAACGAGGTTTCCGACCCAACTGACAGTGCCGGGCAATGGTCTGCAGGTCGCCTGAGACCTTTCGACCCGACTCGCACCTCAACGGTGGAATCGGTGAATGCGGGGCGAAGACGGGGAAGTTTTCTGGACGAACACCGTTGTGCACAATCCACAGGTTGCCTGTGGACAACTGTGGACAACTCGGCTCGCCGATGTGGCCATCCGGTGGATGACGATCTGCACGTCCTCGCGCCATGCACAGCCATCCCCAACCGGGGCCCACGCCATCCACAAGGAAGAATTTTGCTCATTCAGCGGCTGACAAGCCCAGACACGAGTTGTCCACAGGTTCCACAGAAGTGATGACGATGACTACAGGACATACATCTCAAGGGTCTTCAAAGCCGGACTGCCCCCACTGTGTGGACAACCGCTGCCCAGACCGAAGACCCTCAACCAGAACCCGAGGGCGCTGACGATCAACCTGTCATTCACTAGGGGTGAGTGGATATGATGCCCACGCCGTCATCTGACCACTGTGTGCCCGAAGAGCAGCGCAGGAGCAGGTGGTGGTGGAGATCCAACTACCTGCACTCGAAGGGGACGTCGTGAAGATTCGCCTGGAACGCGATGTGATGGCCGAGGCCGTGGCCTGGGCCGCCCGCAGCCTGCCGAGCCGACCCAGCGTCCCGATCCTCGCTGGGCTCTTGATCAAGACCACCGACGAGGGCATCACCATGTCCAGCTTCGACTACGAGACGTCGGCGCAGATCAACGTCGTCGCCGACGTGCTGGAGCCGGGCGAGGCGTTGGTCTCCGGCCGCCTGCTCGCCGACATCGCCCGCAGCCTGCCGAACAAGCCGGTGGAGCTCACCAGCGACGAGTCGCGCATGGAGCTGGTCTGCGGTTCGGCCCGCTTCACCCTGCAGACGCTGCCCGTCACGGACTACCCCACGCTGCCAGAGATGCCGGCTGCCACCGGAACGGTGGAGAGCGAGGACTTCGCCAAGGCCGTCAGTCAAGTGGTCGTGGCCGCCGGCCGCGACGAGCTGCTGCCGGTCTTCACCGGTGTCCGCGTGGAGATCGAGGGCGAGACCCTGTCCCTGCTGGCCACGGACCGCTACCGCATGGCGCTCAAGGAGCTGACCTGGCGACCCAGTAATTCGCAGGCCTCCGGCGCCGCCCTGGTTCCGGCCAAGGTGCTGAGCGAGACGGCCAAGAGCATGGGTGCCGGCGAGAACATCACGATGAGCCTCTCGAATGCCTCGGCTGGCGACGGCCTGATCGGCTTCGAGGGCGAGGGTCAGGGCGGCACACGCCAGATCACCACCCGTCTGCTCGACGGGGAGTTCCCCAAGGTCCGCCACCTGATGAATGTGCAGGCCACCGTCTCCGTGCGGGTGAACACTGCCGAGCTGATCAGCTCCGTGAAGCGCGTGGCGCTGGTTGCGGAGCGCAACACCCCTCTGCGGATGATCATCGGCGACGGTCAGGTCTCGCTGGAGGCCGCCACCGGTGACCAGGCCCAGGCCTCCGAGGCGATCGAGGCGGTGGTCGAGAACCACACCGGCGGTGAGATGTCGATCACCGCGGCCGGCTTCAACCCGCACTACCTGTCCGATGCGCTGAACGCCGTCGACACCCCCTACGTGCACTTCTCCTTCACCGCGCCGGGCAAGCCCTGCCTGGTGACCGGTCTCTCGGATCTGGACTCGGATCCGTTGCCGGACTACAAGCACGTGATCATGCTGATGCGTCTGCCCAACTGAGCAGACCAGGCCAGAAGAACCGGCCAGACCGACAGGAGCTCCCGCAGATCTGCGGGAGCTCCTGTCATGTCCGGTCCAGCGCACGGAACCGTCCCATGTCGCAGGATGGGTCACGTGACCCCCAGAGCGGAAGGCGAGGGGGGCTCTCCCCACGGGGTGCGCGATCTCCCTAGGCTGGTGCCTGCGCGGTGCGGCACCGTGCAGACCCGTGAAAGGAAGCAGCATGCAGATCGGACTCGTCGGCCTGGGCAAGATGGGCGGCAACATGCGCGAGCGCATCCGCAAGGGCGGCCACACCGTCATCGGCTACGACGTCAACCAGGAGATCAGCGACTCCACGAGCCTGCAGGACATGGTGGACCAGCTGACCGAGGGCCCCAAGGTGGTCTGGGTCATGCTCCCCATCAAGTTCGTCGACGAGACCATCACCCAGCTGGCGGAGATGCTCAGCCCCGGCGACATCATCATCGACGGCGGCAATTCCAAGTGGACCAATGACAAGCGTCACGCCGAGCAGCTCAAGGCCAAGGGCATCGGCTTCCTGGACTGCGGTGTCTCCGGTGGCATCTGGGGCCTGGAATATGGCTACGCCCTGATGGTGGGTGGCGAGGCCGCCGACGTCGCCACGGTCCAGCCCGTCTTCGACGCCCTCAAGCCCGAGGGTCCCTACGGTTTCGTGCACTCCGGAGCCCACGGTGCCGGGCACTTCGCCAAGATGGTGCACAACGGCATCGAGTACGCCCTGATGCAGGCCTATGCGGAGGGTTGGGAACTGCTGGAGAAGGCCGACGAGGTCACCGACGTCCCGAAGGTCTTCGAGAGCTGGAAGGAAGGCACGGTCATCCGCTCCTGGCTGCTGGACCTGACCGTCGACGCGCTGCACAAGGATCCGCACCTCGACGCGATCGACGACATCGCCGAGGACTCCGGCGAGGGCCGCTGGACCGTGAATGCCGCGGTTGATCTTGGTGTCCCGGTGCCGACGATCGCCGCGAGCCTCTTCGCCCGCTTCGTGAGCCAGCAGGAGGACAAGCCGGCCATGAAGATGATCGCGGCGATGCGCAATGAGTTCGGCGGCCATGCCGTCGTCGCGGCGCAGCCCGAGAAGACGATGACCCCGGGAGAGGGCGGCAACCCGAAGGGGCACTGAGCCGTTGGGTCCCGTGACCGTCCGCCTGACGGGTGGTGCCGTCGGGGTCATTGGAGGGGACCATCTCTGCGAGGTGGTTCCCTCCGGTCGTCTGGCTTGGTGTTTCACGTGGAACCGGGCCGTCAGGCCGGGTGACCCGGCGTCATCGGCAGCCCAGTAGATTGGGGGGCATGTTCGTCCACCACCTGAATCTCACCGACTGGCGCTGCTATGCGTCGGCCGACGTGGAGTTGGGGCCCGGCGTGACGATCTTCGTCGGTCAGAATGGCCAGGGAAAGACGAATCTGGTGGAGGCCGTCGAGTACCTGTCGAGCATGTCCTCGCACCGGGTGAGCAGCGAGGCTCCCCTGGTGAAGGCGGGGACGAACCAGGCGATCGTCCGCGGCAGGGTACAGGCGGCCAGCGACGACCCCCGCCAGCTGCTGCTGGAGATCGAGGTCAACCCGGGCAAGGCCAATCGATCCCGAATCAATCGCAATGCCCTGCCGCGTGCCCGCGAGATCTGCGGGGTGCTGCGCACCGTGGTCTTCAGTCCGGAGGACCTGGCCATCGTCAAGGGCGATCCCAGCGACCGGCGTCGCTTCCTGGACCAGATCGTCATCACCCGCTGGCCGCGGATGGCCGGCGTGAAGGCCGACTACGAGAAGGCGCTCAAACAGCGCAACACCCTGCTCAAGCAACTGGCCAAGCCCGGGCAGCGTCCTGACGAGTACGCCATGGCCACCCTGGAGGTCTGGGACGAACAGCTGGCCCGGATCGGCAGCGAACTGCTGCATGCCCGGATGGACACGATCACGGATCTGATGCCGCACGTGAGCCGTGCCTACGAGGAGATCGCACCGACGAACAATGTTGCGGCGGCCGAGTACAAGACGTCGCTGGACACCAGCATCGGGGTGGCCGACGAGCCCGGCCGTGAGCTGTTGGAGCGCCGGATGCGGGAGGCCATGCAGGAGCGTCGACGCGAGGAGCTGGCCCGCGGTGTCAGCCTGGTTGGCCCTCACCGCGATGACCTGACCCTGTTCATCGGCGAGCTGCCTGCCAAGGGCTATGCCAGCCACGGCGAGTGCTGGAGCCTCGCGCTGGCCCTGCGGCTCGGGTCCTTCGAACTGTTGCGGGCCGACGGGATCGAGCCGGTGCTGGTGCTGGACGACGTCTTCGCCGAGTTGGACTCCACCCGTCGCCTGCGGCTCGCCGAGCATGTGCGTGGCGCCGAACAGGTGTTGGTCACCGCGGCCGTCCCCACCGATGTGCCCGAATTGTTGACCCTGGATGACGACGGTTTGCCCACCGGCCGGCGCTATAGGGTGAGTGCTGGCACTGTCAGGCCGGCTGGAATCGACGGCGAACCCCTTGGTGACAAGGAAAGTGAACATGTGACCGAGATCACTCCACAGACTGTGGAAAAGTCTGTGGATGGATCGGTGGACGGTCGTGGACTTCTTGGGGAGGACGCATGACCGACTTCCCGGAATCCGAATGGACAGAGGAATCGGCGTCCACGGCCAGCGATGCCGACCGCGAGGTGCTGGCGCAACACGACCCCTTGGGAACGGACCTGGCCAGCCAGGTTGCGCAGGGAACGAAGTCGCTGCTGCCCCCGCCCCGGGGCGTCCGGAAGAAGAAGACCACTCGGCGTCGCTCCTGGACCGATGGGTCCATCCGTTCCGGAGCGGGTCCCGATGCTCGCGACCCCCAGCCACTCGGTGCCGCCCTGGGGCGGGTGATCGAGGAGCGCGGTTGGCAACGCGAGGTGAGCCTGCGGCATCTCCTCGACCGCTGGGATGGCCTGGTGGGCCCCACCAATGCCGCCCACTCCACCCCCGAGTCCTACAAGGACACGGTGCTCACGGTGCGTTGCGACGCAACGGTGTGGGCCACCCAGCTGCGGATGCTGGCCCCCAGCCTGGTCGCGGAACTGAACCGGCAGCTTGGCCAGGGAACGGTCACCCGCATCACGGTCCTGGGCCCCACGGCACCCAGCTGGAAGCACGGCCCGCGCAGTGTTCGTGACGGCCGTGGCCCGCGCGACACCTACGGCTGAGCGAACCGGGTGGGGCGGCCCAGAAATCTGGCCACAGGGGCCCAGGGAGCCGCGGGGTGCGCTGGGGACCTAGGTAGGCCTACTGGCAGCCGCCCAGACAGGCCTTTGCGAGCCGGTCAGAGGCATTCCAGCCGCGCCACGCCCCGCCAATGAACAAGCTCTCCGGTCCGTGCGGTAGAATTTCCCTGTTGGAGAAGTGTCGCCCGGACCGTGTCAGCGGACGGGCGACGGTCATGCGAACAGGAGCAACCCAAGGTGAGCGAAAACCCCGGAGTGGGCATCGACGCGGACCAGACCCCTGAGGAAGAGGTGGGTCGCCTGGAGGGGCTCGAAGATTCGAGCGACACCTCCGTCGCGGCGGGTAGCTACGACGCCGGCCAGATTCAGGTGCTGGAGGGTCTTGAGGCCGTCCGCAAGCGCCCCGGCATGTACATCGGCTCCACGGGTGAGCGTGGCCTGCACCATCTGGTCTACGAGATCGTCGACAACTCCGTCGACGAGGCACTCGCTGGCTATGGATCGTCGATCGAGGTGGAGATCCTGCCCGAGGGCGGCATCTCGGTGACCGACCACGGCCGTGGCTTCCCGGTCAAGATGCACCCCACCCATGGCCTGCCGGCCGTCACCGTTGCCCTGACCGTGCTGCACGCCGGTGGCAAGTTCGGCGATGGCGGCTACAAGGTCTCCGGTGGTTTGCACGGCGTCGGCTCGTCGGTGGTGAACGCCCTGTCCAGCAAGTTCACCGTCGAGGTCAAGCGCGACGGGTACCGCTGGGAGCAGACCTTCCACCTGGGCGTGCCGGAGTACGACCTGAAGCAGTGCGAGGAGACGGACGAGACCGGCACGAAGGTCACCTTCTGGGCCAGCCCCGACATCTTCGAGACCACCAACTACTCCTACGAGACCCTGGCCACCCGCTTCCGTGAGATGGCCTTCCTGAACAAGGGCCTGGAGATCAAGATCACGGACCTGCGTCCGGACCACGTCGACGAGGACGGCAAGCCCAACCAGGACAGCTTCCGCTATGACGACGGCCTGGTGGACTACGTGAAGTACATCAACGGCACCCGCGAGCCGATCCACCCCAGCGTCATCAATGTCGAGGCCCACCTGCCGGAGGCCGGCATGGGCGTCGAGGTGGCCATGCAGTGGAACACGTCCTTCACCTCCAGCGTCCACACCTTCGCCAACACCATCAACACCATCGAGGGTGGCACGCACGAGGAAGGTTTCCGCGCCGCGCTGACCAATACGGTCAACAAGTGGGGCGAGACCTGGGGCATGATCAAGAAGCGCGAGGACCGCGTCTCCGGCGACGACATCCGCGAAGGTCTGACCGCCATCATCTCGATCATGCTGTCCGAGCCCCAGTTCGAGGGCCAGACCAAGACGAAGCTGGGCAATACCGAGGCACGCAGCTTCGTGCAGCGCGTGGTCAACGACAAGCTGGGTGACTGGTTCGAGCGCAATCCCGCCGAGGGCAAGGACATCGTCCGCAAGAGCCAGGCCGCCGCCCAGGCGCGCATCGCCGCCCGCAAGGCGCGCGACATGGCCCGCAACCGCAAGGGTCTGCTGGGCTCCGGCGGACTGCCCGGCAAGCTGGCCGACTGCTCCAGCAACAAGCCGGAGGAGTGCGAGGTCTTCATCGTCGAGGGTGACTCCGCCGGTGGCTCCGCCAAGGGTGGCCGTGACCCGCGCACCCAGGCGATCCTGCCGATCCGCGGCAAGATCCTGAACGTGGAGAAGGCTCGGCTCGACCGAATCCTGCAGAACAAGGAGGTCGAGGCCATCATCAATGCGTTGGGCACCGGCGTCCACGAGGACTTCGACATCGAGAAGCTGCGCTACCACAAGATCGTGCTGATGGCCGACGCCGACGTCGACGGCGCCCACATCCGCACCCTGCTGCTCACCCTGCTCTTCCGCTTCATGCCCAAGCTGATCGAACAGGGCAAGGTCTACCTGGCCCAGCCGCCGCTCTTCCGACTGCGCTGGACCAATGCCCCGCATGAGCTGGCCTACAGCGATGCCGAGCGTGACGCCCTGCGCGACGAGGGCCTCAAGAAGGGCAAGAAGCTGCCCACCGTGAACCCGATCCAGCGCTACAAGGGTCTGGGCGAGATGGACGCCCAGGACCTGTGGGACACCACGATGGATCCCGAGGGCCGCATCCTGCTGCAGGTCACCCTGGCCGACGCCGCGATGGCCGACCAGATGTTCTCGATCCTGATGGGCGAGGACGTGGAGCAGCGCCGCAGTTTCATCCAGCGCAATGCCAAGGACGTGAGGTTCTTGGACATCTGAACAGAGCGAGGGGGGCGACCCCCTCGAACCCCCGGCGCCGTCGCGCGCACCGGCCCGACCGCTCGCAGGCTCGCTTCGGGCCTGCGCTCCGGATCGAACGGGTCTCGGGGTCGGATTCCAGACACGGTGGCCAGCGGCCGGGGCCACCACACCACGAACTTCACGAATTACGAACTGACAAGGGAAAACACAGATGAGTGAGACCCCGCAGGGCCCGCAGGGCAGCGACGAGCAGGCCAATTCCGACGACCTGTCGCCGGTGGACGAGATCGTCGGCGAGCAGGGCGACAAGCCCGCCGAGGGCGAGATCAGCACCATCGAGGAGATCGACGCGCCGAATCACGGGCGTACCCAGCCGATCGACCTGAACGACGAGATCCAGAAGTCCTACCTGGACTACGCGATGAGCGTCATCGTCGGCCGTGCCCTGCCCGATGTCCGTGACGGCCTCAAGCCGGTGCACCGCCGCGTCCTGTACGCCATGTACGACGGTGGCTACCGCCCCGATCGTGGCTGGAACAAGTGCTCCCGCGTGGTCGGCGAGGTGATGGGCAAGTACCACCCCCACGGTGACTCGGCCATCTACGACACCATGGTCCGTCTGGCCCAGCCGTGGGTGATGCGTGCGCCGCTGATCAACGGCCAGGGAAACTTCGGATCGCCGGGCAATGACCCCGCCGCAGCCATGCGTTACACCGAGTGCAAGATGGCGCCGATGGCGATGGAGATGGTGCGCGAGATCGACCAGGAGACCGTCGACTTCCGCCCCAACTACGACAACCGCGAGATGGAGCCCACCGTGCTCCCCGCTCGCTTCCCCAATCTCCTGGTCAACGGCTCGACGGGCATCGCCGTCGGCATGGCCACCAACATCCCCACCCACAACCTGCGTGAGGTCACCCAGGCGGTGCAGTGGGCCCTGGAGCACCCCGAGGCCAGCGAGGAGGAGCTGCTCGAGGCGTCGATGGGCTTCATCAAGGGCCCCGACTTCCCGCTGGGCGCCACCATCGTGGGCCGCGACGGCATCGAGCAGGCCTACCGCACCGGCCGCGGCTCGGTCACCATGCGCGCCGTGGTGGACATCGAGGAGGACAAGAACGGCCGCACCATGCTGGTGGCCAAGGAATTGCCCTACATGTGCAATCCCGACAACCTGGCGCAGAAGATCGCCGAGCTGGTCAACGCCGGCAAGATCACCGGCATCGCGGACATGCGCGACGAGACCTCCTCGCGTGCCGGCCAGCGTCTGGTCATCATCCTCAAGCGCGATGCCCAGCCCCGCGTCGTGCTCAACAACCTGTACAAGCACACTCAGCTGCAGGACACCTTCGGCTGCAACATGCTGGCCCTGGTGGACGACGTGCCGCGCACCCTGCGCCTGGACCAGTTCATCAGCTACTGGGTGGCGCACCAGATCGAGGTCATCCGACGTCGTACCGAGTACCAGCTGAAGCAGGCCGAGAAGAAGGCGCACATCTTCCGCGGTCTGGTGAAGGCCCTCGACATGCTCGACGAGGTCATCGCCCTGATCCGTCGCTCGCGCACCACCGACGAGGCCCGTGAGGGTCTGATGGCGCTGCTCGACATCGACGAGGAGCAGGCGACCGCCATTCTCGACATGCAGCTGCGTCGCCTGGCCGCCCTGGAGCGTCAGAAGATCATCGACCAGTTGGCCGAGCTGGAGCGCCTGATCGCCGACCTGAAGGACATCCTGGCCAACGAGATGCGCCAGCGAAAGATCATCGGCGAGGAGCTGCAGGAGATCACCGACAAGTACGGTGACGACCGTCGCACCAAGATCGTCGCCGCCGACGGTGACTTTTCCGACGAGGACTTCATCCCCGACGAGGACATCGTCGTCACCATCACCCACGGCGGCTACGCCAAGCGCACCAAGAGCGACCTGTATCGCGTGCAGAAGCGTGGCGGCAAGGGCGTCAAGGGGGCGAACCTGCGCGCCGATGACGAGGTGCAGCACCTGTTCACCACCACGGCCCACCACTGGGTGCTCTTCTTCACCACCATGGGCCGCGTGTACCGCATCAAAGCCTGGCAGCTGCCCGAGGGTGGTCGTGACGCGAAGGGTGGCCACGTCGCCGGACTGCTGAGCTTCCTGCCCGACGAGCGGATCGCCCAGGTGCTGACCCTGAGGACCTATGAGGATGCGGACTACCTGCTGCTCGCCACGAAGAAGGGCCTGGTCAAGAAGACCGCGCTGAGCCAGTACGACAGCTCGCGGCAGGCCGGCGTCATCGCCATCAACTTCCGCGACGAGGATGACGAGCTGATCGGCGCCCAGCTGGTGAGCGAGGAGGACGACGTCCTGCTGGTCAGCCGCAAGGGGCAGGCCATCCGCTTCTCCGCCGCCGACGACCAGCTGCGCCCGATGGGCCGCGCCACCAGTGGCGTCACGGGCATGAAGTTCCGGGGCGACGACTCGCTGCTCAGCATGGCGGTCATCGACTCCGAGATGGCGGAGGACGACCGGTTCGTGTTCACCGTGACGTCGGAGGGCTACGCCAAGCGAACCGCAGTCAGTGAGTACCGTCAGCAGGGCCGCGGTGGTCTGGGCATCAAGGCCATGAAGTTGGCCGAGGATCGCGGCGACCTCGTCGGTGGTCTGGTGGTCAGCGAGCACGACGAGGTGATCGCCATCAAGAATTCGGGCCAGATCACCCGCTCTGCCGTGGCCGATGTGCCCGCCAAGGGCCGCGACACCATGGGCGTGAAGTTCGTCGGTGTGCGTGGCGAGGATGAGGTTGCGGTGATCGCGCTCAACCCGGAGAGTCACGAGGAAGAGGCGGACGAGGCCGCCGTCGAGGCGCCCGATGCCGAGTCCACCGCCGCGTCGGTTGCCCTGAGCGAGGACGAGACCGCTACCGTTGACGAGCAGGAATCGGCTGACGCGGCCGACGACGACCAGGAGGAATCCGGTGAGTGACCCGAGCAAGGCCGCCAAGATCGGTGCCGAGGCGGCGCAGGCCGCCCAGGCGCCCCATGACGACGCGACCGTCGTTGAAGCCTCTGGGGCAGGCGCCACCGCCGAGTCGTCGTGGAGCAAGGCCCGCAAGAAACTGGGCGACGCCTCGTCGTCGATGGGCGGCAAGGTGACCGACCTGCGCAGCAAGACTGCTGCTGCGGCGGCTGCGGCCACGGCCAGTGATGGTGCCGGCCAGGTGGGTTCGCGTCGGACCCGTCGCGCTCGCCTGCGACTGTCCCGCGTGGACCCGTGGTCCGTGATGAAGACCGCCTTCCTGTTCACCATTGCGGGAGGCATCATCTTCTTCATCTCCACCTGGGTGATCTGGGGCGTCATCAACGCCTCCGGCGTCTTCGAGGCCGTGAACACAGCGGTGACGGACCTGGTGGCCAGCCCCGGCTCCGAGACGGCCTTCCGTCTGGAGGACTACGTCAACACCCCGAAGGTGTTGGGCTTCGCGGCGCTGATCTCGTCGCTCAATGTGGTGCTGCTCACTGCCCTGGCGACGCTGTTCAGCTTCCTCTACAACCTGGCTGCGACGGTCCTGGGGGGCCTCGAGGTCACGCTGGCCGAGGACTGAACACCCCGATTTGTGCTCTAGCCGCGAAGGGCTGTAAAGTAACTCTTCGTTGCGAGAGCAGCTGCGGGCCTATAGCTCAGTCGGTTAGAGCGCTGCCCTGATAAGGCAGAGGTCACTGGTTCAAGTCCAGTTAGGCCCACAGAATCAACCCCTTGGTGTACACCAAGGGGTTTTCTGTTTCCTCGGCCACGATGCCGTCGAAGGCGCTCGCGGCCCGCGCCCCCAAGCCATGCCTAACCTTGCTGAGCCCATCCTTTCCTTGGATGACAAGGAGTTTTGTTCGTCCCAGAATGGTCATGCCACAACAGGGAGGAAGTGTCATGACGACATCGGGCAAGGACACGGCGACGCTGCACGCAGAGGGAAATGTGGGCGACCGCCTGAACTGGCTGCGGGCGGCAGTGCTGGGCGCCAATGACGGCATCGTCTCCATGGCCGGCCTGCTGATCGGCGTCGCCGGAGCCTCCGCCTCGTCGCGCACCCTGCTGATGGCCGGTGTGGCCGGGATCTCGTCGGGAGCGATGAGCATGGCGGTGGGCGAGTATGTCTCCGTCAGCGCCCAGAGCGATTCCGAGAAGTCGATGCTGGCCATGGAACGCCGCGAGCTCCGGGAGCTTCCTGAGCAGGAGCGCGACGAGATGGTCTCGATGCTCGAGGGCCTGGGTGTTAGCTCGGCGACTGCGCGCACGGCCGCCGACGAGATCCATGCCGGCGACGCCTTCGATGCGCACGCCCAGCTGGAACTGGGCATTGACCCGGATGCCACCAGCAGTCCCTTCGAAGCCGCCTGGGCCTCCTGTCTGGCCTTCACCACCGGTGGCCTGGTGCCGATGCTCGGGGTCTTGCTGGCCCCCGAGGGTCTGGTCATCCCCGTGGTGATGACGCTGGTGGTGGTGGCGCTGATGATGACCGGTGCCCTCTCGGCCCGTCTGGGGAAGGCGCCCGTGGCGCCAGCCATGATCCGGCTCGTGCTGGGTGGCCTGCTGGCGATGGCCATCACCTTTGGCATCGGGCGACTCTTCGGGGCGACGCTCGCCTGACCCGCGCTTCCATGACGGTCCTGCATGCCGATGGCCCGAGACCGCACTGCAGGTCTCGGGCCATCGGCGATGCGGTGGGGAATCACCCCCTGAGCTTGAGCGCCTCCCGGTAGCTGAGGCGCCCCTGGGTCTGGAGCAGCGCCCGGCGGTAGATGCGCTCGCCGATCCAGACGGTGATGCCGGCGAAGAGCAGGTTCAGGGCCAGGGCGATCAATCCATCCCACCACTGGGCGCTGCCCTCGACGATGCGGGCCGGCATCAGGACACCGGAGACGATGGGCACATAGCTGAGTGCCACCTTCCAGGCACCGGTGGCCATGAATCCCGCGAAGTAGACGCCCATCAGCAGGTAGATCATCGGGGAGCTGGTGTGTTGCAGGTCTTCGCTGCGGGTGCCCATGGCACCGGCGGCGGCCCAGATGCACGCCAGGGCCAGGAAGCTGGCCAGGAAGAGCACCAGGTACCAGCCGACGGCCTGGGTCATGGAGGGCAGGAAGTCCCTCAGGGTCGGAATGAAGCTGGCGCCCAGCAGGCCGGTCCCGACGAGCAGTCCCATCTGCAGCAAGGCCATGATCGTGTTGCCCAGTACCTTGCCGGCCAGCAGGTGCCTCACCGGGATGGCCGCCACCAGGATTTCCACGATGCGCGACTGCTTCTCCTCGATCACGGACTGGGCGATCTGCATGCCGTAGGTGAGTGCGGACATCAGGAAGAGCACCGCGAAGACCAGCGCCATCACCTGGCCGGCCTGGGCGCGAGTGGTGTCACCCTCCAACAGGTCGGTTCCCACCTGGGTGGCTGCCATCAGCTTGTCCGGCGTCGTGCCTGCCTTATGTGCCGTCTCGGCCATCACCTGGGCACTGACGGCTTGCTGCGCGGTGGTGAGCAGGCCCGTGTTGGTGGAGTCCTTGAAGGTGAGGTGCCAGGTGCCGTCCACCTGCTGCAGCAGGGCATCGGCGTCGCCCTTGCGCACCAGGTCCTGGGCTGCTGCCGTACTGCTGGCCGTGACCAGGCGCAGCTCGTCGTCAGGATCCTGTCCTTCCACCAGGGCGCTCATGGCGGTGCCCAAGGATTCGGCCTGGTGGCCGACCACCGCCAGATCCCACTGGGTTGAGCGTTCACCGAACCAGGCTCCGGCGCCCATGGAGCCCAGCACCAGCGCCAGAGTCACCAGGGTGCCGATGATGTAGGACCGGTCCGTGAGCTTGACCATGATCTCGCGGGTCATCACCGTGATCCACGGCTGCTGGGCCCTGCCGCCAGAGGTCGAGGCTCCGGCCGCTCGGGTCTCTGCTGCTCTCCGAGTCTGTCGAGGGGCGTCGAACGCGTCGTGGGTGTTCATGCTGCGACCTCGCGGTAGATCTCGGACAGGGTGGGGCGGACGCGGCTGAACTCCAGGACTTCGCCGCGCTGCAGGGCCTCGGTGAGCAGCAGGCGCTCGGTACCCGGCTCGCTGAGTTCCAGCAGCGCGGTGGAGCCGTCGACGTCGATGGCAACCACGCCGGGCAGGTCGCGGACCCAGCCGGTGTCCGTGCTGGCGACGAGGCGGTGGCGGATCCGGCCGCGGGATTCGAGCTCCTGCTTGCTGCCCCTGGCCACCACGCGGCCCCGGGCCAGGATCACGAGTCCGTCACAGAGCCGGTCGATCAGGTCCAACTGGTGGCTGCTGAACAGCACCGGGATGCCCTGGGAGGCGCGCTCGCGCAGGAGGTCGGCCATCTGGTCGATCGCGGTCGGGTCCAGGCCGCTGAATGGCTCGTCGAGGATCAGGCAGGTGGGGCTGGCCATCACCGCGGCGGCGATCTGCACGCGCTGCTGGTTGCCCAGCGAGAGCTTCTCCAGCTTGTCCTTGGTGCG
Organism: Luteococcus sp. Sow4_B9; assembly: GCF_052116585.1. Taxonomy (NCBI): domain Bacteria; kingdom Bacillati; phylum Actinomycetota; class Actinomycetes; order Propionibacteriales; family Propionibacteriaceae; genus Luteococcus; species Luteococcus sp. Sow4_B9. The sequence continues at coordinate 40,259 of NZ_JBQKKT010000018.1, read as the reverse complement.
CTCGCCGAGCCCGAAACGCTCCAGCAGTTCGATCGCCTCGGACCGGGCCTGGCTGGCGCCCAAGCCCTTGAGTCTGGCCAGGTAGACCAGCTGGTCGAGGATGGGCTGCTTGGGGTAGAGGCCGCGTTCCTCCGGCATGTAGCCGAAGCGGGCGCGCTCGTCGAAGGTGACGGGTGACCCGTTCCACAGGACGCGCCCATTGTCTGGGGCGAGCAGGCCCATGACCATGCGCATCGTGGTGGTCTTGCCGGCGCCGTTGCCGCCGACGAAACCGATCATCTGACCGTCGCCGACGGTGAAGGAGACGTCATCCGCGGCCAAGTTTTCTCCGTAGCGACGGGTGAGGTTCTGGACTTCCAGCATGCTTCCTCCCGGTGTCCCAGTCGGCTCGTCCGGCTGGTGTCTCCAGCCTCCCAAAAGGGTGGGGCCGCCACATCCGCCCGGCGACGGAGTCGCTGGTGCGCGGCGCGGGGGATGGGCGACGGAGTCGCTGGTGCGCGGCGCGGGGGATGGGCGACGGAGTCGCTGGTGCGCGGCGCGGGGGATGGGCGACGGAGTCACAGGCTCGGCGCCTGCAGGCAGCGCCTTGTCCACAGGCTTGACCCCATGTCCACAAGGTTTTCCACAGGGGTTGTGGGTGCTGGAGGATCAGTCGTGGGCCGTGAGCGCGATGCCCGCGCGATGGGCCCAGACAACGGCCTGCACCCGGTCTCGGACTCCGAGCTTGGCCAAGACATTCGAGACGTGCGTCTTGACCGTGGCCTCGCCGACGAAGAGCCTCTCGGCAATCTCCTGGTTGCTGAGTCCTTCGGCCACCAGCTGCAGCACCTCCGTCTCGCGGCTGGTGAGTTCCATCCCATGGGGGAGCTGGGGCGGCGTGGGGTTCCGTTCGGGCGGTGTGGCGGTCGCCTGCGGACTGGTGGTCTGCGTGCCCACGGTCTGCGTCGACGTCATCCGTCGGATCACCCGGGTGGTCACGTCGGGCGCCAGCAGGGCATGGCCGTTGGAGACCACGCGGATCGCGTCGACGAGTCGTTCCGGGTCGGTGTTCTTCAGCAGGAAACCGGAGGCCCCGGCGGCGAGTCCGTCGAAGAGATAGTCGTCGCGGTCGAAAGTGGTCAGGATCACCACACGGGACAGGTCCTCGGCCACCACCAGCCGGGTGGCGGCGATCCCGTCGAGCACGGGCATCTGGACGTCCATCAGGATGATGTCCGGCCGCAGCTCCCGCGCCCTGTCCAGGGCCTCCTGGCCATTGGATGCGGTGCCAACCACCTCGATGTCGTCCTCCACGGAGAGGATCATCTGGAAGCCACTGCGCACCAGCGCCTGGTCATCCGCCAGCAGCACCCGAATGGGCTTGGTCATCACGTCTCCTTGCCGAGGCTCGTCAGGGGAAACCTCACGCGCACACGGTAGCCACCGGTGACGCGGGGCCCGATCTCGGAGCTGCCACCGTGTGAGGTGACGCGTTCCCGCATGCCCAGCAGCCCGAGCCCGCTGCCGCTGGTGCCCGTGCGGGGCCGGCCCGCGTCCAGGACCTCTGCCTCGACGTGCCGCTCCTCCAGCCTGAGCTGGACGGATGCCTCACGTGCCGTGGAGTGTCGCACCACATTGGTGAGGGCCTCCTGGACCGTCCGGTAGAGCGAGAGCTGCAATGGCAGCGGCAGCGCTTCGAGGGAACCGGGCCGTGGTTCGACGATCGTGAGGTCCACGGCCAGACCGTCGCGGGAGAAGGACTCCACAAGGGTGGGGAGTTCGGCGAGGGTGGGCTGCGGTTCCCGACCGCCCTCGTCATCGCCTCCCGCACTGGGATCGACGGCGCGCAGCGCTCCCAGCAGACCGCGCATCTGCGTCACGCTCTGGCGTGCGGACTCCTCCACATTGGCCAGCGCCTCGGCAGCCCCGTCGGGATTGCGTTGCAGGAGCCTGCGAGCCCCGGCCGCCTGGATCCCCATCACGGAGACGTGGTGCGCGACGACGTCGTGCAGCTCCCGGGCGATGCGCAGTCTCTCCTCCACCACGGCTTGGTGCTGCAACTCCTGGCTCTGGCGTTCGATGGTCTGGACGGCCTGCTCGAGCAGCGCCCGGTCGCGCGCCTGGCGCCAGGCGGACTGGCCCATGGCGATGGCCCCCAGGATGAAGACCAGGTTGACGATGGCCGAGTAGAGCACCCAGGAGACCAGCGGGGAGAGGATCCCGTGCCCCAGACCCCCTTGGGCCCGCATCTCCCGGAAGTTGTCGATCGCATTGCCCAGCGAGACATCCCACGCCACCCACAGCATCATCAGGCCCACCAGTGCGCCCAGGACCAGCGCGGCCTGACGCCGGTCACCGGCCCATGCCGTCCCGGAGAAGACCGCGAAGAAGGTGATCGCCATCGTCACGGACTGGTAGCCGAGTTCGGGAACATAGGTGGCGGCGACGAAGAAGCCGACGAATCCGAGCACTGCGACCGCCAGCGGAAAACGGCGTCGGGCCACCAGGGGCAGTGTCTGGAGGGCCACCATCGCGTACTGGGCCCACAGCGGACGCATGTTTTCCACCGGGAGGAAGGCTCGCGAGAGTTCGAGGCACAGGACCACCACCAGCAGTACGCCGACAGTCACCCCCCAGTCCTGACGGCCGACGGGCGGTGACTCGCGCTCCCAGACGTCAGCTCCGCCAAGCAGGTCCAACCAGTTCATGCCGTGAGCCTATTCATCGGTGGTGCTGGGTGCCTCCATCGCAAGGGGGAGAGCGGACGGGGGAGCGATGTTTGCGCCGCAGGCAGGTCACCGAGCGTCGGACACCCCTTGTGTGAAAAAGATCTCGCGCCGATCGTTTTGTTGCTTGACAATCCGACGAGCTTGATGTTTGCCGTGCCCGGAACTGGGCGGGCAATGTTTGGACTCGTCGCCCAAAAGGGTGTTTGAGGCTCGCGCATTGCTGATCAAGCGTGCAGAATGTCAGCGTGAGCAAGGTATTGATTGTTGAGGACTCCGAGGTCATCAGGGCCTCGGTCGTGTCGGCCCTGCGCTCGCAGGGACACCTGGCACAGGCCTTGCCGGACGGAACTGAGCTGGAGCGTGCGATCACCTCCAACCAGCCCGATCTGGTCATCCTCGACGTCATGCTTCCCGGGGGGCGGGACGGATTCGAACTGTTGGGCGTGGTGCGCAAGCTCTCACGTGCAGGAGTTCTGATGCTGACCGCGCGTGACGAGATGACAGACAGGATCCGCGGCCTGAGCCAGGGCGCGGATGACTATCTGGCAAAGCCTTTCGCCATGGTGGAGTTGATGGCCCGTGTCGAGGCCATCCTGCGCCGTACTGGGGCGATGGGCAGCAGTGTCACCATCGGTGATCTGACCATCGCCGATGACGCGGCCATCGTCAGTCGCAACGGGACCACGATCGACCTGACCGAAACCGAGCGACGACTGTTGAGTCAGCTGGCGAAGCACCCTGAGCGCGTGGTGTCCAAGACCCAGTTGTTGACTGCCGTCTGGGGATATGACGGCTACGACGAGAACATCGTCGAAGTCCACATCTCCAGCCTCAGGCGTCGTCTCGAGGCCCATGGACCGCGTGTCATCCACACGGTGAGGGGCCGAGGGTACCGGTTGGGTACTACGTGATCGGTCGCCGGTCGATCCGGGCACGAGTGCTGGCGGCCATGTTCGTGGTTCTGGCGCTCACCATGCTCGGTGTCGGTATCGTCACCGACGCCGTGTTCATGAATCGTCAGATCAACGACATGGAAACGCGACTCAACCAGGGGTCGGAGCATGCCCAGACGCTGGCTCGACAGCAGGCCTCGGCGGAGGAGCTGGTCCAGCAGGTGCGCCGCGGCTCCATGCACGTCTCGGTGAAGTTGGCCGATGACCGCATCGTGGGTGATGCCCGACCGCCGGAACGGTCACGGTCCCGATCGGACGTCCTCGAGTCGAGCGGTGAACTCAAGGGGGCGGAGGTCACCGTCTGGGAGTCGATCGATCCCGTCATCAATGCCCGTCGTTCCCTGGATGGATCGCTGCTCCTGGTGGGTCTGCTGGGGATCGTCGGTGCCAGTCTGCTGACGGTGGTGATCACCGACGTCGCCCTCAAGCCGCTCGAGGTGATGGTGGACCGTGCCAACCGGATCACCGAGGGTGAGCGCGGCATTCGCATGGGCGCCACCCATGAGACCACCGAGGTGGGCAGGACTGCGGCCGCCATCGACGAGATGCTCGATGAACTTGAGGGAGCAGAGATCCGAGCGCGCCTCGCCGAGGCCCAGGCTCGTGCCTCGGCGGAACAGATGCAGGGCTTCCTCTCCGATGCCGCCCACGAGCTCAAGACTCCGATGGCCGGCATCCAGGCCGCTGCCGAGTCCCTGATCCAGCTGCCGGCCGACGCCACCGAGGAACGTGAGCAGCTCGCCTTCCTGTTGGGGCGTGAGGCGAGCCGGGGTGGCCATCTGGTGAACAGTCTGCTGGAGGCCGCTCGCGTGGACGCCGGCCCAACCCTTCGACTCGAACTGCTGGATCTGGGCGACCTCGCCCTGGCCGAACAACGACGCATGCAGCTCGTGCATCCCCGCATCGAGATGATCGTGCGGGGCAACAATCTGTTGGTCAATGCCGACCGCCAGGGCATCACCAGCGTGCTGCGCAATCTGGTGGACAATGCTGGTCGCGCGGCTGCACCGGAGGGCTGGGTGGTCATCGACCTGTCCACGCGTCCTGGTCAGGGCGGCGTGGAGATGGCGGTGGTGCGAGTGATCGACTCGGGTCAGGGCATCGAGCCTGCAGACCAGGAGCGCGTCTTCGACCGACTGGTGCGTCTGTCGTCGACGGCGACAACGACCAAGGGCTCCGGTCTCGGCCTTCCCATTGCTCGTGGTTACGCCCGGGCGCATGGTGGCGACGTGGTCTATCGCGACGGCATCGAGGACAGCGTCCCGCTGGACGAAGACGGCCGCCCGCGCCGCGTCGGAGCCTGCTTCGAGATGACGCTTCCCCTTGCACGCAAGGCATCCCCGGTGATTCCTGCGCGCGCCGAAGTGTCGGTCTGAGGCGTTTTCCTCTGCGGGCTGGCCTGTACTAGTGTCGGCTCCGCAGCCGGACCACACACCTGCGACCTCCTTTCCCAAGAAGCGGTCATCGTGTTCCCCTCCCCCGGGGTCTGGCTGCCCGAGTGGCCCTCGTTCCTCCATCTGGAGGCGGGGGTCATTTTCGCTCTTGGTACCCCTTGATTCACCAGATTCTATGTGGGTCGGTCGAATTAATTTGAATGAAATCCGCTTGTTTTAATTATGGCGGCATAAATATTTTCCGAAGTTGTTTCAGGTTGCCATCAGGAACGTTCTGACTACGTGTTATGTAGTAAACATGCTTGTCAGAAAGGGCTGAATTTGCGGTAGTCAACGCAAGGTTTTTGGGCAAGTATGGAGCCATCCGACGGAATGCCTCGGGGGACGCTGCATTGTGGCGCGGTGCATTCCCTGTCGGTAGCGAATTGGAGTCTTGCGCTCTGGGGGAGTGCGGCAATTCGTGGCCTTTGTCAGGAAAGGGACTGCAGAGATGCGATCCATCACCCGTACCACCCTTCGTTCGGCATCGTGCCTGGGCGCACTCGTCCTGGCTGGCAGCAGCTGGTTCGGCGCTGGAACCGCAGTCGCCGACGAGGCCCAGCCCGGCACGCCTGGCGTGAGCACCTCGCCCGCCGCCGAGAACTCCCAGAAGAAGATCACCGTTGAGATGTGGTGGCTGCTCCCCGAGGGTGCCGACGGCAACCGTGGCTGGGAGTACGTCCAGACTCGTTTCCCCGTGGGCGGCGAGATTCCGTGCGGCCGCGTGGTCCAGGCCGACATCTACCGCGGCACCCAGGAGCAGCTGGACGCCCTGGGCGACACGCTTGACGTTGGCGAGGACTCGCAGGTCTACCAGAGCAGCGAGATGCTCTACGGCCCCGAATGCTCCACCCCCGAGCCGACGCAGCCCGTCGAGACCCCGAAGCCCTGCGAAGATGGCAAGCCCAACTCCGGCGGTGGCTGTGAGACCCCGGCTCCCGAGCCGAGCAAGCCCGCGGAGACCCCCGTGCCCCAGCCCAGCAAGCCGGTCGAGACCCCGGCTCCTGAGGTGAGCAAGCCGGTCGAGACCCCGGCTCCCGAGGTGAGCAAGCCGGTCGAGACCCCGGCCCCCGAGACGAGCAAGCCGGTCGAGACCCCGGCCCCCGAGACGAGCAAGCCGGTCGAGACCCCGGCCCCCGAGACGAGCAAGCCGGTCGAGACCCCGGCTCCTGCTCCCTCCGACCTCCCCCTCCCGCCGACCGATGACGAGGGTGATGACGAGGTCGTCGTCGTTCCCGTCCCGACCCCGGTCGACGACGAGACTCCTGTGGACCTGCCGCTGCCCCCGGCCGATGACGAGAGCCCTGAAGAGGGCGACCGTCCCGCCGGTCTTCCCCACACCGGTGACCTTGGCGACGGCTTCTCCCCGTACGCCGCTGGTGCCGGGGTGTGCGGCATCGCCTTCCTGGCGGCCTTCGCCGGACGCCGGAAGAATGGCCAGCGCTGAGTTGTCCTGACCGACTTGGCCTGGAACCACAGGATCGGGTCCTGACCCTTCGGGGTCAGGACCCGTTTGTCGTGCCGGGCTCAGCAGCCCGGCCGTGCCATGAAGGGCTCCTCCGCACGGCCTGACGTTCGCCCTGCGCAGGTTCACTGACTGCGAAGATGCTGGACGCGACGGCGGGTCAACCGGTTGTGTGGATGCATGAAGAAGGTACTTCTCGTCCTGACCAGCGCCGATGAGCTCGCCGGCGAGCCCACCGGCTACACCCTCAGCGAGGCCGCCGATCCCTGGAAGGTCTTCCGCGACGCGGGGCATGTGGTCGACTTCGCATCCCCACAGGGTGGAAGGCCCCCGGTGGACCCGGGTGGCGACCGCACCGAGGTGACCGAGCTCTTCGAGGAGGACGCCGCAGTCCAGGCCTCGCTCGCCAACACCGCGAAGCTCGAGTTCGTCGAGGTGGACCAGTATGACGCCGTCTACCTGGTGGGCGGTCACGGCACCATGGTCGACTTCCGTGGCAACCCCCACCTCGCCCGCGTGGTGCGTGAACTGGCTGACGGCGGCGGCGTTGTCTCCGCTGTCTGCCACGGGCCGTCGGGTCTGTTGGACGTCGAACTGGCCAATGGCCTGCGCATCGTGGAGGGTCGGAAGGTGGCGGCCTTCACCGATTCCGAGGAGCGCGCGCTCGGCAAGGAGGACCAGGTGCCCTTCCTGCTGTCCAGTGAGCTGGAGGCGCAGGGAGCCAAGCTCGTCGACGCCGAGGACTGGGAGGAGAATGTCGTGGTCGACGATCTCCTGGTCACCGGCCAGAATCCCGCCTCCGCTGCCGGCGTCGCCAAGGAGGTGGTCAAGATCTTGACCACGCTGGTGCGAGAGGAGAAGGCGGAGGAGGAAGCCGCCGCCCAGGAGCTGCGCGCCGAGAAGGATGCGGAGAAGGCAGACGACGAGTGATTCCGCGTCACTGAGCCAGGCCGACACACGCCACAGCACTGATCCCCGTGCCCGGAGGGGGCATCGTCCTGCGGGCATGGGATCATGGCGTGAGCAGGACCTGGTTGGACAGGAGGCGGCGTCATGGCGGACGACCTGGGTACGGGGGACTCGTCCCATGAGGACGTGCCGGGCGCGGCGCTGGGCGGGTGGAGCTTCACTGCCCCCAGCGCGACGCTGAGTCATCGCCCATGGAGCGCGACGCTGAGTCAGCGCCCATGGAGCGAGCCGAGCACCTTTGTCAGCTCTGCCTCGACGAGCACGGTGGACTCCTCGGCCCTGCGGGGAACATCCGCCTTGGGTGCGGCGATGCCCCGGCCCGACGAGAATCGTGGCGAGGCCGGCGTGCTGCGGCCTGCCCCGGGCCCCGCCGGAGCCCGGCCGCAGGCGGCCACCCAGGCGCAGGTGCCCACCCAGTCGAGGGCGGGAACCGTGGGCGGCGGGACTGTGGATGACCACCCGTCGGTGCGGGAGATCTTCGCGGCGGCCCAAACCCAGTCCCAGCCGATGTCACCCCCGCAGGGGCAGCCCCAGTCCGTAGCCCTGCCCCAGCACGCGTCCGTGACCGCACCGGCCCAGCGTCCGTGGTGGGCTGCGGATGACGAGGCGGGTGGTTGGCGCCCACCGGCGCAGGTGCCGCAGATTCGTGATGCGAGCTCCGGGCCGGCCACACCCCAGGGTGAGGTGCAGGCCATGTGGGAGGCGGTGGCTGGACGTCGGAGCATCACCTTCAAGGGCCGTGCCGGGAATGCCTCATCACCGTCATCCAACAGCCTGAAGACGGGGAGTTCCATGGGCTCGCGCGCCATCGGCCTGTTCGCCGCGCTGCTCTTCATTCCGGGGGTCTTCGGCGGCGTCCTGTCATGGGTCTCCGACGAGGGGTCCGTCCGGGTTGAACAGGCCCAGGATGGTGGGCAGGCTCAGGCGGATCCGGCGGGGGCACAACTCGACGTCTCCGGGGGTGTTGGCAGCTACCGCCTTCCGGGCGGGTGGGAAGTGCTGGAGCTGGGCCCTGGCCGTGACTCGCTCGTCCTGCACCAGGCCGGCGACACCGCCCGATTGACGGTGACGCGCAGCGAGGCAGCCGAAGCGGTGGAGGCGCAGTGCGCGGCCGGAATCGAGCCGGACGGCACCGGGGCGGGTGTGGGTGGTGAGGTCGCGCAGATCGAACCGCCACCGATCAATGGCGAAGTGGGTGTGGGGCACCTCTGGCCCCGCCCGGACGGTTTCCACGTCCGCTGGTGCGCGCCCGACCAGGGCCGAGTGGTGATCCTCGAGGGGGTCCATGACGGCCCTTCCGAGGCGGCACTGCAGGAGGCGATGGAGCTGGTGGCCGAGACCTATCGATGAGGCCACTTCCCGTTCACCCGGACGCCCCGTCGGAGCCCGGGCGTGACAGACTGGTGCCAGCCCAACGAAGGAGTGAAGATGGCTGAGTTTGCCTACGAGGACATGCTGCCGCTCGGCAAGGACGAGACCCCCTACCGCCTGCTGACCACCGAGGGTGTGAAGGAGGTCGAGGGACCCGGAGGACGCAAGTTCCTGGAGGTCGCCCCGGAGGCGCTGAGCCTGTTGGCCGAGACCGCCATGCACGACATCGCGCACTACCTGCGCCCAGCCCACCTGGCCCAGCTGAAGAAGATCATGGACGATCCGGAGGCCAGCCCCAATGACAAGTTCGTCGCGCTCGACCTGCTGAAGAATGCCAACATCGCCGCCGGCGGTGTACTCCCGATGTGTCAGGACACCGGCACCGCGATCGTCTCCGGCCATCGCGGCCAGCACGTCCTGACCGAGGGCCCCGACGAGAAGGCGCTGGCGCTGGGCGTCTACAACGCCTACACCAAGCTCAACCTGCGCTACTCGCAGAACGCCCCCATCACCATGTGGGAGGAGAAGAACACCGGCTCGAACCTGCCGGCGCAGATCGACATCGAGGCCAGCACCGGCCACGACATCGACGAGTACCAGTTCCTGTTCATGGCCAAGGGCGGTGGCTCGGCGAACAAGAGCTACCTGTACCAGGAGACCAAGGCGATCCTGAACCCCGACTCGATGATGAAGTTCCTCGAGGAGAAGATCCGCAGCCTGGGCACCGCAGCGTGCCCGCCCTACCACCTGGCCATCACCATTGGCGGCACCTCCGCCGAGTGGGCCCTGCGCACCGCCAAGTACGCGTCGGCCAAGTACCTCGACACCCTGCCGACGCACGGTGACATCACCGGTCACGGCTTCCGCGACGTCGAGCTCGAGGAGCAGGTGCTGGAGCTGACCCGCAAGCTCGGCATCGGCGCCCAGTTCGGCGGCAAGTACTTCTGCCACGACGTGCGCGTCATCCGCCTGCCCCGCCACGGTGCCTCGCTGCCGGTCGCCCTGGCCGTCTCCTGCTCCGCAGACCGCCAGTGCAAGGCCAAGATCACCAAGGACGGCGTCTTCATCGAGCAGCTGGAGTTCGAGCCGGCCAAGTACATGCCCGACACCGTTCCGGCCGATCTGGACGCCGAGAGCGACGGCATCAGCGGCACCGGCAAGGGCGCCGCGGTCAAGATCGACCTGACCAAGCCGATGGACGAGATCCTCGCGGAGCTGACCAAGCACCCGGTGAAGACCCGCCTGTCCCTGACCGGCACGCTGGTCGTGGCCCGCGACATCGCCCACGCCAAGATCCGTGAGCGTCTGGATGCCGGCGAGGAGATGCCGCAGTACCTGAAGGACCACCCGGTCTACTACGCCGGCCCGGCCAAGACCCCGGACGGCATGGCATCGGGTTCCTTCGGCCCCACCACCGCTGGCCGGATGGACTCCTATGTGGACCAGTTCCAGGCCGCCGGTGGCTCGAAGGTCATGCTGGCCAAGGGCAACCGTTCGCAGCAGGTGACCGACGCGTGCAAGGAGCACGGGGGCTTCTACCTGGGCTCGATCGGTGGTCCCGCCGCTCGTCTGGCCCAGGACTGCATCAAGAAGGTCGAGGTGCTGGAGTACCCCGAGCTCGGCATGGAGGCCGTCTGGAAGATCGAGGTGGAGGACTTCCCGGCCTTCATCGTCGTCGACGACAAGGGCAATGACTTCTTCGCCGAGGTCAACAAGCCGCTGGTGATGAGCATCACCACTCGTCCCGACATCGACTCCGCCGGTGACACCGAGGGTCAGAAGTAGCCCCTTCCGCCATCCGGGCCCGGGTTTCACGTGGAACCACCACGTGGATGCCGGGCCCGGTTGCGTTCCAGCGCACTGGTGGCTGCAGATCACGACCCCATCGCGAGCGCTGATGCTGCGGGGGCCCAGCTCAGGCCGGGGGCGCTGAGGGTGGGCGCGGTGTCGAGTGATAGGCCTGTTGGCAGGACCAATCCGATTTCACGAGGAGTAGTCATGGCCGACACCACCTTCACTGCGACCGCCCACGCCCCCGAGACCTTGGTCACCACCGTGACCGCCCGAGGCATGTCAATCACCATCGATGAACCCCCGATGCTGGGTGGCACTGACCAGGGCATGAATCCCGTCGAGGCCCTGCTGGGTGCCCTGGGGGCGTGCAAGTGCATCGTCGCTCGTTCGTTCGCTCGCAAGAACCGGATCAACCTGCACGACATCCGGGTGGAGTGCTCCGGAGTCCTGGACCCGGACGGCTTCATGGGCAAGAACCCTGAGGCGAAGATCGGCTTCTCGCGGATCCACAGCGTCTTCCACATCGACGCCGACAACACGGACGAGGAGATAGCGGCCTTCATCGACTTCATCGAGTCCCATTGTCCGGTGCAGGACACTCTGGCCAACCCGGCCGTCTCCAGCCATGAGGTGGCGCCCCGCTCCTGAGCGACACCGAACGAACCGGGCTCATTCCTGCATCTGCAGGGGTGAGCCCGATGTCATGGTGCGCCATTGGTGCTCACGCGAGGGTGTGGGGGGTTGGGTCGGGAGCTCGTCATGGAAATGCATCATCGAGTTTCATTGAGAGTCCCAGAATGGTCCGGTTACCGTGAGGACCACAGTTTACGAATTATCATTCGTATTCGGGTCTTTTGCACCGACGGGAAAGAACCGTGACCGACATCTATCTCGTCTCCGGAGCACGATCTGCGATCGGCAGCTTCCAGGGTTCACTGTCGAAGACCGAGGCAACGGTGCTCGGTACGACGGTGGCCACGGCAGCCGTGGAACGCGCCAAGATCGATCCCGAGGTGATCGACACCTGCTACTACACCCAGATCCTCCCCACCACCGGCAAGGACTGCCACTCGTCGCGCGTCGTGGCGCTCGGCGCCGGAATGCGCGTCTCGTCCACCGCCGCCAATGTCAACCGCCTGTGTGGCTCCGGCCTGCAGGCCATCGCCTCCGGAGCCCAGGCAATCCTCACGGGCGACGCCAGCACGGCGCTGGTCGGCGGTCTGGAGATGATGAGCCAGGCCCCCTACTCCCTGCCCGGCATGCGTGCCGGCCGGCCGATGGGCGACGGCGTCGTCTACGACTGGCTGACGGGGGCGCTCTCCTGCCCCTTCAACGGCTATGCGATGGGTGTCACCGCCGAGAATGTCGCCCAGAAGTACGGCATCTCGCGTGAACGCCAGGACGAGTTCGCCCTGCAGTCCCAGCAGCGCGCCGCCGCCGCGATCGCCGAGGGGCGCTTCGCCGAGCAGATCGTCGGCATCGACGTGAAGGCCAAGCGCGAGACCGTCAGCTTCGAGGTGGACGAGCATCCCCGCCCCAGCAGCCTGGAGAAGCTGGCGCAGCTCAAGCCCGTCTTCGCGAAGGACGGCACCGTCACTGCCGGCAACTCCTCGGGCATCAATGACGCCTCCGCCGCGCTGGTGATGGCCTCGGGCGAGGCCGTCGAGAAGCACGGGCTCACCCCGCTGGCCCGCGTGGCCGGCTGGGGCATCGCCGGAGTGCCGCCGGAGATCATGGGCATCGGCCCCGTCGAGGCCGTTCCGCTGGCACTGGCCAAGGCCGGTCTCTCGCTGGACGACATGGACGTCATCGAGTCCAATGAGGCCTTCGCCGCACAGGCCCTGGCCGTGCAGGACGCCCTGCACCTGGATCCCGAGAAGACCAATCCCGACGGCGGTGCCATCGCCCTCGGGCACCCGGTGGGCGCGACCGGCGCGATCCTCGCCACCAAGACGATGTACCACCTGCAGGCGCACGGTGGCCGCTATGGCCTGGTGACCATGTGCATCGGTGGCGGTCAGGGCATCGCCGTGGTGCTGGAGGCCGTCCGATGAGCCAGCTCGTTCCCCAGGTCGACCAAGCCGTCACCACCGCCGCCGTCATCGGAGCCGGCTCCATGGGCTCGGGCATCGCCGCCCACATGGCCAATGCTGGCATCAAGGTGCTGCTCTTCGACGTCCCCTCCGAGGGTGACGACCACGAGGCGCGCTCCGCCCGCGCCCGCAAGGGCATCGAGCTGCAGGTCAAGCGTCGCGGCTTCATGCAAGCCGACTTCGCGCAGCGCGTCGAGGCGCTGAACACCGACGACGACCTCGCCCGCCTCGCCGAGGCCGAATGGATCGTCGAGGCCGTCTTCGAGGACCCGGCCGTCAAGGCCGACATCTACGCGAAGATCGCCGCCCACCGCCGGGCCGACTCGATCGTCTCGTCGAACACCTCCACCATCCCGCTGTCCGAGCTCGCCTCGACGATGGACGAGATGGCCGAGTACTTCCTGATCACCCACTTCTTCAACCCGCCTCGGGTGATGCGGCTGGTGGAGGTCGTGCAGGGGGAGCGCACCCGCGACGACGTGATGCAGCGGATCCGCACCGTCATCGAGCAGCAGCTGGGCAAGGTCGCGCTGACCTGCCGTGACACCCCCGGCTTCATCGCCAACCGGGTGGGCAACTTCTGGCTGGAGTCCGGGGCGCAGCTCGCGCTCGATCAGGGCATCGCCCCCGAGCTCGCCGACGCGGTCTTCTCCAAGCCCTTCGGGGTGCCGCGCACCGGCATCTTCGGTCTGCTCGACTACATCGGCCTGCAGGTGCTCGGGCCGATCCTCAACAGCCTGCACGCCACCCTGCCGCAGACGGATCGTTGCCACCGCTACGCCTTCGCCGCGAACCCGGTGCTCACGGGGCTGGTGGAACGTGGACTCACCGGGCGCAGTGGGCCGTCGGGCTTCTACCGCGGGCGCGACGAGGTGGTCACCGACGACTTCGAGTACCGGCCCAAGCAGGTGGGCGATGACGCCGCCCTGGCCGCCAAGGGCGCCCGTGCGGTGATGGAGACCGACAGTCCCGCAGGACGCTATGCCTGGAAGGTCTTCTCCGAGCTGGTGCTCTACTGCTGCGAGGTGGCCGAGGAGATCGCCGAGACCGTCGACGACATCGACCAGGCCATGGTGCTCGGCTATGGCTGGGCCAAGGGCCCCTTCGCCCTGGCCGACCAGGTGGGCCTGGAATGGATCGTCGAGCGCCTGACCGCCGAGGGCACCCAGGTTCCCGAGCTGCTCGCCAAGGCCGTCGAGGTGGGAGGTTTCTTCCCCGACGCGGAGCACGTGCTGGGCAGCGACGGCAGCCTGCGCGAGCTGCCTGCCCGGGAGGGCGTGCTCACCGTCGCCGAGCTGGTGCGCCAGGGCACGGTGCTGCACGAATCGACCGATGCCGCGGTCCATCGCATCGACGACCGGGGGACCTGCCTGCTCACCTTGCGCACACCGATGAACTCCCTGACCGATGGTGTCTTCGAGGCCGTCGAGCAGATCCTCGAGCGGTGGCAGGAGTGGGGTCTGAGCTCCCTGCTGATCGCCTCCGACAATGTGAAGGCTTTCAGCGCGGGAGCAGACCTGTCCACCCTGACCCGACTGGCGCAGCAGGGGGACCGAGAGGCCGCCCGCCCCTTCCTGCGGCGCGGGGCCGACACCATGCTCGGTCTGCGCTTTGCCCCCTTCCCGGTGGTGGGTGCCTTCCGGGGCCTTGCCCTGGGTGGTGGTGCGGAGCTGGCGCTTGCCTGCGCTGCCAGGGTCGTCCACGCCGAGGCCGCGTTGGGCTTCCCGGAGCTGAACGTCGGCCTGTATCCCTGTTGGGGTGGTGCCACCCATGCCGTGCGGCTGATGACGGAGGCCGGTCTGGACGAGCCGGTGCGCTCGGCCTTCGACCTGATCGCCGCCGCGGCGCACGTGCAGGGGGCCTTCGAATTGGAAGGCCGGGGGCTGCTCGCTCCGGCGGACCAGATCTGCCTCTCGCTGGACCATGTCGTCTCCAGCGCCCTGGAGCTGGCCCGCTCGCTGGCCGGGGGCTACACCGCACCGGAGCCGGCCACGATCACCCGGCAGGCAGCCAGCTGGAGCCCGACCACGGGCTCGAGGCGCTGTGCCATCCGGGGAGCGCGGCGCGGGCCGAGCACATGGCGCGCACCCGCAAGCCGCTCAAGAAGTGATCCACAACCGGTGCGCTGACCGGCGTGTTTCCGTGGAGGGACTGCTGCAAACTGCTCCGATGGGGATGCAGCAGCCCCTCCACGGGCTCCACCACCCACAGGAGGTCTTCCATGGTCGTGACCAGTCGTCGAGCCGAGATCATCGCGGCCGCCGTGACCCTCTTCGACCAACGTGGCTACTGGGGCACGAGCATGGAGGACATCGCCCGCCGGATCGGCATGCGGGCCTCGAGCCTCTACAACCACTGTTCGTCCAAGCAGGAACTCCTCGGCGAGATCTGCGTGCTGGGCATGGAGCGCTTGATCCAGGAGCATGACGAGCGGCTGGCCGGGTTGGATGATCCGGTGGAGCGGATCAGGGTGGCGATGGACGTGCACGTCCAGATCCACGCCCGTCATGCCCCAGACGTGCGAGTCTCCAATCGCGAGGTGATGAGCCTGGAGGAGCCGTGGGCCGGGCGGGCCCGTCAGGCGTGCCGCGACTACGTTCGCCGCTGGGTGCAGATCGTCGACGACGGGATCGGACGGGGCGTCTTCCACTCGGACGACCCGAAGATCAATGCCTACTTCATGATCGACATGGCGACGGGGGTCTCCGTGTGGTTCCAGCCCGACCGCCGCTACACGCTGGACGAATTGAGCGACCGCTACGCGAATCAGGCGCTGCGCATGCTGGGTGTCGGCCAGCCCTGACTGCTGTGCTCTGGATGGCCGTTGCCGGAGGTCTGTGGGGTGGCCCTTCGGACGGACAGCCGACCGCGAAAACGCTGTGACAGCCATCACAATTTTCCATTGACACTCGATCTGGCCCATTGGCTTTTCCACGAAAGCCGCGAAAACGAATAATCATTCGTAAAGCGAAATCGTAGGCGTCGACGCGGACGTCAAGTAGTGCACCGGGACAAGGATCACAGATGGTAGACAAGGTCGTTTCATCAATTTCCGAAGCACTCGAGGGGCTGGAAGAAGGAATGTCCGTGGCGGTGGGTGGCTTTGGCACCTGCGGCGCACCTGCGGCGCTCATCGAGGGAATCATCGAGAAGGGCGTGGGGGGACTCACGGCCTATTCCAACAACCCGGGCACGGAACTGGACCAGATTGCCCTGGGGCTGTCCCGTGCCGTGAAGGCCGGACTGGTCAAGCGCTTCTGCGGATCATTCGTGGGCTACGCCAAGTCCGTCGAGCGCCAGTACCTAGCCGGCGAGATGGAGGTGGAGCTGATCCCGCAGGGTTCCCTGGTGGAGCGGATGCGCGCCGGTGGCGCGGGCATCCCCGCCTTCTGGACCCCGTCGGGCGCCGGCACGCCCGTCTCCGACGGTGGGATGCCGATGCGCTACGACGGTGAGGGCAATGTCGTCCTGGTCAGCGAACCCAAGGAGACGCGCACCTTCATGGTGGACGGCAAGGAGGAGCTGTGCGTGATGGAGGAGGCCATCGTCACCGACTTCTCCCTGGTCCACGCCTGGAAGGGAGACCGTGAGGGCAACCTGAAGTTCCGCTACACGGCCGAGAACTTCAACCCGGTGGTCGGCATGTGCGGCAAGGTCACCGTGGCGGAGGTGGAGGAGCTCGTCGAGGTGGGCGAGCTGGAGCCCGGAGAGATCCAGCTGCAGGGCATCTTCGTGGACCGCGTCGTGGCGCTCAAGCCCGAAGAAGGCGCGGGAGAAGGTGCTGGAGCGCGTCGTCACCCGCTCACCCTAGGGCGACGAGGCCCCCACCGAGCCGCTCCTGGCGCTGGGTGCCGACGGGGAACCCGCCGGGTGGACGCGTGCCGGCATCGCAGCCCGCGCGGTGCAGGAGCTGGCCGACGGTTCCTATGTCAACCTGGGCATCGGACTGCCCACCATGATTCCCGACTACCTGCCCAAGGACCTTGAGGTCATCTTTCACTCGGAGAACGGTCTGCTGAAGACCGGACCCTCGCCGCTGCCGGAGGAGGTGGATGCGGACATCGTCAACGCCGGAAAGTTCACCACCACCATCGCCAAGGGTGGTTCCACTTTTGACTCCATGCGCAGTTTCGACATGATCCGCGGCAAGCACATCGACACGGCCGTGCTGGGTGCCCTGCAGGTGAGCGAGAAGGGCGAGATCGCCAACTGGATCATCCCGGGTATGAAGTCCAATGGCATGGGCGGGGCGATGGACCTGGTCAAGGGTGCCCGCCGGGTCATCGCCATCATGGAGCCCACCGTCGTGGACACCGACGCCCCACGCATCCTCAAGGAGTGCAGCTTCCCGCTGACGGCGCTGTCCGCCGTGGACCTGGTGATCACCAATCTCGCCGTCTTCGAGGTGACACCGGACGGGCTCGAGCTGCTGGAGCTGGCGCCGGGCGTCAGCCTCGAGCGCGTGCGCGCCGCCACCGAGCCGGACTTCGGCACCAGCCGTTTGACAGCCTGACGATTCCCATCCCTGCGTGGCGGCCGGCACGTCAACCGACAGGTCGTGCGCTGGTGAACTTCCAGCTGATCCAGCAGCGTCTGGTGGACATGCTGCAGGAGGTCACGGCGATGGCCCTGTTCTGCCGTCGCCTTGCACAGCTGCAGGCCTCCGGGAAGCTGATCGAGCAGCAGGTCTCCATGGCCAAGGTGCACAACACTCGCGCCGCTCGCCGGGTGGCTTCGGAGGCCCGCGACATGCTGGGCGGTTCGGGCATCCTGCTGGAGAACCATGTGGTGCGCCACCGCAGCGACATCGAGGCGGTGCACACCTTCGAGGGCACCGACACCATGCAGTCGCTGATCCTGGGCAAGAAGATCACCGGTGTGGGCGCCTTCGCCTGAGTTCCCCCCGCAGGTCCGAGGCCAGGGGGAAGACCCCTGGCCTCGGACGACGACCGTCACCGTCGGTGGTCTGATGCGCCGACGGTGGCATCGTGCTGCTCGACTTCTTGGGCTGGATACTCGTCCATTGACGCCGATTCAATTCGCGTGACAGTGTTTGCAGCAAGACAACGAATGGCCATTCGTAGGTCGTCTGGATCATTGGGGATCTTCGGAGCGATCGGGTCATTCCCATGCGTGAGGAGACTCCACGATGAACGAAGCAGCGTTCGGCGACAGCACCGACTTCTTCCGTGTCTTTGGCGACGTCCAGGGCGAGGATCGCGAGATCTGGGACCGGGCGCGCGCCTACGGTGCCGAGGTGACGCCGCAGATCAACGAGTATTGGGAACGCGCCGAATACCCCATGCACCTGGTCAAGCGTCTGGGTGAGCTCGACCTGATCAGCGACGGGCTCGACGTCCCCGGTCAGCAGCAGATGTCGCCCCTGGCGGCCGGGCTGGTGATGATGGAGGTGGCGCGGGCCGACGCCTCGATGGGCACCGTGATCGCCGTCCAGGGCGGACTGGCGCTGCGATCGATCCACCAGCACGGCTCCCAGGAGCAGAAGGACGAATGGCTCGGCCCCATCGCACGGTGCGAGAAGCTCGCCGCCTTCGGCCTGACGGAGCCCGACCACGGCTCGGACTCGGTGGCGCTGTCCACCACCGCCCGTCGCGAGGGTGACGAGTGGGTGCTGAACGGCCGGAAGCGCTGGATCGGCAACGGCTCCGTGGGCGACGTGACCGTGATCTGGGCCCGGATGGACGACGGTGAGGTGGGTGGCTTCATCGTGCCGCAGGACACTCCCGGCTACGAGGCGGAGACCATCATGGGCAAGGTCTCCATGCGCTGCATCCCGCAGGCCCTGATCACCATGACCGACATGCGCATCCCCGAGGCCAACCGCCTGCCGGGGGCAACCTCCTTCCGCGCCACCAGTCAGGTGCTCCAGCGCACCCGATCCGGCATCGCCTGGATGGCGCTCGGCAGCGCGATTGCCTGTTATGAGGCGGCTCTGGCCCACGCGACAGAGCGTCAGCAGTTCGGCAAGCCGCTGATCAGCTTCCAGCTCATCCAGCAGCGCCTGGTGGACATGCTGGCCCAGCTCACGGCGATGGCCATGTACTGCCGTCGTCTGGCCGAGCTGGAGGCCGCCGGAGAGGTGGTGCCACAGCACGGATCGATGGCCAAGCTGCACAACACCCGCGCCGCCCGACGGATCGCCGCCGAGGCACGCGACATGCTGGGCGGCTCAGGAATCCTGCTGGAGAACCACGTCATGCGTCACATGGCCGACATCGAGTCCATGCACACCTTCGAGGGCACGGAGAGCGTGCAGTCGCTGATCCTGGGCAAGAAGATCACCGGCGTCGGTGCCTTCCGCTGATCGGCCCGACGGCTGACCGACGGGACGCATCCTCCCGACATGCAGGACGACCCCGACCATCTGGTCGGGGTCGTCCTGCATGTCGAGGATCCAGCGATCGGGATCGCCGGGGGTGTGGATCAGGCGGTGGGCCACTTCAGGTCGTCGGCGCCACCGGGCTGGGCCTGGGGCGTGCCGCTGGCGGGAGCCTCGGAGACCTGACCGGTCTGCGGAGCAGGCTGCTGGGCAGGAGCGGCCGGGGCATCGGTGGCGGCAGCCTCCGTGCCGGGGGTCTGCGTGCCGGGGGTCTGCGTGCCGGGGGTCTGGCCCAGGATTCCGTTGACCTGCTCGATCACGCGGCGCTCCTCGTCGGAGACGCCCTTGGCGGCGCCGGCGACCTCCTGGCTTGCGGCCGAGACATAGGAGCGCAGGGCCTCCAGGGTGGGGGCGTCCTTGCCGGCCACCTGGACGGCCTGGCGCAGCTCGTCGAGAAGCTTGGTGGCCATCTCCTCCTTGCTGCTGGCCTTCGGGGGCATGACCATGCCGCCGGTCATCAGCTTCTTGAACTCCTCGGGGGCGTCGGCGAGGGCCTTGGAGGCCGCCATCGACTCCTTGAAGGTGGCGAAGAAGCCCGGCTCTGCCTGCGAGACGAGGGCGACGGCACCCATGGCGCCGCGACGGATGGTGTCGATCTCCTGCTCAGTGAACTGGTTCATGACTCCAGTGTTGGAAGACGCTGCAGCAGTGGGAAGGGCTGATCGCCCACGGCAGAACCCTCCGGTGGGGCTGATCGCCGATGGCTGAAGCGCGCCCCTGCGGGGGCGCTTGGTCAGGATGGTGCCAGCCGGATCCCGGGGTCCTGATCAAATTCGACGCCTCACTGAAGGCCTCCTGATCAACTTTGGGAGATCCGCAGCTGGCATTCACGGGGAGTTCACCCAGGGGGGGTGACAAAGCTTCCCCCAGTCCTGCGATATTCCTCACAGCACGAATCAGGTACGGGGGTACCCTGCTCGCTGCAGACAAGGCCCCCTTGAGTCCAAAACCATCGGGGGAAGTCTTGTCCAACACATTCGTTCGCCGCGCGCCAAGCGGCCACGTCCTGACCGTCGAGTGGGACCAGAAGAAGCTGTCCAGCGAGGTGGCCGGGGTCCGCTTCGCCGGTTCCAAGTACGGCCGTGCCTTCCAGATCGGCACGCGCGGTTTCCACGACGACGCCTGCCGTCACATCCTGAAGTCCACCACCGCCAAGGCGCTGAAGGTCGGCCGCCATGAGGTGCGCCTGGCCACCTCGGCCGAGGGCGACGCCAGCATCGCCACCCTCATCGGCGACTACCACGAGCTGATGACCGTCTTCAGCGGCCCGGCTCCCAGCGAGAACACCATCGCCGGCCTGTTCAGCGTGCTGGAGATCGCCGACATGACCGAGGGTCTCGTCGTGCGCCCCAGCAATGCCACCCTGCTGACCCAGATGAACGAGAACGTCATGCTGGTCAACGACACGCTGGACTCCGTCGACTGCGTCGGCCCGGCCCACGCCAAGGCCAACAAGCCCAAGGGCCGCGGCGCCAAGAAGGGCCGTGGTGGCGAGGTCTGGCGTCGTCCGCTGCCCGGCCGCGGCAAGGGCCGCCCGCGCGACTTCGCGTACACCATCGGCTTCCGTTCGGCTCTGGGTGAGGTCATGCCCGGCCCGGTCCAGGAGGACCAGAAGGACGCCGACCTGGCCCCGTGGCTCGACAGCATCGAGCTCGCCTGGCAGAAGGACTGACGCCATGAGCACCACAGCCGCACTGTGGGTGCTGACCTGGGGCGTCATCCTCTTCCTCTTCTTCGCGCTCGCCGCGGTGATGCGTGAGGTGAAGTTGCTGCGTGGCCAGCTCGAGACCATGGGTTGGCAGCAGGTGACGCCGGTTGCCCCGGACGACATCCGACTTCCCGCCGCCTTCGGCTCCACCGAGGGTCGTCGACTGGTCCTGGCTGCCACCAGCGGATGTCCGCTGTGCCAGATGTTGGCCCACGAGCTGGCCGAGCGCGCCGACGAGTTCGCCGTGCGCCCCGCGCTGCTCACCTATGAAGGCGGTGATGCCTGGAGCCACCTTCCGGTGGGTCTGCAGATCATCACCGACGACGACGCGTGGAAGCAGGTGGCACACCTCTCGCCGCCCGTGCTCCTCTGCGTCCAGCCCGACGGGCGGGTCGAGGACCTGGCCATGCCCACCACATCCAATGAACTCGAACAGACCCTGGCCGCCTGGAAGCTCGGCGCGGCTCACATTGCCAAGGAGCAGTCCTGACCCTGGACCTGAACACCATCCCCGATCTGGACGCGCCCGCCACGTCCGGTGAGGGCGTCACCCTGACCGAGATCGACCAGGTGGTGCGTCGCCGTACCGTTCTGAAGGGCGTCACCCTGTCCGCCGTCGCCCTCGGCACCGGTGCCCTGAACCTGGCCGGCGCCTCGCGGGCCGCCGCCGAGACCAGCCCCACCGGGCTGACCGGCTTCGACGCCAATGACTGCAAGGATGCCTACCCGAACGGCTATCCCGAGGACAAGGACAACGTCGGCATCTACGTCAACGAGCCCGGCGCCTGCTTCGGCGGCACCTTCATCGGCAGTGTCTTCTGCGACGCCAGCGGCTGGTACCGCACGGGCACGGACAGCTACCGCCAGACCTACCGTCCGATCTCCACCACGTGCGGCACCACCAACATGAAGAATGCCTGGCGTTGGACCGTCAACGGCGTCACCTACCGGTGCTCCGACGGCCGCGTCACGATTCCTAGCTACTGGTACTACTCCCGCACCTACCTGGCGATCTGCCGCGCGAAGGTCTGATCCGCGCCGTGACCCTTCCCATCGTCCTCGAGCAGCCGAAGCGTATCTTCCACCCCGCGGTGGGCGTCGCGCTGATGGCCGCGGTCGTGCTGGCCACATTGGTTGCCGGGCTCACCCTGGGCCCGACTCCCGCGGTGGTCGCCTCGGCCTGGCTGTCGATGGCTGCCTGTGCTGGCTATGCAGTCAGCGGGAGCACTTGATCCCGCAACTCGGCCATGGTGCTGAGCTCGTCGGTCTGGCGAGGCATTTCCAAGTACTCCTTCTGCGTTGGCCTGGTGGCTGGCGGACTCCTCTCGGCAGCGGTGCTGCTGGTGGTCGGTTCGCTGGTGCGCATCGTGGCCCCGGTACCTGTCTGGCTGGGCCTGATGGCGGTCTGGTTCGTGGTGATGGCCCTGCGTGAGCTGGGCGTCGTCTCGTTCCCGATGCCACAGAATGCCCGGCTGGTGCCCGAGAGCGTCTTCCGGCACGGCCCGGTTCTCGGTCCCTTCGAGTTCGGCTACGAGATGGGCACGGGTGTGCGCACCTATGTCACCAGCTCCCTGCCGTATCTCCTGGTACCCATGATCGCCCTGTTCTCCACCCCACTGACGGCCGTGCTCGCCGGCGTGGGATTCGGGCTGGGCAGATCCCTGATGACCCTGATGAACCTCTCCTACGACTCGGACGGCGGATGGGACTTCGCCTGGGGGCGCCACCAGCGCAAGCTGCAGACGGCCCTGTTGTTGATGTTCGCCTCCAGCGCCATCTGGATCGGGATGGCGGCGCTGGGCTGAGCAACCCGTCGCGCATCGAGCCACCTCCCGCTGGGAGGAGGCCGCAGGATGATGGCCGGTGTCACTGCCGGGCCAGTCGAGGCATGAGCCAACCGACTGCGCCCAGCAGGGCACCGGCCATCGCCGTCAGGGCAAGCCACGCCCACGAGGCGGGCGGCGGCTGGAGCAGGCACCAGGCGCTCCCCAGCCCGATCAGCAGCCCGCGCACCACGACGGGCAGGCTGGCCGGCTCGTCGCCACCGCCGCAGCCGCAGGGCGCTCCGGGACTGCGGCGCATCACCACGGCCGTGTGGACGGCGAAGACCAGATAGAGCGCGGCCAGGGATGCCACGGCCAGCAGCAGGGCAGAGATGCCGATGGTGGTGAACGGCACCAGTCCCAGACCGACCAGCACGATGCCGGCCAGTGCCAGCTCACAGGGGCCCAGTGCGGCCACCACGAGCGGCCGCAGGCCCACGGGGAGCAGGGACTGGGCGGCCAGCACGGCCCGCAGCCAGCGTCGGTCACAGGTGTGCTCGATGCCGGCCGGTAGCAACATCAGGGCTCCGGCGACGGCACATCCCCAGGCAAGCAGAGCGGTCACCGACATGGGGTCAGACTACGGTGCGGCGGCCCGAAGTGGATTCAACCGCAGGAGGACTAGGCCCCAGGGGGATTTGGACACGGGGGGGATGTGGACACGGGAAGGCCCCGCCGGCTGGTGCCGACGGGGCCTTCCCGCGGTGCGTCGAGCAGAACCGCGCAGGGCGGTGAGGGCGACGCTGTGGTGTTCAGCGTGCTGACGGTCAGCGCTGGTCCATGGCGACGTAGTCGCGCTTGGTCTGGCCGACGTAGATCTGGCGCGGGCGGCCGATCTTGGTGCTCTTGTCGCTGTTCTGCTCGCGCCACTGGGCGATCCATCCGGGCAGACGGCCGATGGCGAACAGCACGGTGAACATGTTCACCGGGAAGCCCATGGCTTCGTAGATCAGGCCCGAGTAGAAGTCGACGTTCGGGTAGAGCTTGCGGCTCTGGAAGTAGTCGTCGTTGAGGGCGGTCTGCTCGAGCTCCTGGGCGATGTCCAGCAGGTCGCGGCGACCCTCCTTCAGCTTCAGCACCTCGTCGGCGTGCTTCTTGATGATGTTGGCACGCGGATCGTAGTTCTTGTAGATGCGGTGTCCGAAGCCCATCAGCTTGATGCCGGACTCCTTGTTCTTCACCTTGTTCACGAACTCCTGCACGCTCATGCCGGAGTCCTTGATCTGCTGCAGCATCTCCAGGACTTCCTGGTTGGCGCCGCCGTGCAGGGGGCCGGAGAGGGCGTTCACACCGGAGGCGACCGAGGCGTATATGTTGGCCTGCGAGGAGCCGACCAGGCGCACGGTGGAGGTGGAGCAGTTCTGCTCGTGGTCGACGTGCAGGATCAGCAGCACCTCGAGGGCGCGGGTGATGGCGTCGTCGATCTCGTAGGGCTCGCTGGGGCTGCCGAAGCTCATGCGCTCGAAGTTCTCGATGTAGCTGAGCGAGCTGTCCGGGTACAGGGTGGGACGGCCGATCGAGTTCTTGTAGCCGTAGGCGGCGAGCGTCGGGACCTTGGCCATCAGGCGGATGGTGGCCTCCTCGACCGACTCCGGATCCAGGCCGGTGGTCTCCGAGTTGAAGGTGCTCAGGCCCATGATGCCGGCGGCGAGGACGGGCATCGGGTGCGAACGACGCGGGAAGCAACGGAAGAAGTCGCGCATCCGCTCGTCGATGATCATGTTCTGGGTGATGCGGCTCTCGAAGGTGGCCAGCTGCTCGGCCGTCGGGAGTTCGCCGTAGATCACCAGGTAGGCGGTCTCCAGGAAGGAGGACTTCTCGGCCAGCTGCTCAATCGGGTAGCCGCGGTACTGCAGGACGCCCGCATCGCCGTCGATGAAGGTGATGGCAGACTTGCACGAAGCCGTGCTGGAGAAGCCCTGGTCGTAGGTGGTGTCGCCGGTCTGGGCCAGCAGCTTCACGATGTCGTGGCCGTTGTTGCCCTGGGTGGCCTCCACATAGGGAAGCTCTACCTTCTTGTCGCCGATTGCGAAGGTCGCAAGATCAGTCATGGACGGTTCCTCCTTGAACGGAGTCCCGGAGGCTCCGGTCGAGTGGTCAGTGTGGTGACACAGCTCGCTGGCGGACGTTGCCAGCGGATGCGCTCACATTAGCGCGTCCGAACAGTACAGGAAATGGGTGGGTTGCGCCGGTGGACCGTCCAGGATCACGCATTGGAGCGAAAATCTCTGTTTGGCAAGGGGTTTTGCTGAACGGCAAATATTCTCGATGTCAAGATACGACGCTGGTCAGCGGTGAAGACGCCTGCTTGTTCGCGTAGTTCACCTTGCTTGCGGTGACCGTGTACTGCACTCGCTGGCCGCGGTCCGCCGTGCTGAGGACCAGGCTGGTGCCGGTGGCCCCCGTGATCGCGGTACGCGTTCCCGTGCTGCTCACCCGGTACCACTGGCCCCGCAGGGTCACGCGACCATTGCCCCATGTACCGGGGGTTGCGCTCAGGCGGCTCCCCACGGTGGGCGTGCCGCTGATGCCGGGCCGCCCGACGTGTTCGATCTGGCCAGGGGTGATGGGGCTGAGTGTGTGCAGCAGGCGGTTGGGTGTGCCGGGCGACGGGTTGCTGATGCGATTGGCCAGCGACTGGCTGACGATCTGGCTGTGCACCTGCGCAGGGGTCCAGGTGGGGCGCGCCTGGAGCAGCAGTGCGGCCGCGCCCGCCACGTGCGGGGTGGCCATGGAGGTGCCGTCGTCGGTGGCGGTGGCGCTGGCGCCGCCGATCCACGCCGAGCGGATTCCGGTGCCCGGGGCGTAGAGGTCAACGCAGCTGCCGAAATTGCTGGTGGGGGACTGCTGGTCGAAGGTCGTGGAGTTGGCCACGGTCAGGACGCCGGGCACATTGGCGGGGCCGAAGTTGCAGGCGGAGGTGGGGGCGCTGCCGGGGTCGGCATTGCCGGCGGCGGCCACCACGGTGACGCCGTCGGCGATCACGGAGTTCACCGCGCTGGTGAGCTCGGGGCTGACGGGGCCGGCCAGACTCAGGTTGAGTACCGCCGGGCGTCCCGCGGCGTGGTCCTTCACCACCCACTCGAGGGCGGCGATGGTGTCGGACGCGTAGCCGCCGCCGTCGCAGTCGAGCACCTTGATGGGGGTCACCGTGGTGCGCTTGGCGACGCCGAAGCGGGTGCCCGCCAGGATTCCCGCGACGTGGGTGCCGTGACCTGAGCAGTCGGTTGGTCGGTCACCCTGGTTGACCAGATTGGGCCCCTCGATGATGCGTCCAGTGAAGTCGGTGTGGCCCAGGTTGAGGCCGGAATCCACCACATAGGCCCGCACGCCCGATCCATTGCGTGTCGATGTGTAGCTCCGGGTTCCCCGGGAAGTCACCTGGTCGATTCGGTCCAGGCCCGCGGGCGGGATGTCCTGGACGTCGGCGGCGCGCATGCGGTGGTCCGGGGTGACGCTCACGACGCCCTTCATGCCACGCAGCGCGGCGGCATTGCGGGGGGTCATCTCCACTGCCATTCCGGGGAAGGCCGTGGAGAACTGGTGCTTGATCCGGCCGCCGCCCCGCGTGGACGCCGCCTGGATGCTGCGGGCGGATCGGGGGCTGTCGTAGCGCACGATCCAACGGTCGGTTTCCTCGTCGGGGGCGGCCTGGCTGGGCAGCAGGACCAGGCCGGTGGCAACCAAGGCCAGGGCGAGGGCGGGGGCGACGAGGCGGGCGAGAGGAGCGGACGGCTGGGGGAGGCGCATGGGTGACCTTTCGGGGCTGACCCTGCTCACTGTATGCAGTGGGGCCTACCCAAGCCCGCATGGGCAAGGCCAAGGGCGGATCTTCAGGAAAAGATATTGAAACTTCAATCATGATGTGCCATGATTGCTCCTGTTGGACATCCCAACCACCCCTGACCGGCAGGCCCGGCCAGCCAAGACTTCCAGAGGAGAACCAGATGACCGACATGACGAGCCTCAAGGGCACCTACGCCCTCGATCCCACCCACAGCACCGTGGGCTTCGTGGCCCGCCACGCGATGATCACCAAGGTCCGTGGCAGCGTCAAGGAGTTCGAGGGTCTCGCGACCGTCGACGGCCAGAACCCCGACGCCAGCAGCGTGAACGTGACCATGCAGGTTGCCTCGATCGACACCCGCAATGGCGACCGTGACGGCCACCTGGTCAGCGGCGACTTCTTCGACGCGGAGAAGTTCCCCACCATCACCTTCACCTCCACCAAGGTTGAGGTCACCGACGCCGACTCCGTCGAGATCACCGGTGACCTGACCATCAAGGACGTCACCAAGAGCGTCACCGTGCCCTTCGAGTTCACCGGCGCGGCCACCGACCCCTTCGGCAACGAGCGCATCGGCTTCGAGGGCAAGACCGAGGTCAACCGTCGCGACTTCGGCCTCACCTGGAATGCCGCCCTGGACACCGGCGGCGTGCTGGTGAGCGAGAAGATCGTGCTCGAGTTCGAGATCTCCGCCATCAAGCAGGCCTGATCCTCCTCTCCATCCCGCTTCCTCCCCCCGAATGAAGCAGTGCAGGACGCTGCAGAGCAGGCCCGGATCCGCATGGATCCGGGCCTGTTGGGTTCGGCGGCGCGAACAGCAACGAACTGCTCCCACACCTCGACTTCGACCTCATCGCCGCGAATCCAAAGATCCTGTGTGGATTCTCCGACATCACCGCCCTGCAGAACGCCATCACGGCGACGACCGGACTCGTGACGTACTACGGTCCGCACTGGTCCACCTTCGGGATGCGCGAGCTGGGCGAACAGACCCGCGACTGGTTCTGCCAAGCGCCCATGGGTGACGAGCCGGTGCAGATCACGCCCACCGGCTGGTTCACCGATGATGCATGGTTCCTCGACCAGGACCACCGCACCACGATCCCGGCCGAGGGTTGGTGGGCACTGCAGCCCGGCGAGGCTCACGGGCGCATCGTCGGAGGGAACCTCTGCACCCTCAACCTCCTGCAGGGCACTGCGTGGATGCCCTCGCTCCCGGACGCGGTCCTGATGGTGGAGGACGACGAGATCAGCAACGCCACCGAGTTCCGGCGCGACCTCAACTCGCTCATGCAGCAGCCCGGAGCCGAGACGGTCCAGGGGCTGGTCATCGGGCGATTCCAACAGGCCAGCGCCATGGGCCGCGACGACCTCGAGGCCATTGTGGCCACGATCCCGTCGTTGGCTGGCAAGCCGGTGCTGGCCAATGTCGACTTCGGGCACACCAACCCGCTCATCACCTTCCCCGTTGGGGGCATGATGCGCTTCACGGCTGGGTACAGCTCGGAACTGACCCTGGTCACGCACTGACGCTGGTTACGGACTGACTCGAGCCATCTGCGCTCGACCGGCGGGTGTACGTTCAATTGCCGTGCGCTACCCCGGACCATCGGCCCGGGCGGGAGAGACTGAAGCGGGGAATGCGCAACAACCGGCACCATCAAGGGGGGACAACCGTCGACTTCGTAGGTGATTGTTCGCAGTGTGTCGGCCTGTGTTGTGTGGCCCTCACCAGGACCAAGGCCGGCGGGTTCGGTGCGGACATCCCCGCAGGGACGCCCTGCAACCACTTGCAGGGCGACAACCGGTGCCAGATCCATCCGCGGCTGCGCGAGGAGGGCTGGCCGGCCTGCACCGTGTTCGACTGCTTCGGGGCAGGCCAACAGATCACTCAGGTCACATTCGGTGGTGTCGCTGACTGGCGCGAAGGACCCGAGACCGCCGGCGCGATGTTCACGGCTTTCGCCAGCATGCGCCACCTCATGGAGATGCTGCGCCTGCTCACTGAGGCCCGCGAGCTGGCAGATGGCCCACTCGCCCAGGACGTCGATGTCCTGGTGGTGGAGCTGCAGCAGCTCGTCGCCGCCCCCGCTGACCAGGTCGCGTCGGCAGACATCGCCGGGCTACGCAGTCGAGTGGGGCCTGTGCTCGTCGCGATCAGTGAGTCCCACCGCCTCCCCACACCCCGGTCCAGGCGCTTCCAGCCTCGCGCGCAGCTGATGGGCAGCAACCTGCGCAAGGCACGTCTTGACCGCCACTGCCTGCGCAGTGCCCTGCTGATCGCGGCCGACCTACGAGGTGCAACCTTCGAGCGCACCGACCTTCTGGGGGCCGACCTACGTGACGCCGACCTGTCAGGGGCGGACCTGCGGGGTGCGATCTTCCTGACCCAGCAGCAGGTCGACGCAGCGCGGGGCAGTGAGAGCACGCGTCTGCCGGCGGGGCTGCACATGCCGTCGCACTGGAATCGAGCGCGGTAGAACTTCTGGATCCCGATGCGACAGATGTGCTTACCTCGGGGGCTGGGTTGTCTAGGGTCGAGCCATGACTTCACCGGAGATCCGGTTGCGCAACGGTCGAGTGGGCGACGTCGCTCGCATGGTCCAGCTGTTCACCGATGACCGCGTCCGCAGGCACCTGGGCGGACCGAAGCCAAAGACCACCGCGTGGCCACTGGCTGTGGCAAGTCTCGCGGGGGCGCGGTGCGGGCGTCGCCGATGGGCCCAGATCATCGCCGATGCCCGCCGTGACCGGATGCTCGGCACGGTCATGGTGGATCGACGTAACCAAGATCGGCCCGGGCATGTCCGCCCTGAAGGTGGAGAGCTGGAGCTGTCGTATGTCCTCCTGCCTGATGCTTGGGGACAAGGGATTGCGGAAGTGGCCTGTCGGAACCTGTTGGCGCGAGTCGCTGCGGAGGTCCAGGGCGACGAGCCTCTACTGGTGGTCACCCAAGCGTCGAACCAAAAGGCTTTGGCACTGGCTGCACGTCTCGGGTTTGTGGGCAGCGCCGAGTTCACGGAGTTCGGCAGCGCCCAACACATGCTGACGGCCTCCATCAGCAGCTTTTCCGCCTGACCACTCGCGGCAGTTTCGGATGTTCAGGGCAAGAGTTCCCAGTACTGCTTTCGTGCTGGCATCGCATGGATGACCAGCTCGTTGCCGCTCTCGAACACGAGAACGACCGTTTCCAGCAGCCGACCCTGGTTGTCGAACCCCAGTCTCAATTCGCGGTGCGGCCAGTCTTCATCGTCCAAGGGCTCGATCCACTGCGGCCAGTCGGCTGCCTGGATCGCGTCCTCATCGCTGATGCCGTGCTTTCGCGCGCTCGGATGGACCTTCATGCCGCGGACCGGGCCAAGACCCGGCGGATCGCCTCCGAGCGGCTCACCTGGTCCCGTGCTGCCAGGGCATCGAGGGCCGCGATCTCGTCAGCGCTCAACCGCACGGCAACCACCTGCATCGGCTCGGCACCTCGGCCCGGGCGTCCCCGTCCGCGGTGGCGAAGGGCCCCGACGTCGTAGCCGGCCTCCGCCTCGTCTGCCCACGCCTGGATCTTGGCCTCGTCGAACGTGTCCTCGCTCATGCGGAAATCGTAAACGAAAACCCAGTGCGGCCAATGGTGCCTCACGACGAACGTCCCGTCATCGACATGATGGTGATGTCACGCGCGCCGCGACCGGCGGCGAACCGGGCATCAGCCCGTGCCTCGCGTGCCAAGGATGTTCTCGCGTGGCGAGGTTCCGTCGGAGAGAGCAGTCAGCCCCGTCGCGGCTGGTCGGGGGTCCAGGGATTGCGACGGGGCTGACGATGTTGGGTGTGCTCGGGGGATCCACCCAACGGGACAATTCAACCAGACAAGTGATGGCTGGAGATGGATCGTTCATTGTCGGTTGGATGACATTCCTGCCACCACACGGTTTCCTGAAAGTGGAGTACAGGAAACCTTCACCTCCCGGACAGCTTCGCATGGGGCACGATGGAGTGATGATCGCGGTGACAGGAACCGTCCATGGACGGGTGCAGGGCGTCGGCTTCCGCTGGAGCGCCGTTCAGGAGGCGGAAGGTCTGGGCGTGACGGGGTGGGTCAGGAACCTGCCCAGCGGCCAGGTCGAGTTCTGGGCCGAGGGGCCCGCAGCCGATGTGGAGTCCTTCCTGGACTGGTGTCGGCAGGGTCCGCGGTTCGCCACGGTGGACGAGGTACAGACCCGGGCTGCCCGGCCCGAGGGGATGCAGGACTTCCGGGTCCGCTGACGCGGGAGGGGCCATCGGGTTCCCCTGGTCTCACTCGTCCAGGAACCAGACGGTGGTTGCCGGCGGCAGCGTCTGCCGCACATCCGGCCAACTGGCCACCGCCATCCGTGCCGGCTCGGCGCCCAGCTGCGGCAGCGGGATCTCCCCCTCCCCGAAGTTCGTCGCGCAGTGCCACGGCCCCCGGGCGAAGTGCAGCACGTCGGGCTGGGAATCCACCCAACGCATCGGTGCCTGTGCCACCATCTCCCGCAGCTCCCGACGTCGCGCCAGTGCCTCGCGGTAGAGGCTCAGGGTGGAGCGCGGATCCTCCTGCTGCGCCTCCACACTGAGTTCCCCGAAGACCTCTGGCTGTGGCAGGTGGGCGCCGCCGGAGCCAAAACCGAAGGAACTGCCGCCCAGTGCGGTCCGCTCCCTGTTCCAGGGCAGCGGCACCCGGCAGCCGTCGCGGCCCTTCTCCTTGGAGGAACGGCCCAGCATCGGGTCGGTGAGCACCTCGCGCGGCAGGTCGGCCACCTCGGGCAGGCCCAGTTCGTCGCCCTGATAGACATAGGTGCACCCGGGCAGCGCCAGTTCCACCAGCACCGCCGCGCGGGCTCGCCGCACCCCCAGCTCGACGTCGAGCGGCGGTTCCTTCCCGTCGGCCAGCAGCCACTGCCGGGCCAGCCACTGGCTGTCATGCCGGAAGGCAGGTTCGCCGGGAAAGGCGGGATCCACGTGCACCCGCGGCTCGGGGGTCAGGGGCAGGCCGAACCGGCTCGCCACCCTCGGAGTGTCATGGCAGCCCAGCAGCCAGGTGGTGCTGGCGCCCGTCGCCGCCATGTCCGCCAGGGCATCGTCGATCACCCTCCGGAAGTCGCCCGCGCGCCAGTCACACTCCTGCATTGAGAAGTTGAAGGCCTGGCCCAGCGTCTCCGGCTGGGCATAGCGCCCGCGGCGCGACGGATGCACCGCCGCCTCCGCAACGGCGAACCGGGGCGGGTCGTAGGAATCGAAGATGGTGCGCCAATTGCGGTAGACCTCCATCAGCTCGTCCCGGTCGAACCACGGATGGGAACCATCGGTCCGCACGAAGTCCTGC
This sequence comes from Luteococcus sp. Sow4_B9, assembly GCF_052116585.1. Classification (NCBI taxonomy): domain Bacteria; kingdom Bacillati; phylum Actinomycetota; class Actinomycetes; order Propionibacteriales; family Propionibacteriaceae; genus Luteococcus; species Luteococcus sp. Sow4_B9. The sequence goes on along the minus strand of NZ_JBQKKT010000018.1, from coordinate 8,423 downwards.
ACCGTCGCCCACGGCTCCCACGGTTGCGAGAGGTCCTTGGTCAGCGAGTGCGCCACGTCGACGCGAAAACCGTCCACGCCCCGGTCCGACCAGAAGCGAAGGGTCTGCTCGAAGTCGGCCCGGACCTCGGGATGCTGCCAGTTCAGGTCGGGCTGTTCCGGGGCGAACAGGTGCAGGTACCACTGCCCATCGCCCACCGGCTGCCAGGCCGATCCGCCGAACAGACTCTGCCAGTCATTGGGCGGCTCGCTGCCGCCAACCGTCCCGTCGCGGAAGATGTAGCGCTCCCGGGCCGGTGAGCCCTTGGGGGCCGCCAGAGCCTCGCGGAACCAGCGGTGCCGGTCCGACGAGTGGTTGGGCACCAGGTCCACGATCACGCCGATGCCATGGCGGTGCAGGGTGGCAACCATCTCGTCGAAGTCCTCGAGGGTGCCGAGTCTGGGATCCACCGCGCGGTGGTCATCCACGTCGTAGCCGCCGTCAGCGAGCTGCGAGGGGTAGAAGGGCGACAACCAGACCGCGTCGACCCCCAGCTGTGCCAGGTGCCCGATCCTGCTGGTGATGCCCGGCAGGTCTCCGATCCCGTCCCCAGTGGAATCGGCGAAGCTGCGCGGGTAGATCTGCAGCACGACGGCGTCGCGCCACCAGTCGCGTGGCCGGTGCAGCGGCGTGTCAAGCGGGGCAGCAATCGTCATGGGGCAAGTCTGGCAGCGGCGTGCGCCCGGCTCCGCGCCGGGTGGACCACGCATGGTGGCTTCCCGCCCCATGTGGGCCCTGTTCGCTGTGGGCCCCGCCCCATGTGGGCCTGTTCGCTGTGGGCCCCGCCCCATGTGGGCCCTGTTCGCTGTGGGCTTCGTGCAGACTCTGGCCCTCGACGTCGCTCACCCCTACCGTTGAAATGTAGGCCACCGCGGCCACACGATCACGGACCAGAGCAGGAGTCGACCATGACCGAGAGCAACCACGACGCCAACCGCACGGATGCCGCCAAGGCCAAGGCCGCCGAGGCTGCCGAGAAGGCCAAGGCGCAGGCCGATGCTGCCAAGGCCGCTGCCCAGGAGAAGGCCGAGTCCGCCAAGGCTTCGGCGCAGGAGCGCGCCAACAAGGCCAAGGCCAGCACCAGCGAGGCGCAGGAGAAGGCCAAGGAGGCCGCAGCCAAGGCCAAGCAGGCTGCCGACGATGCCGCCAGCAAGGCGGGCGAGGCCGTGCACAAGAACCGCGAGAAGATCGACAGCACCGTCGAGAAGGCCGCCCAGATGATCGAGGACAAGACCAAGGGCAAGGCCACCGGCGTGGTCACCAAGGTCAAGGAGGTCATCGCGACCGTCCTGGACAAGGCGGAGGACAAGCGCACCTTCGGCGTGAAGGTGGACAATGCCGCCGATGACTTCGAGCGCAATGCCGAGAAGTTCGCCGACAAGCTGGACGGTGACAACCGCTTCTGACCACCCCATCTGGCGCTTATGATCAGCCCATCTGGCCGATCAGGCTCTTCCAGACGGCCCGCCAGCGCTCCACCTCGTGCGTCGATGCCAGCTTCTGGTGTGTGACGGCGAAGGCAGCTCTGGCGGGCTTCGTCATGTCCGGGCGCGGGCGGTCGTAGGCCTCGGCCACCACGCGGCTCCCGTCGGCCAGCTGCGCGCGCCAGCGGCTCCACTTCTCGGTCTGCGTGCGGGTGGGCTCCTGCTCCACCGCGACGCCGCCGAACTCGGCCATCGGGCTCGTGACCTGAACCCAGGCGTCCAGCGCCTCCTCGCGCGTGCCGTGCCAGGTCTTGCTCACCGACACCTGGAAGTCGCCCTCACAGGTCTGGCCCACGACGCGTCGACCGATCGCCTTCTCGTACTCCACGGTGACCGACTGGGCCCACCAGCCCTTGTTCTCCACCGTGTCCGGGAGCTGGTCGGGAACCAGGCGGGCCGTGGCGGTGTGGTCGAGCTCTCGGCATTCCAGCCCGTCGAGCAGCTGGACCCATTCGTCGATCGAACGGCCGGTGACCTCGGCGAGTCGTTGTGCATCCATACCGCCAGTATGGCGGGACGGGGCGCCGTCGCGGAGCAGGTCAGTCCCAACCCAGCGCGTGCAGCCGGTCATCGTCGATGCCGAAGAAGTGGGCCAGCTCGTGCACCACGGTGGTGAGCACCTCGTCCGCCACCTCCTCGCGGCTCTCGCACATCTCCAGGGTGGGCAGCCGGTAGACGAAGATCCGGTCCGGCAGCACCGCCGAGTAGCCGCCATCGCGTTCCGTCAGGGGGACACCCTCGTAGAGCCCCAGGATCTCGGGTTCGTCCTCATTGCGGTCCTCGACGATCAGCAGGCAATTGTCGAGCAGTGCCATCAGCTCGTCGGGAATCTCCTCCAGGGCCTCGGCGGCGAGTTCCTCGAACTCATCGGCATCCATCTCAACCATGACGGTCCTTCCAACGCGGGGTCTCCTCGGCCAACCGGGCGCCGTCGGCCACACACCAGGCGACGAAGTCGCGCACGTCACGCCCGCGAAGATTCGCGGAGCGGTAGCGCGAGGGTTCGTCAGGGCGCTCCCGGGCCCGCAGCGCCTCCAGCCCAATGGGGCGCCACTGCTCGTCCAGCTGGTTGGCCACATAGCGTCCGGCCTCGCTCTTGGAGGCCATCCGCCCCGTCGCCAACAGGTGGTGCAGCCGGGCCACCCCCAGCACCGACCACGCCACCAGGTCATCCCGGCGGCCCGCCACCAGCCAGCCGAGCCGCAATTCCAGCGCCGTGCGTGCCCAGTACGTGGCCAGGTTCTGCGTCGTGTACTCCTACAGCCGTTGCGGATCATCGTCGATCCCCAGCACCCGCGGATCGCGTCCGGCCACCCGGATGCCCCGTTGCGCGACTTCTGCCCACGAGACGGGGTTGACGTCCTGGTGGGAGGAGACCCGGAAGCTGCCCGCATGGGCGCACGGCACCGGCGGGCACTCGGCCGGTGGGCGTCGCAGGTCATCCAGGAGCACGTGGTGCCCGTCGAAGTCATGGTCCGGGAACTCGAACCAGATCTGCGTGTGCGCAGCCTCCAGCGCCTCCAGGTCATGTCGTCCCGGCCTGCGGGACAGAACCGCCGTGAAGTCGACGTCCGAGGAGGGGAAGAACTCGCCCCAGGTGAGACCACCGCGCAGGTACAGCCCCTCCAGGAGGTCCTCGGAGCTGTGGTTCAGCGCATGGGTGAAGGACGCACAGATCTGCTGCACCTGGCTGGGCAGCGGGACATCCATGCCGTGACCCTAGCGGGCCGCGGTTCGTCAGGTCTCAGATGGCGCGACGGGGACGGGCAACCTCGGCCGGGAAGTGTTCGATCGAGCTTCCGCGACGCGGCCGAGCGGCCGTCACCCGCGGCTGCTCCGCGGGCTGTCGGCGAGCCCCCGTGACCTGCCGCGCGGAGGTAGCACCCACGCGCGCCGCATGGGCCGCCGACCGCTCCGGGGCACGCCCATTGCGCTCGTTGCCACTGATGACGGGGCGACGCGGGCTGGCCTGTCCACGATCCACGGGAGACGAGATGCGGTCGCTCTCGGAGCGGTCACGCCAGATCGTTGCGCCGGGCCAGGTGATCTCCTCGGGTCGGAAGCCGTCGTCCAGCAGGTACTCGGGCGTCCGGGTGGGGCTGGCGCCGCCGGCGGCGAGGGCTGCGCCGGTGCGGGCGGCCTCCACGGTGCGGACCCGGTCAGGGGCTGCGGGGGTGCGCGGGGAGCTGGTGGCTCCTGCACGTGTGCCCCCGGTGGCTCCTGCCAGTGGACGTGGCTGCGGCTTCGGCGTCGCAGCCGTGGTTCGACGCACCGCGACCGGACGCTGCCACGCACTGTGGTCTCGGGAGTCGGTGGTCCGCTGGGTCGTCGATGACGCGGGAGGGGTGCCGGGCTTCTCCTTCAGCCAGCGCAGGACCTTGGTCAACATGCCGGGCGAGTCGGACGGCATGGCCTGACGGCGCAGGGCCGGGGCCTCTTGGCCGCTCTCGGCATGGACTCGTGGCTGGTTCCCCATGGTTGTCACCCCAACGATTGCAGTGGCAGTACTCGTGATGGGGGAACGACGGTGGTGCCTTGGGGGAGGGGCCGTCGAGCATCAATGTAGACGGTCCGCCGCGCCCTGACCAGAGAAATGTCCACGAATGGTCGAGCCTTGGTCGGTAGTTCATCTTGGGTTTTCCTCGAACCGGTGTGTGGGGCTCCGTGCGGCGGCCGTCGCTTGGCCGGACCGGACAGAATGGAGCCATGACCCACGACCAGCTCCCCGCCAGCCTCGAATGGACCACCCGACTGTGCCGGGTTGACACCACGAGCCGCGACAGCAACCGCGAACTCGTGGCCCTGGTGGCCGACGAGTTCCGCAGGTTCGGCATCGAGCCGCATCTGTTCGACTCGCCCGACGGTCTCAAGCAGGGCCTCGTGGCAACGGTCCCGGCCGACGACGGGCGCACCTCGGGTGGCGTCGTGCTGAGTGGTCACACCGACGTGGTGCCGGTGGACGGTCAGCAGTGGACCAGCAATCCCTTCGAGCCCGAGGTGCGCGACGGCCGCCTGTACGCCCGCGGCGCTGTGGACATGAAGGGATTCCTGGGATCCGCCCTGCACATCCTGCCCGCCCTGACCGCAGCGCGCCTGGCGGAACCGGTGCACTACGCCCTCAGCTACGACGAGGAAGTGGGCTGCAAGGGTGGCGACGACATCGTCGCGCAGATCCACGAGCTCGGTCTGGCCCCTCGTGCTGCCGTGATCGGTGAGCCGACCCTGATGAAGGTGGTTCGCGCCCACAAGTCCGTCTGCTACGCCACCGTTGTCTTCACCGGCGTCGAGTCCCACTCGTCGCTGACCACTCACGGTGTCAATGCGGTGGAGTACGCGGCGGAACTCGTGGCCTGGTGGCGCACGATCGTCGACGGCTGGAAGGCCAACGGACCCTTCGACGAGGCCTACCCGATCAGCCACTCCACCGGCGGGGTGAACCGCTTCAGCGGGGGCACGGCCGGCAACATCGTCCCCGGACGGGCCGAGCTGGTCCTGGAATTCCGCACGGTGCCGGGCAATGACCCCGATGAACTGTTGGGCCGTCTGCGGGAGGTCTGCGACGACCTGCGCTCCCGGATGCAGGCCGAACATCCCGATGCCGACGTCGAGGTGGTCGTCGACGCCATGGCTCCGGGGCTGGACACGGCAGCCGACGAGTACGTCGTCGAACTGGCGACGATGCTCGGCGGGATCGCCAGCGAGAACAAGGAGGCCTACGCCACCGAGGCCGGCCAGTTCTCCAGGGGCGGGATTCCCGCAGTCGTGTGCGGCCCGGGTGACATCCAGCAGGCCCACAAGGCCGACGAGTTCATCGAACTGGGCCAGGTGGCCCGGTGCGATGCGTGGATGGAAGCCCTGGTTGACCACCTGAGCCTCTGATCGGTACCCCACCCAAAGGGGTGAACTGCGGCCGTCCATCATGCAAACAGGGTGGACATTGGGGACCGCTGGCCTGAAAGTAAGCGCATGACTTCACCCGAGATCGATGCGCCAGGCCGAGGATCCGAGCCCTCCCTGAAGCGCGTGCTGGGCCCCGGCCTGCTGCTCCTGTTCATCATGGGCGACATCCTGGGCACCGGCGTCTACGCCCTCACCGGCAAGGTCGCCGCCCAGGTGGGCGGCATCGTCTGGCTGCCCTTCCTGTGCGCCTTCATCGTGGCGCTGCTGACCGCCTTCAGCTACCTCGAACTGGTCACCAAGTATCCGCAGGCAGCTGGTGCGGCCCTGTACACGCAGCGTGCGTTCAAGAGCCACTTCTTCACCTTCATCGTCGCGTTCACCGTGATGTGTTCCGGCCTCACCTCGTCGGCCTCCGCCTCCAAGGCCTTCGCCGGCAACCTGGTGGCCGTCTTCGGCTGGAATGTGGACGAACACGGCATGGAACTCAAGCTGATTGCCGGCGGCTTCCTCCTGCTGCTGATGCTGGTGACGCTGCGCGGCGTGAGTGAATCGGTCAAGCTGAACGTGGTGCTGACCTGCATCGAGTTGTCCGGTCTGCTGATCGTGATCCTGGTGGGCCTGTGGGCGATGTTCCAGGGCCAGGCCGACTTCAGCCGCCTCACCGAGGTGAACGTCGCGGAGGGCAAGACGGCCTTCGGAGCCGTCACGGCCGCCACCGCCCTGGCCTTCTTCGCCATGGTGGGCTTCGAGGACTCCGTGAACATGGCCGAGGAGACCAAGGACCCGGTCAACACCTTCCCCAAGATCCTGCTGCTGGGCCTGGGCCTGACCGGCATCGTCTACGTGCTCGTGGCCATCACGTCGGTCTCGCTGGTGACCCCCGAGAAGCTCGGCGAGGGCTCCACCCCGCTGCTGCAGGTGGTGCAGGTGGGCGCCCCCAACTTCCCGACCGGCGTCTTTGCCGCGATCACCATGTTCGCCGTCTCCAACACCGCCCTGCTGAACATGCTGATGGCCTCCCGCCTGCTCTACGGCCTCGCCCACGAGGGCGTCCTGCCCCGCTCGCTCGGCAAGGTGAGCCAGCGCGGCCGCACCCCCTATATCGCGATCGTCTTCACCACGCTGCTCGCGCTGGGACTGGTCTGGTTCAGCAACCTGACCGCCCTCGGCGGCACCACGGCACTGCTGCTGCTGTGCGTCTTCACCGTGGTGAACATCGCCGTGCTGGTGCTGCGCAAGGACCGCAAGGACGTCAAGCACTTCACCACCCCGACGATCATGGCCGTGCTGGGTGCCATCAGCGCCGCCTTCCTGGCGAGCCCGCTGTCGGGCCGTGCCAACAGCGACTACAAGGTCGCCGGCTGGCTGCTGCTGGTGGGCATCGTGCTGGGTGTCATCACCTTCCTGATCAACCGCATGGTCTACAAGCAGGAGACCCGCTTCCGCGACGTCGAACACCTCGGCGACGTGGAGTGGGAGGTGGAACACCCCGTCAGCGAGGTGCCGCCGATGATGGACGTGCTGCGCAAGCAGGACGGGCGCGACAAGCCCTGATCCTTTCCCCGTGCGCCACGAGGGTGCCGATCCCAGTGCGGGATCGGCACCCTCGTCGCAGTGGTGGGCCGGGTGGGCTTGCTCGGCCAGTCAGCCGACGGCCGTCGTCACCGCGTCGACGATTGAGGCCTGCGCGTCCCCGGGAGTGGCAGGCAGAAGTGGGATCTGCATGTTGCGGACCACCCGCTGCATGCCTTCGCCCATGTGGTCGACGACGATCGCCTGGACCTGGTGTTCCTTGAGAAAGCGGACGATGCGGGCATGGTGCGAACCATGGGTGCCGGCGTCGTGCGACTCGTCCCAGGCCACCTCGTGGATCTGCCAGGCAATCACCTCTGGCCCTTCGGCGCCGGCACGAACATCGGCCAGGCCAATCCAGTGGGCTCGGCCCCAAGCGGCTGCGGTCTGCCCGTCGGCGGTGGTGGGCGTGGCGACGATCATGGACTCCTCCTTGGTGATGGGCCCATTGTCTCCCCTGGGTGGAGGGAGCTGGTCGGCGGGGTGGGCGCTCAGGGGCGCTCAGGGGTGCCCAGCGGCCCCGGTCTCACTGGTCTGGTCTCGCTGGCCCCCAGATGGAGTCCGCGTGGGTTGGTGGGTTACGCGTGTGGTGTAGCGCACGCGGGGTGTTGGAACCCACGCGGGGTGGGGTCGGGGGCGCAAGAACCCACGCGGGGTTGGGTCAGGGGCTGGAAACCACGCGGGGGCCCGGAACTCACGCGGGGTGGGGCGAGAGCCTTGAGCACTCCGCCCGGAACCACCTCAGTCGTAGGCGTGGGCGACGGCGTGCAGGGTCTGGCTGAACTCGTCCTGGACCTCGGGGTCCTCGCGGTAGGTGGCAAGGCTCACCAGCCAGCCCACCAGCAGGGCCGCGGCGAAGCCGGGCAGGATCTCGTACACGTCGAAGATGCGGCCCGGGCCACCTTCCACATTGCCAAACCAGGCAACCACCAGGGCACCCGTGGCCATCGAGGCCAGGGCGCCCCAGGCGGAGAGCTTGCGCCAGAACAGGCTGAGCAGCACCACGGGGCCGAAGGAGGCGCCGAAACCGGCCCAGGCGAAGGCCACCAGCGCCAGGATCGTGTCGTTCTGGGTCCACGCCATCACGGCCGCCAGCACCGCGACGGCGAGCACCGCCAGACGGCCCATCAGCACATAGTGGGCGTCGGGCTTCTCGTCGCGGTTGAGGGCCTTGTAGATGTCCTCCACCAAGGCCGATGACGTGACCAGCAGCTGGCTGGAGACCGTCGACATGATGGCGGCGAGCACCGCGGCCAGCATGAAACCGGCGACGAGGGGGTGGAAGAGGATCTGGCCCATCTTGATGTAGACCGTTTCCGGATTCTCCAGCGTGAGCCCCTGCTTCTGGTACCACGCGGCGCCCACCAGTGCCCGGGCCACCGCACCACCCACCGCGAAGAGCATACAGCCGATAACGATCCGTCGCCC
>NZ_JBQKKT010000017.1:0-70141 GCF_052116585.1 Luteococcus sp. Sow4_B9 | reverse complement strand
CCGCGTCAACGACTCCAGACGTTCACGATCACCCTCACGAAGACCCAGCGCCGGGGCAGGAGAATTGGCCATGACCAATTCTCCCAAACCACAACCATTCAAGAACTAACGGCACGCCGCACTAGATCGAGTCGCCACCAAAAAGGAATGTAATCAAAAAAAGAAGGACAGCCAGCGAAAGGAATCCGACCGATAGAAGCCTTAATATCTTGACGTGGCTACTATCTTTGCTTTTCATTCAACCTCCCCTAGAACGGGTTCCAATAGTAATCCAACGTATATACGGCAGCAGTGGCAACAACGAATACCCCTATCCCCACAGCCGCAGTTCCAACGACTCCGAGACCAAATGCACTACTGATGATACTCGTAACACCCGTTGTCACGCCGAAGTCCAAAGCTCCAAGTCCCATCGTGTAAGCCAAGCCGCCCCAGAAGATCCGCAACCCAGTGGGGTCGGTGTTGTTGATGGGGTTACCTGCGGCGTAGAGGTAGGAGTGTTGTTCTTGTCCGGAGGGGTCTGCGCTGGTGAAGCGGCCCTGGGTGGGGTCGTACCAGCGGGCGCCCATCCGGATCAGGCCGGTGGCGGTGTCGCGGGGCGCCCCGACATACATCAGGGTGTTGGCCTTCGCGGTGGGACTCCACCGGTAGTAGCTACGCGGCTGGCCGTAAGGGTCGTAACGGTAGTAGGCCTCCTTACCACCAGCATCGTTGGTCATCGCCAACACCGACCCGAGACGGTCCTTGTGGAAGTACTCCATCACCCCGCCCAGGTCATAACCCAGCACCTGCCCGTTCGGCAGGATGAACAACTTCATCACACCCTCGCCGAACATGTTGCTCAGCGAGTTCATCCCGGCCGGGTTCCACGACACGTCCTGGCCGTGGGCCCAGGTTCTGGTCGAGGTCACAAAGTCGAACGGGACACTGACCTAGCGCCACGATGACGTCCTCGCCTTCTTTGGACCACACCAGCTCCAGCAACAGCCCCACCGAAGGGATCTTCGGCCGCCCTGAACGCCTCCGGGTCGCTCTGCATGATCGCAGTGCCCTCACCCTATGACATGCGACACGGCCGGACCACAGCCCTCGCGCCCATCCACGCCCAAAGTCCTCACCACCGGCCTACACCCCGGATCGTGAAGAGCCAGATAACCCTACAGCCGATCTCGCAGAGCGCGAATATTGAGGACAAATCCCAAAATACCGATTGCTCCAATGAAGGAGAATGCAATCCACTCCCCAAGGAACGGTCACGACCGAAGGTCCCAAAGCAATATATGCCTGCTCCTAGCATCATCGCGATGCCGCCGATTACTTTATCCTTCTTAGTGATACCCACTGCGAGACCTTTCCTCAGAGCCTGGATAGAATTCCACCAACCGCCGACGCGACATAACCCACCCTCCACGAAACTCAGGGCGACTCACAGGCCGCCAACGCCTTAACATGCGCAGGGCAGGGACGTTTCCCATAGACACAACACTCAAATCCACTCATCCAAATTGGCTCCAACTTAAAAAGTGAGGAATGCAAAAGAACAGGAAGCAACACTCTAAACGAGAGTAAATCAGTGAGGTTTTCTCATCAGGGCTGCCTGTAGAACATCGGCAGTGATGCTCTGGCAAGGGGTGATGGTCGACTCGGGTGGGTGCATGCGGGTCGGGTGGTGCAGGATCGGTTTCTGCCAAGACACCGTCCCCGTATCAGAACCGAGCCCGCATGCTGTCCTATCGTGCCATCCTCGACCTTCCCGAGACCATCGTGCGCCGGGTGGCTGTCGGCCCAGCGTCGCCGACATGACCAGCGCCCATGGCAGCGCGCCAAGTCCTGCTGGACCCAAGCCGTGATGGTGTGCCGATGGATGCTCGACGCCACCCCCATCCACCGCTTGGCCCGTGATCACGGCCTGTCCCAGGCCACCTGCTACCGCTACCTCCACGAGGCCCTCGACGTAGTCGCCGACCACGCCCCCGACCTGCAGGAGGCCCTGGATGGCCAACGGGCCGCCGGAGCTGGCTTCGTCTGTCTGGATGGCACGCTGATCGCCACCACAGCCGTCCACACCCCCACCGGAGAAGGGAAAAGCACCGATGCCCGGTACTCAGGAAAACACCACCGTCACGGACGGAACATCCAAGTCCTCACCGACAGCTCCGGTTTCCCGATCTGGACCTCGCCGGTGTCCCCCGGCAGCACGCATGACCTCACCGCCGCCCGACAACACGTCCTGCCAGCGCTCTACCCAGCCGCAGCCCAAGGGCTGAAGACACTCACGGACAAGGGCTACCAAGGAACAGGGATCGGCATCCTCCACCCGGTCAAGGGCCACTACCTGGCACCGGGCACCGCCACCCGTAACCGCCTCATCACCCAACTGCGAGCCCCCGCAGAACGAGCCAACGCGATCCTCAAGCACTTTCCGCGCCTTGCAGAAGGTCACCCTCGACCCTTGGCGAATCACCGCCATCGTCCGCTCAGCCCTCGTGATCGCTACTCACATGCGAAGATCCGGGTGAGAGAACCTCACTACACGTCATTAGGATTCGACATTGATCGACGGAGCGCCATCGAGAAAGCGAATGCAGATATCCCTATGAAGAGAATAGCCACTCCCCCCCAAACGAAAGGCTCACCAGTGACTATCCCAAACACCACGGCCGCTAGACAAATAAACCCGATTAGGCGCCCACCGAATACTAATAAATTCTTATCGAATCCATGAAAATCTGAATCATTCATGATCACTCCTCATCGACTGCCTTGATGCCATTATTCTTAAAATATCTGGCAATCCTGGCGCCAGTATATCCACCGACAGCGCCTTGCAATCCCCCCGTCAGCGCCCCTTCGAGGACGCTCTCACCATCAAGCGCTGCACCAACAGCTCCGCTTGCTGCTCCCACCGCCCCGCCAGCAGCTGTGCAAGCAAGAATCACCTTGCCGCATGAGGCTCCAATAACTGCACTGCCCACTGTGCCAACAGTGCGAGCCGCTTCTCCCCAGATAGTGACAAGACCAGAGGGATCGGAGAGATTAACTGGGTTACCTGCTGCGTACAGGTAGGGGTGGGTTTCTTGTCCGGAGGGGTCGGCTTGGGTGAAGCGGCCCTGGGTGGGGTCGTACCAGCGCGCGCCCATGCGGATCAGGCCGGTGGAGTAGTCACGGTGCAGCCCTGCATACATCAGGGTGTTGGCCTTCGCGGTGAGGCTCCACCGGTAGTAGCTACGCGGCTGACCGTAGGGATCGTAGCGGTAGTAGGCCTCCTTACCACCAGCATCGTTGGTCATCGCCAACACCGACCCGAGACGGTCCTTGTGGAGATACTCCATCACCCCGTCGAGCTCATAGCCCAGGACCTGACCGTTGGGCAGGGTGAACATCTTCATCACCCCGGTACCGATCGGGTTGGTCACCGAATCGATCCCGGCAGGGTTCCAGGTGTGATCGATACCGTGGGACCAGGTCAGGTTCCGGGTGCCGGTGGGCAACACCTGAGCGTTGGTGAAGTTGAACACGTCCCCCGTGTCGGCGCGAGTCATGGTCGCCACATCCCCGATCGCGGTGGTCTTCACATTGCTGCGGGGCTGCACCCCACCCGCGGGCCAGCCGGGATTCGCGGTCTCGTCACCATTGGCATCGAACCCGATCCCCGCAGACGAGCCGTTGACCGTGGCGAGCTGGTCGGCAGCGTTGTAGGTGAACGTCCGGGTCCCGGCAGTCGGACCCCCGAGGGTTCCGGACAGGGCCGCAGTCAACCGGTTACCGGCCTTGTCATAGGTGTAGCCGAACGAGGCATGGGTGGCGGTGCCGTTCTTCTCGACCGCCGAGGTCAGCCGCCGCAGCGAATCGTAGCCGTAGGTGGTCACCGCACCGGCCGGGACGAAGTCGCCCGTGTGATCAGTCATCGAGACCAGGTTCACCCGGTCCGCCGTGCCCGAACCTCCATAGCTGTAGCTCTGGTGCAGCATCGTCTGCGGCGTGGTGCCGGCCCGGGCGGTCTTCACACTGGTCATCCGCCCGGCAGTGTCCCACGTGGTGTTCGTGGTCATGTTGCCCGGATAGACCGTCACATACAGCCGCCCGGACGAGTTGTAGCCGAACTTCACACACCCCGTGGGCAGGTTCGCATTCGCGGTGCCCGCCAACGGGCACGGCTTACCCTGCCACGCCGCCGACGTCACCTGCCCGCCAGCGTTGTAGGTGTACCTGGTCATCACATTGTTCTCGTCCGCCATGACAGTGACGTTGCCGGCCGCGTCAAAACCGCGCCAACGAGTCTTGCCCGCCTGGTCAGTGGTCTTCTCCAACCGGTTCTGCCCGTCATAGACAAACGTCTGCGCATCAATACTGGTCAGGTTCCCATCACCGTCATGGACCCGATACTGCGTCGTCTCTGGCCCGGCATTCGTCGCACCGTAGACGCCCTTCACGAACCGATCATTCACGTCATAGGAGTACAGGTTCGTCACCCCAGTACCCTTCGCGACCGCCGCGACCCGACCCAACGAGTCATAGGTGTAGGTCACCGCCCCCAACGGCGCCGGCGGGATCACCTTGACCATGTTCCCATCAACGTCATACAGGTAGCGGGTGACATGCCCATTGCCATCAGTCACCGAACACAACTGCCCCGCGAAACTCGAACAATTCGTGGCGCTGTCCGTGCTGCCCGGCTTGGCATAGGTCTTGGTGACCTTCGCCCCACCGGTCGCACTACTGCTCACATCCGTGGCCGACAACTGGTTGCCGACCGCATCATAGGAATAGGCAGTGTCATTGCCCGCATCATCACTGCCGCACTGCTGCAGATCCGTCGCCGTACCCGACGTGGTCCCCGCCCCACACGCCCCCGACGCGTAGGTCGCCGAGCTCGTCGCACCGGTCGGCAGTGACACCTTGGTCGGGTTGTTGTTGCTGTCCCACTCGAACTTGGTCGCGACCGTGGAGACCGTCTCGAAACTGGAAGCCACCATCGAACTCGTCGTCCAGGTCGTGTTCCTCGTCACCCCCAGCGCGTCCACGACCTTCGTCACCCGGCCCTGCCCATCAATCGTGTGGGTCGACGTGTGACCGGCCGGATTGGTCACCACCGTCGACCCACTGGCGTAGGCAAAACTCGTGGTCTGCTTCGCCCCACCACCCTGCAGGTACTGGTAGCGCGACACCCCCGTCACCCGCCCGGTCGTGTCATAGGCCACATCCACCGTCACGCCCCGCGCCGTCGCGATCCGGCACAACCGACCCGCTGCGTCATAGCTGTAATTCACCTGGAAACCCGCCGGGTCGATCACATGCACCAACCGGCCCGCCGCGTCATAGCCATACTTCACCACCCGCGACGCCGAATCCGTGATCGAGATGATCCGGTTCGACGAGTCATAACCATAACTCGTCACCCGGCCCGCCGCATCAGTCACACTCGCAACCCGCTGCACCCCATTCGGCGCCGTCTCGTAACGGTAGGTCAACCCCACCCCGTTACGGTCAGTGATCCGGGTCAACGTGCCAGCCGAGTCGAACACGAACGTGGTCCGCGACCCACTGGCCACCAACTTGTACGACCCATCAGACTCCTTGGTCACCTTCGCCCTGAACGACACATTCGTGAACACGTTCGCATTCGTGGTCGAGTTCTTCAGCGTGACCCGGAAACCCGACGGGGCCCGGAACAACACCTCACCCGTGCCGATCTCCAACCCCACATCCTGACCGGCCGTCACCGACCACCGCTGACCAAACGCCCCCACACGCGACGACAACGAGTTGTAGAACGGGCCTTCGCCCCGGATCCATCCGACAGCACAGATGCTAGCCCCCAAATCACCACCCCGGACCCGAACCACCACAACAATTCACCCCACATTTCCACACCGAGCAGAGCTCGACCGCCCCCCACGCCGGTCTGTCAGTGTCACTCGTCGTGAACACGGCCGAATCAAGCGACTAGACTCCGCAGCATGAGCAAGCAGGTAGTCATGGCCGTTGACCTCGTCCTCGTCGTCGTCTTCTCGATCATGGGGGTGCTGAGCCACGACGGAAACCTGCTCGACAGGTTGCTGCCCGTTTCGGCGCCCTTCCTGGTGGCGTGCCTGGTGGCCTGGGCCATCCTGCTGCTGCGGCGCCGCCCCGTGGGTGGGCTGGCGGCCGGCGTCTTCGTCTGGCTCATCACCGTGGTGGGCGGGCTCAGCCTGCGCGTGGCCACGGGCAGCACCGCGGCGACGGCCTTCATCATCGTCACCGCCACCACTCTGGCGCTCTTCCTGATCGGCTGGCGCCTGCTCTTCCGCAAGAAGCTCTCGGGCGTCTGAGGACCCCGCCGCAGCCTCAGTGGGCCGCTGACCGACTTCCCACCAGGCTGCGCATGAAGACGATCCGCTCGCCGCGGCGTCCGCTGATCCGCGCCCAGTCTTCGGGATCGGAGGTGTTCGGCAGGTCCTCGTTCTCCTCGTACTCGGCCCGGCAGGCGGCGATGATCCCCGCCACCGACACTCCCCCAGGGCCTCCAGAAAGCTCGTCCTTGATGGCCGCCTTCTTGGCCCGGTCGACGATGTTGCGGATCATCGCCCCGGAGGCGAAGTCACCGAACCAGAGCGTCTCCTTGGCGCCACTGACATAGGTCACCTCCAGGAATTCGTTGCGGGCGGTGCGCCCGTAGACCTCCTCGCAGGCCACCTCGATCAAGCCCGGCAGGCCGGGAGCATCGGGGTGCAAGGGGGTCTGCTCCGTGAGGTGCTTGGCGAAGATCTCCGCGGCACCCTCACGTGTGGGGCGTTCCAACTTGATCTTCACGTCGAGCCGCCCGGGCCGCAGGATCGCCGGGTCGATCATGTCCTCCCGGTTCGAGGCGCCGATGATGATGACATTGTCGATTCCCTCGACACCGTCGATCTCGCTGAGCAGCTGCGGGACGATGGTGTTCTCCACGTCGGAGCTGACCCCGGATCCGCGGGTGCGGAAAAGGGAGTCCATCTCGTCGAAGAAGACGATCACCGGCTTGCCCTCGGTGGCGTGCTCCCGCGCGCGGGCAAAGACGGCGCGGACCTGACGCTCCGACTCACCGACGTACTTGTTCAGCAATTCGGGGCCCTTGATGTTCAGGAAGTACGAACCGCCGCGCCCGTCGACGCCGGCCCCCAGCGAATTGGCAACGGCCTTGGCGATCATCGTCTTTCCGCATCCCGGTGGCCCGTAGAGCAGGATCCCCTTGGGGGCAGTGAGCTGGTAGCGGCGGTAGGCGTCGCGGTGCAGGAAGGGCAGCTCCACCGCGTCGCGGATCTGCTGGATCTGATCGCCGAGCCCACCGATGTCCTGATACGAGACGTCCGGCACCTCCTCCAGCACCAGCTCCTCGACCCGGCTGCGCGCCACGCGAGCAAGGGCAAGCCCAGCCCGCCGATCCACCAGCACGCTGTCGCCGGCCGCCAACGAAGCCGGGTCAAGGCTCGGGACCAGTCCCACGAGCACCTCGTCACCGCCGGCACCCTGCACCACCACACCCCCGGGGCCAGCCTCCACCACGACGGCCAGATCCCCCCTCGGTTCGGGCTCGCAGAGTTGCACCGCGACGCTGGACTCATTGAGCAGCACCCCGTCACCGGGAGCCGCTGCCTCCAGCACCGCGGGGAGGGCGCTCACCCGCAGGATCCGGCCCAGAGCGGAAACCTCCAGTGTGGCGGGCTCGTCTGCGATGGGCTCCCGGACGGCGATGACCAGACCACGATTCAGCGGTGGCGCACTGAGGGCGTCCACCTCAGCCTTGAGTGCGACCAGTTTGGAGCGGGCCTCGCGCAGCGTCTGGTTCAGCTTCTCGTTCTGCGCCGCCAGGGAGCGCGCATCGGCGCGGGCGTCCTGCATTCGCCGCTCGGCGATCTCCAGGCGATGGTTGTAGCCATGGCCCGGGCTGAAGGACTGCTCGAAGCCAGCCACGTCACTCTCCGTCCAGCGGCAAATCCTGCTCGGCATCGTCTCGGGTGCGCGGGGCGCGACCCTGCCGCTCGGGCATGCCGTTGTCCGGAACCTCCTGGTTGGTCATCGGCACATTCTTGGGCCGCGGTCCGTGGTAGTCGGGCCCATAGGCACCGGGAGCGGGCCGCCGCTTGCGCATGGGCGCCTCGACGCCGGGCGCTAGGCGACGGCTGTGCACCAGGAAGCCGGTGTGTCCGGTGCTGCCATGGCCGGGACGGATGGCCAGGCCCTCGGCATGCCAGTCCCGGGTGGTGGTCTCGGTGGCCTGCGGTTCCGTCCAACCGCCGTGGGTGCGCAAGGTGTCCGCCACACGGCCCAGCTGGGTTGCCGTGGCGACGTAGCAGGTGAGCACGCCGCCGGGCACGATGACCGCGGAGACCGCGTCGATGCACTCCCACGGTGCCAGCATGTCCAGCACCGCACGGTCGACGGGTTCGTCACGGATGGATTCCACCAGGTCACCCACCGTCAGGTTCCAGCCCGGATGCGGCTGCCCCAGGAAGGTCTCCACATTGGTGCGCGCCACCTGGGCGAACTCCTCACGCCGCTCGTAGGAGTTCAGGGTGCCGTGGGGGCCGATCGCCCGCAGCATCGCGATGCTCAAGGCGCCGGAACCCACCCCGGCCTCCAGCACGCGGGCACCGGGGAAGATGTCTCCCCACATCAGGATTTGCGCGGCATCCTTGGGATAGATGACGGCCGCCTCGCGGGGCATGGCCACCATGTAGTCATTCATCAGCGGCCGCAGCACGGTGAATGTGGTGTTCCCGGCTGTGACCGTGATGCCCTCGGGCTGGCCGATCATCTCCTCGTGCCGGATCCCGCCCTTGGTGGAATGGAAGCTCTTGCCCGGAGTCAGCAGGACGGAGTGCCGACGACCCTTCGGATCGGTCAGGGTCACCCGCTCGCCGGCCTGCAGGGGCCCGCGGTGCACTCCCGAGAGGTTCTCGCTGACGGGTGGCGGCGGCGCCACCAGCTTGGCGGGCTGCCCGATGCAGCGGCGGTAGAGCTGGAAGAGCTGGGCGGTGGTCACGTCCTGCAGACTGTCGATCACCACCCGGCGCCGGGCGCCCGGGACCGCAGCCATCGCGGGCACGACGACGACCACGGCGCCGGCCGCATTTGCCGACTCCGCCCCGGTGGCGGAGTCCTCGATCACGAGGCACTTGGTGACGTCGACGTCCAGCAGCTCCGCCGCCCGGCGGTAGGGCTCCGGATCGGGCTTGTTGGCGCTGACCTCGTCGCCTCCCACCACCACCTCGAAGCCCAGCGGCGGCAGGGTGGCCAGGACCGCGTCCAGGATGTGCCGCGGGGTGGAACTGACCAGCGCCATCCGCACCCCCTGCTGGTGCATCTCGTCGACGAGTTCACGAGCCCCCGGCAGGAAGAGCTTGGCGCCCTGCGTCGTCATGGCCTCCACGGCCTTGGCCTGCAGCACGGCCACCACCTGCTCGGTGGTCACCCGGCCGCCCAGACGCTCCGCGAAGGTGGCCGAGAGGGCCCACACCGACTGGCCCACCATGGCCGCCGAGTCCTCTGGGCTCCACTCGCCGCCGAAGTGCGCCATGGTGGCCACCTCACACTCGGTCCAGATGGGCTCGGTGTCCACGATCGTGCTGTCGAAGTCCCAGAGGACGGCTGCGGGCCGCGCGGCGGTGTAGGAAGTCTTGTTCATGATGCGGGCCATTCTTCCAGAGCGCCACGACAATTCCCGCCGGGCAGCCCTTCCGTCGCCGGGTGGACCATCCGACGGGTCGATGACCTACCAAAGACTCGGGACCGCGACACGCGCAACTGCAAGGATGGATGCACCACACTTCCCCAGGATCACCACAGAAGGGACCCGTCCATGAGCCACGAGAACCCGGAGCAGCCCGGCGGCCAGAATCCGTCGGAGCCGTTGGACTTCCCCGCTCCCCAGCCCCAGCACGAGTCTCAGCCCCAGCACGGTGGCGCCACGGCGCAGGGTCCCGCGCCGCGGCCGCTGCCGCCCAGCTATGTGGTTCCGCAGAAGCCGGACGGCTGGTTCCGCAAGGGGCTCGGCCTGGGCGCCGGAGGTGCGCTCGGCGCTGGCGGTGTGCTGCTGGGCCTGTCGATCGTCGGCAGCATGATCACCGGCGCCATCCTGGCGGCGGCCACCTCGGGTCTCTCGGAGCTGAGCACCCCCAGCGCCCAGACCACCAGCTATGAGACGGTCTGGGGCAAGGCCGACGCCAGCAAGACGCTGCGCGCGATCGACGTGCGCGGCGCCATCATGGCCGGAGGCGACCAGGGCATGGGGCTGACCGCCGCCACCTATGGCTACGAGGTGGCCGACACCATCGACAAGATCGGCAAGGATGACACGGACGGCCTGGTGCTGCGGATGGACACCCCAGGCGGCACCATCAACGGCTCTCGGGCGATCGGTGAGGCGGTCGAGCGTTACCAGGAGCGCACCGGCAAGAAGGTGCTGGCCGTCGTGGAGGGCATGAGCGCCTCCGGTGGCATGTTCGCCATGGCGCCGGCCGACAAGATCGTCGCAGACCACGGCACCCTGATCGGCTCCATTGGCGTCATCTCCGGCCCCTTCGAGCAGTACAAGGACGTCAAGGCCATCGACGGCGGCCTGCTCGGCGGCGGGGTCACCACCGAGGGTGGCATCACGGCGGAGTACATCACGCAGGGCAAGGGCAAGGACTTCGGCAACCCCTACCGCGCCATGACCCCGGAGGAGCGCAAGGTCTGGACCGACGGGCTGGCCAAGGAGTACGCCGGTTTCGTGGGCTGGGTGAGCAAGTACCGCAACATCCCCGAGGCGACGATTCGCAATGACCTGGGTGCCCACATCTTCGATCCGCAGACCGCCAAGGAGAAGAAGCTGGTCGACGACGTGATGAACCGGGACCAGGCCTACCGTGAGGCGGCCACGATGAACGGCCTTGACCCGGAGGACACCAAGCTGGAGGCCGCGACACCCCCCGGCTTCCTGGACACCCTGCTGGGTGCCGAGGCCCGGATCTACGGTCAGGCCCCGGCGGCGACGGCCGAGAAGGGGCAGCCGGTGCGAGTCACCAGCGTCATCTGCACGGGCTCCCCGCAGGTGCTGGCGTGGAACGGCCCGACGACACAGTTCTGCGGCCGCTGACCGTCAGCGGCGCAGCTTGCGCACCAGGCCCTTGACGCCGAGCCGCGGCTGGTAGGTGCCACCCAGGGTGGCGCTGGCCAGCACGTGGCCGGCGATGGCGTCGGTCAACGCGTCGACGCTGAAGCCCGGGCGCAGTTGGGGGAACTCGTCGAGCGCGGCGAGGGTGAAGCCGTAGTGGTGCAGCCCCGACGGCGGGCAGGGCCCCTCATAGCCCTGGGCGCGGGTGCCCTTGCCCTCCACGGATCCCGGGGGCAGGGCGCCCTCCGGGGTCTGGTCCACGACGCCGGGCAGCACCACCAGCCAGTGCTGGTAGCCGGGGGCGTCCTCGTCGGTGAGCGTCAGGGCGAAGGCCTTGGTGCCCGCCGGCTCCCCACTCCAGTAGAGCGCCGGCGAGACGTCGCGGCCATGCCCCGGACCCAGGTGCAGCTTCGGGATCGGTTCGCCATCGCGGAAGGCCGGGCTGGTCAGCGTGAACATGCCGCCAGCCTATGGCTCCTCGACGGGCTCGGGGAACGTGGAAACCATCACTTCGCGTTGAAGTACTTGGCCTCCGGATGGTGCACCACGATCGCATCCGTCGACTGCTCGGGGTGCAGCTGCAGCTCCTCGCTCAGCTCCACGCCGATGCGCCAGGGCTCCAACAGCTCCACCAGCTTTGCGCGGTCCTCCAGGTCCGGGCAGGCCGGGTAGCCGAAGGAATAGCGCGAACCCCGGTAGTCCTGCTTCTGGATGGCCTTGTCGATGTCGGAGTTCGTCGCGGCATAGCCGAGCTCCTCACGGGTTCGGGCGTGCCACATCTCTGCCAGGGCCTCGGTCAGCTGGACGCTGAGGCCGTGCAGTTCCAGGTAGTCGCGGTAGGAATTGGCCTCGAAGAGCTTGGCTGTCTCGCGTGCCACGGCCGATCCCATCGTCACCAGCTGCATGGGCAACACGTCGGGGCCGTGCGCGTCGAACTCCTCCTTGTCACGGAAGAAGTCCGCCAGACACAAGCGACGGTCGCGACGCTGGCGCGGGAAGGTGAAGCGCGTCACCTCACGGGCATGGTCCTGCGGATCCACCACGACGAGGGTCTCGTCCACCGAATAGCACGGGAAGTAGCCGTGCACCACGGCGAACTCGGCAAGGGCGTCGGTCTTGACCCGGTCCAGCCACATCCGGAGTCGAGGACGGGCCTCGGTCTCCACCAGTTCCTCGTAGGAGGCACCGCCTTCGCCACGGCCCGGCTTGAGCCCCCACTGCCCCAGGAAGGTGGCCCGCTCGTCGAGCCACTCGGTGACCTCCGCCAGCTGGATGCCCTTGACCACCCGCGTGCCCCAGAACGGCGGGATGGGCACATCCACCCCACCCTCGGGCGTCGGACGGGCCACGTCACTGCGCACGCCCAGCTCGGGCTCCGCGATCTCCACGCTGGGACCCTTGGGGATGCGTCGGGGCTTGATGGCCGGCAAGGCTGCCCCCGGCTCGCCGCGCTTGACCGCCATAACGGCATCCATCAGGGCCAGCCCCTCGAAGGCGTCCTTGGCATAGCGCACCTCACCGGAGAAGTTCTCGTTCAGGTCGTGCTCCACGAAGGCTCGGGTCAGGGCCGCACCTCCCAGCAGCACCGGATACTTGGTGCCCAAGCCCTGGGCATCCAGTTCCGCCAGATTGTCCTTCATCACCATCGTCGACTTAACCAGCAGACCGCTCATGCCGATGGCATCGGCATGGTTGGCCTCCGCCGCCTCGACGATCGCACTGATCGGCTGCTTGATGCCCAGGTTCACCACCTGGTAGCCGTTGTTGCTGACGATGATGTCCACCAGGTTCTTGCCGATGTCGTGCACGTCGCCCTTCACGGTGGCCAGCACGATGGTGCCCTTGCCCGCCGTGTCGTCGGTGACCTCCATGTGCGGTTCCAGGTAGGCCACAGCCGCCTTCATGGTCTCGGCCGACTGCAGCACGAAGGGCAGCTGCATCTGGCCGGAGCCGAACAGGTCACCGACCACCTTCATGCCCGCCAGCAGGTCATCGTTGATGATGTCCAGCGCCGGCTTGGTCTGCATCGCCTCGTCCAGGTCCGCCTCCAGACCCTTGGCCTCGCCGTCGATGATGCGGCGCTGCAGGCGCTCCGCGAGCGGCAGGGCCGCCAGTTCTGCGGCGCGACTGGCCCGCATGTCTGCCGCCTTGACGCCCTCGAAGAGCTGCAGGAACCTCTGCAGCGGGTCGTAGGCCGCCTCCGTCTCGGTGGCCGGCCGACGACGGTCGTACACCAGGTCCAGCGCCACCTGCCGCTGCTCGTCGGGGATGCGGTCCATCGGGACGATCTTGGCCGAGTGCACGATGGCGGAATCGAGCCCGGCCTGGACGCACTCGTGCAGGAAGACCGAGTTGAGCACGATCCGGGCCGCCGGGTTGAGTCCGAAGGAGATGTTGCTGACACCGAGCGTCGTGCGAACCCCCGGGTAGCGCCGCTTCAGCTCGCGGATCGCCTCGATGGTCTCGATGCCATCGCGCCGGGTCTCCTCCTGACCGGTGGCGATCGGGAAGGTCAGGCAGTCGACGAGGATGTCGCCCACCTCCATGCCCCAGTTCTGGGTGAGGTCCTCGATCAGACGGCTCGCGACGCGCACCTTCCACTCGGCCGTGCGCGCCTGCCCCTCCTCGTCGATGGTCAGCGCCACCACGGCGGCGCCGTGCTCCCGCACCAATGGCATCACGCGGGCATAGCGGCTGGTGGGCCCGTCGCCGTCCTCGAAGTTCACCGAGTTGATGACACAGCGCCCCGCGAGCGTCTCCAGACCGGCCTCGATCACCTCCGGCTCGGTGGAGTCGAGCATGATCGGCAGGGTGACCGCGGTGGTGAATCGGCTGGCCAGCTCACGCATGTCCGCCGCGCCGTCGCGCCCCACGTAGTCAGTGCAGAGGTCCAGCAGGTGCGCACCGTCGCGGATCTGCGCCTTCGCGATCTCGACGCACTCGTCGATCTTGCCGGCCAGCATCGCCTCGCGGAAGGCCTTGGACCCATTCGCATTCGTGCGCTCACCGATGCTCAGGTAGCTGGCGTCCTGGGCAAAGGGCACCTCGCTGTAGAGCGAGCTGGTGGCATTCACGTGCTCCGGTGACCGTGGCGCCACCTCCCGCCCCCCGACCGTCTCGTTCAGCAGTCGGATGTGCTCGGGCGTGGTGCCGCAACAGCCGCCCACCACGCTGAGGCCGTAGTCCTGCGTGAAGCGGTCCAGTGCGGTGGCCAGGCCTTCCGCGTCCAGCGGGTAGCTGGCACCGTCGGGGCCCAGCACCGGCAGACCGGCATTGGGCATGCACCCCACCCCCACCGAGCAGAACTTGGCCAGATGGCGCAGGTGCTCGCTCATCTCCGCCGGACCCGTGGCACAGTTCAACCCGATCACGTCGACGCCCAACGGCTCGATGGCGGTCAGCGCCGCGCCGATCTCACTGCCCAGCAGCATGGTGCCGGTGGTCTCGACGGTGATGTTGACCAGGATCGGCAGGTCAACCCCGGCCGCGGCGCGGGCTCGCTTGGTGGCGATGATGGCCGCCTTGGCCTGCAGCAGGTCCTGACAGGTCTCGATCTGGACGGCGTCGATACCGCCGGCGATCATCGCCTCCACCTGACGCTGGTAGGCGTCGCGGATGGCGGCGAAGGTGATGTGGCCCAGGGTGGGCAGCTTGGTGCCGGGACCCATCGAGCCCAGCACGAAACGCGGCTTGTCCACGGTGCTGAACTCGTCGGCCACCCGACGAGCGATCCGAGCACTGGCCTCGGCCAGTTCCTCGATGCGATCGGCGATGCCGTACTCCCCCAGCGCGGCCAGATTGGTACCGAAGGTGTTGGTCTCCACCAGGTCCGCCCCCGCGGCCAGGTAGGAACGGTGGATCTCCTCGATCACGTCGGGCCGGGTCACCGAGAGCACCTCATTGCAGCCCTCGAGGTTCTCGAAGTCGTCGAGCGAGAGGTCAACTGCCTGCAGCATCGTGCCCATCGCTCCGTCGGCCACGAGAACTCGGCGGGTCAACAGGTCACGAAGAGAAGAAGTCATGGTCTCCACCCTACGGGGCTGTGAGCAAGCTCACGCTCCCCAGACGGTGGGTGGACTCGTCTGAACGGCTGGACCCTCTGAAGCATTCGAGCATCGCACGCCAGACTGCGATGGACGAGCCGCCATCGATGGAACGCGCAATCCGGACCGTGGATGCGGGACGGACTAGTCTGGTGCGCATGGCTGAATCCCTCTCGCACCTGCGCCACCCCGTGGTCGTGATGGCCTTCGAGGGCTGGAACGATGCCTCCGACGCCGCGACGAATGTGGTGGACCATCTGGGTCTCACCTACGAGGCCGACGTGATCTTCGAGATCGACGGCGAGGACTACTACGACTTCCAGATGAACCGTCCGCGCGTGAGTGGCACGGGTGAGGAGCGACGGGAGATCGAGTGGCCCTGCGTGCAGATCGCCGTCGCCGAGCTCCCGGAACGCGACGTGGTGCTGGTCAGCGGCCCCGAGCCCAATCTGCGGTGGCGCTCGTTCAGCGCCGCCCTGGTCTCCGCCCTGCGCAGTGTGCGCCCAGAACTCGTCGTGGTGCTCGGCGCCATGCTCACCGATTCACCCCACTCGCGTCCCCTGCCCGTGAGCGGAACGTCCAATGACCCGGAGCTCGCCGCCAAGCTTGGCCTGGAGCCCTCCAACTACGAAGGCCCCACCGGCATCGTCGGAGTGGTGGCCGAGGCGGCGCTTGCCGCCGGCATGCCAGTGGTCTCCCTGTGGGCCCAGGTGCCCCACTATGTATCGGACCCGCCCAATCCCAAGGCCACCCTGGCGCTGCTGGTGCGGATCGAGGACCTGCTGGAAGCTCCGCTGGAGCTGGGCGACCTGCCGGAACTGGCGCAGGCCTGGGAGCGCGGCGTCAACGAGCTGGCCAGCGAGGATCCGGACATCGCCGAATACATCTCCCGTCTGGAGGCAGCCCAGGACGAGGAGGACCTGCCGGCCGCCACGGGAGATTCCATCGCCGCGGAATTCCAGCGCTACCTGCGCCGCCGGGACCAGGGCAACTGAGCCGGGGCGGCGTTCAGTCCGTCTGCTTGCCCGCGGCCTCGTCGGCCGACTGAACGGCCCGCACGAAGCACCACGCGACCAGCCCGAACAGGGGCAGGGCGACGATGTTGACCCCCACCGGGGTGGCACCGGAGACCACCATGGCCAGCAGCACGAGACCACCCACCATCATCACGGCTGATGCGCGCCCCAACCAGCGGGAGGCCGCCTCCTGACCCGCGTGCCACGCCTCCTGCGAACGCTGGGTACGGGGCGTGCGGATGCCCAGCAACGAATTCGGACTTACTCGACGGCTGCTCCCCTGCCAGGACATCACCCACAGCAGGGTGCCCAGGACGAGCATCACGCTCGCCAGCATCACACCACTTCCCATACCGAGCAGACCTTCCGTGCCGGTCAGTGCTGGCAGGCCGCGACGGCCCGGGTGCGCAGATCATTGACCATCACGTCCGGATCATCGGCACGGTAGACGGCCGATCCGGCGACGAAGGTGTCCGCACCCGCCTCGGCGCACCGCTCGATGGTCTCCAGCGACACTCCGCCGTCCACCTGCACCCAGATGTCCTGCCCGGTCCGCTTCACCAGTTCACGGGTTCGACGGATCTTGGGCAGCACCAGGTCCAGGAACTTCTGGCCACCGAAGCCCGGCTCCACCGTCATCAGCAGCACCATGTCCAGTTCCGTGAGCATGTCCGCATAGGGCTCGATCGGGGTGGCCGGCTTGAGCGCCATCGACGCCCGCGCTCCGAGTGCCCGGATCTCGCGTGCCAGACGGATCGGGGCATTCGACGCCTCGACGTGGAAGGTGACGCTCTCGGCGCCTGCTTCGGCATAGGCCGGTGCCCAGCGGTCCGCATCGGCAATCATCAGGTGGATGTCCAGGAACTGGTCGGTCTGCTTGCGGATGCTCTCCACCACCGGGAGCCCCAGGGTGAGGTTGGGGACGAAGTGGTTGTCCATCACGTCCAGGTGAACGGCATCCGCGCTGGGGATGCGGGCGATCTCGCCGCCCAGGTTCGACAGGTCGGCGTTCAGGATGGAGGGTGTGATGCGCATGGCCATGGCATCCAGCCTATCGATCCGCTCCGGTGACCCATGACCGGGCTAGCTGGGCGACGCGTCGTCGCCCCAGCTCCACGCGACCTCGTACATCCCGGGTCCCGGATCCCTCAGGACGGCCTGCACACAGTGGGCTCCGCGGCGCAGCAGTCCCGCACGCTCCACCGGCTCCGCGTCGCCGGGCGTCTGGACGGTGGCGACGAAGTCGCGCGGCATCGTGCCTTCGAAGTCCACCTGGACCACCAGGTTCCTGATCTGCTGTTTGAGGGCATAGCCGGTTCCGGTGCTGCGCTGCCACCCATCGGATTCCACCGTCACCGTGTAGTTCACCGCGATGGTGCGCCAGTCGGCGGAGGTGGCCAGGGCATGCTCCTGGACGGCCTGCTCCAACAACTGGTGCCGGCTGATGACGCCCGCCAGGGAGTGGACCCCCTTCCCGCTGGGCAGGGCCGCGACGAGCCACCCCGGCTCCGTGCCCAGGATGATCTCCAGCGCACGCACCACTTCCAGCGAGCTCGCCCGGATCGGCCGTGACCGCCCCGTGCACCAGTAGCTCAGCGTCGCCTCGGAGACCGAGAGCCCCATCTCCTCCACACGACGGCGAATCCGCGACAGCGACAGTCCCCGCTGCTGCACGGATGCCGCCAGCCGCGCGGCGAAATCGGCCTCGCCCGGCTGGTCGGCGCCCTGCGCCTGCGTTCTCCCCTGCCCCATGGTTCAGTCCTGGCGTCGCCTCATCAGGACCAGGAACATCGCGTCGGTCCCGTGCCGGTGCGGCCAGAGTTGGACGAAGCGCTCGTCGGTCAAGGCACGGCAGTCGGGCACCTCCGTCAGGAAGGACGGCGCGTCCAGGATCTCGACGCGCTCGTCGGCCACCTGCTGCACGATGGCCGCGGTCTCCGCCCGGTGCGGCGAACAGGTCACATAGGCGAGAACGCCGCCCGGGGCCGTCGACGTGATGGCCGAGTCCAGCAGAGCGGCCTGCAACTCGTGCAGCTCGTGCACGTCCTCGGGGGTCCGGCGCCAGCGGGACTCCGGACGGCGACGCAGTGATCCCAAGCCGGAGCACGGCACATCGGCCATCACCCGGGTGAAGCTGCCGGGTTCCCACGACGGGCGGGTGCCGTCACCGGTCTGCACCTGCCAGGTGTTGACGGGGTAGCCCATCAAGGCCTTGCGGACCAGTTCGGCCCGGTGCTGGTGCGCCTCATTGGCCAGCAGCGTGGATCCCTGCTGTCCCGCCAGCCCTGCCAGCAGCGCCGCCTTGCCGCCGGGCCCGGCGCACAGGTCCAGCCAGCGGCCGGCCGGCGCGTCCACCCGCGTCAGGGCCAGCGCCACCAGCTGGGAACCCTCGTCCTGCACTCCGGCGCGACGCTGGCGCACCGCCGCCAGCTGGGCGGGATTGCCCTCCCGCACCACGCCGTGGGGCGAGTACTCGGTGGGGCGTCCACCGTCCGTGAGCAGTTCGTCGCGTTCGGCCAGCCCGGGCCGCACGACCAGGGTGGGCACGGGGGGCTCATTGTCCGCCAGGAGTGCGGCCTCCAGTTCATCGTCGGGCAGCACCGCCGCCCAGGCGTCCACGATCCACCGGGGATGCCCGGTGCGCAGCGCCAGGGCCCCGCGCTCCCCCATCCCGGCGGTCAGCTCGTCGAGCCACTCGTCGAGGGACTTCTGGGCCACCTTGCGGATGATCGCGTTGACCACGCCGGTGGTGCGCTCACCCAGCGCGATCCCGGCCAGGTCCACCGACGTGGAGACGGCCGCGTGCGTGGGGGTGCGCATGCCCAGCAGCTGGTGGGTCCCCAGGCGCAACACGTCGACGATGGCGGGTTGCAGGGTGCCGAGCGCGCGCCCGCCCGCGGCCTCGATGATCCGGTCATAAGTGCCCTCCCAACGGCAGGTGCCGTTGACGAGCTCCGTGCACAGCGCGGCCTCCTGCGCGTTGAGGTCGTGCTCGCGCTGCTGTTCGGCCAGGGCCAGATTGGCATAGGCGTCGCTGGCGTGCACGTCGCGCAGGGTGTCGAAGGCTGCCATCCGCGCCAGGTCGATGAACCGCTCCGGGGGACGGCGGACGTCACGTGGGCTCATGCTCGTGCCTCCTCGTGCTGCCCGGTGGACTGTCCCGCAGGATCGTCGAAGGCGGTGGGCAGCTCGTGCATGCCCCGCGCCCAGTCGGCCCCGGCCATCTGCTTCTTGCCGAAGGCCTGCACCTGCAGCAGTTCGACCACGCCGTCGCCCGTCCCGGCGACGAGCTGTCGCTTGGTGGCCGCCAGCTGGCCGGGGCGCAGCGGCTGCTCCCAGCCCACCGGCCGGGCCAGCAAGACCTTGAACCGCTGGCCCTCCAGGACTGTCCACGCCCCCGGGTTCGGATTGGCTCCGCGCACCAGGGCCGAGATCTCGTCGGCCGGTCTGCTCCAGTCGATCCGGGTCTCCTCCACGGTGATCTTGGGAGCGAGGCTGACACCCGTCGGTGCCTGTGCGGTGGGGCGCATGCCGCGGCCGATGTCCGTCAGGGTCTGCACCAGCAGATCGGCGCCGCGCCGGGCCAGCCTGTCCAGGAGATCGGCCGAGGTGTCCAGAGCGCCGATGGGCTCCTGGATGGTGCCGTAGACCGGGCCGGCGTCCAGCTCCGGGACCAGCTCAAAGGTGGTGGCTCCGGTGACCTGCTCCCCCGCCATGATGCTGCGCTGCACGGGGGCTGCACCGCGCCAGGCCGGCAGCAGCGAGAAGTGCAGGTTCACCCAACCATGGGTGGGAATCGCCAGCACGTGCTGCGGCACCAGGGCTCCATAGGCCACGACGGGGCACACCTCGGGCTGGCGCTCGGTCAACCAGGCCACGAACTCCTCATCGCGCGGATGATGTGGCTTGACCACCTCCAGGCCCAGCTCCTGCGCCTTGGCGGCCACGGGCGAGGCCGTCAGACGCTTGCCCCGGCCGGCGGGTGCGTCCGGTCTGGTCACCACCCCGACCACGTCGTGGCCAGCGGCGACGATCGCCTCCAGGCTGGGGACGGCGGGTTCCGGTGTGCCGGCAAAGACAACTCTCACGGCGCAAACCTATCCTGTCTGGCCTAGTGCCCCATCCCATCCGAGCGAATCCCGGCTCACGCCAGCGCCGCGGGATCCACCCGCACCCGCACAGCGCCCTCCGCCTTCTTGGCGGATCGCACCGCACTCGCTGCCTTCACCGCGGCGGTGAGCTCCCGGCCGTGGGAACCGGGCGTGCGCAGCGTCAGCCGGTGGATCTCCTCGTCCGGGTCAAGACCGCCTCCCGGACCGGAACCCCCTGCGGGCACCGGCCCCAGGACGTCCACGACCTCGGGCAGTTCACTGGCCTGGACCATCTCGTCGAGGGCGCGTGTGTTCCCCTCCAGGGTGATGAACTTCGCGGCCGGTGGGAAGCGGGCCTCGAAGCGATCCGCCAGCTCCCGTTCGGCGAAGCCACCCGGATCCGTGCGGACCAGGGCCTGGATCGTGCGGTCATCGCTGGGGCCCACCACCGCCACGCTGCCGCCGTCAGCCCCGGGCCGCACCAGCCCCAGGACATTCATCCAGCGACGCAGCGCCTCCTCGGCCACCCGCAGGTCAGGCCGGGAGAGCTGCATCACGGTGTCCAGGAGTACGGCCGCTGCATAGCCGCCCTCGGCCACCGGTTCCGCTCCCGGTGTGGCAATCACCAGCGCTGGTTCGCCCCCCACCTGGCTGCGCACGCACTCCCCCGACGAGTCGATCACCAGCGTCCCGGGAAAGGCGCGGCCGAGCTCCTCACCGGTCCGCACCGAACCGACGACCGGCGCCCGCAGCCGCCGGTCCCCGCAGGTGCCGCACTGCCATCCGACCACCAGACGCCCACACCACCGGCAGGACAACTGCTGTTCGCCGTCGCGGCGCCGCGACTGCACCGGACCGTGACAGGCAGCGCAGCGCACCGGGGTCCGGCAGGTCTGGCAGGCCAGTGCCACCAGGTAGCCGGCGCGCGGCACCTGCACCAGCACCGGACCCTGCGGCAGGGATCGCCGGATGGTCTCGAAGACCAGGTTCGGCAGGCGGACCGAGGCGGCCAGGGGATCTCGTTCCAGCGCCAGATCCGAGTCTGCGGCCACCCGCACGGCCGGTGAGAGGCGACGGATCTCGGCCGACGGCATCTCGATCGGCAGCAGCCAGCTGCGTTCGATCCAGTGCTGCACCTCACAGCTGCGTCCGCGGGCAGCATAGAGCAGGGCCGCCTTCTGCTGGGTGGCCCGCAGGGCTGCCACGTCCCGGGCGTGGAAGTAGGGAGCCCGCGGCTCGGCCCACAGGTCATCGCCGTCGTCCCACAGCGCCACCAGCCCCAGGTCACGCACCGGTGCGAAGGCCGCCGCCCTGGTGCCGATCACCACCCGGGCCTGCCCGCGGGAGGCGGCCAGGAAGTTGCGATAGCGAGCCGCTGGCCCCAGGTCATTGTGGAGGACGGCCACGCAACCGGCCCCCAGCGTCTCGCCCAGTCGTTCGCGGAGTCTCTCCAGGTCCTTGACGTCTGGCACCAACAGCAGCACGCCCCGCTGTGACCGCAGCGTGGCGGCGCAGGCCTGGACCAACCCCTGCCACGGATCCTGCGCAGCGCTGGCCACCACCTGCCAGAAGGCCCGGGGCGACTCGCCGGCTGCCAGGTGCTCCAGGAACTGGGCCCCGTGGGGATAGTCCGAAAGGGGTCCCGCCACGAATTCCGGGATGGACGGTTCGGGCCAGGGCTTGGGCTGCGCCTTCTCCGTGGCGGCATGCCGCGGTGGGATGGCCAGCCGCATCACGTCGCTGAAGGTGCCCGCACAGTGATCGGCCACCGCACGGATCAACGTCACCTGCTGTTCTCCCAGCACCGGTTCGCTGCTGATGACCTTCTCCAGCCGGGACAGCTTCACCCCGGCGTCGCTGACGGCCAACCGTTCGACGACGAAACCGTCGCGCAGGCGGCCCGCAAAGCGCACCCGCACCCGGGCCCCAGGACAGGCTGCTTCATCCAGGGCCTCGGGAACCTCGTAGTCGAAGAAGCGATCGAGGTGCGGCAGGGGCACGTCGATCGCGCAGCGGGCCACGGGCAGTTCGATCACCCTGACGATGGTAGGCGGTGCCTCCGACACTGCTGCCCCGGGCAGGGCTGGCGGCTCGCTAGTGTGTCGCCGTGACCTGTCGTGATGACGCCCCTCCCGCCCACCAGGGCCAGGCCGAAAGCCCCCGCGATGACGTCGCGACGCGTCGCCTGCTGACCTATGTGGGCGCGGGGCTGGTGGCCGGTGGGGCCACCGTGACCGACGCCGAGACCGAGGTGCGTCGGCTGGGTGCCCATCTGGGACACCAGCACATCCAGGTCTCCGCCACACCCACCGCAGTCACCCTGGCACTGGCCTCAGGGGAACCCGCCACGATCGAACGGGTCGAGGGCGGCATGCGCCTGGACCAGTCACTGCGGGTGGGCGAGGTGCGGCGGGACCTGCTGGCCGGCCGGCTGGACGTGGACCAGGGCGTGGCCGCCATGGCCGCCGCCCGCAGGATCCCCCACGCCTACGGCGCCTGGGGCTTCTACCTGGGACTGGTGATGGTCTCCATGGGCATCTGCCTCATCATGCAGCCCTCCGCGATCAACGTGCTGCTGGCCGGATTCTGCTCCCTGCTGGTGAGCTTCCTGATGCGCGCCTCCACCCGCCACGCATTGCTCGCGGCCCTGCTGCCCAGCGTGGCGGCGCTGGTGGTCTCGCTGGTGGTGATGGGGGCCGACCAGCTGGGCCTGGTGGAGGGCCCCCTGCGGACGCTGATCTGCCCGATCGCCGTGCTGCTGCCCGGCGCCCTGCTGAGCACCGGGATCGCCGAACTGGCCACGGGCGCCATCGTCTCCGGCACCGCACGCTTTTTCAACGGGCTGGTGCAGTTGCTCCTCTTCGCGCTGGGGGTGGTGGCCGCCAGCCTCCTGCTGGGGCTGCCCACCTCCGAGCTGACCAACACCCGCCTGCATGACCTGGGCATCTGGTCCTTCCCGGCAGGACTGGCCCTGATCGCGCTCGGCATCACCCTGTCCGAGTCCGTGCCCTGGCGGCTCTTCGGCTGGACGACGCTGGTGCTGGTGTGCACCTTCATCACCCAGATGACCGGCCAGACCTATGGCGGTTCGATGCCGGTGGGTGCCTTCTGCGGGGCCGTGGTGGCCAGCTTCCTCTCCACCGCCATCGAGTCCACCAGGGCCAATGTGCCCAGGCTGGTGACCTTCCTGCCCAGCTTCTGGCTGCTGGTGCCCGGGACGCTAGGTCTGATGGGCGTGACCACCGTCGGTCTGGGCACCGGACAGGCCGATGCCGTCTACGGCGTGATCACCTTCGTCACCGCCATCGCCCTGGGCCTGCTCGTCGGGTCAGCACTGGCACTGCCCCTCAAACGAATCGCGCGACGGATGCACCACCTGACCCGGCTGCGTCGCTCCACGACCACCTGATCCCCGGACCCGCCACCAACACGAACTGTGCCCAACACGAACTGTGGCCAACACGAACCGAGGGTGCCGACGCTCCCCGTGGAGCACCGACACCCTCGGTGAGGTTCTACCGCACGATCAGCGGATGGCGGCCTTCAGCGCATCCACCCGGTCAAGCTTCTCCCAGTTCATGCCGGGCAGCTGACGGCCGAAGTGCCCGTAGGCGGTGAAGGTGGAGTACTTCACGTTGAGCAGGTCCAGGTCTCGCACGATCGCGGCCGGGCGCAGGTCGAAGACCTCAAGCACGGCATCGCGGATCTGGTCCTCCCCCACGGCCCCCGTGCCAAAGGTGTCGACGTAGAAGCCCACCGGTGCGGCCTTGCCGATCGCATAGGCCACCTGCACCTCACACTTCTCGGCCAGCTCGGCGGCCACCACATTCTTGGCCACCCAGCGCAGCGCGTAGGCCGCGGAACGGTCCACCTTCGACGGATCCTTCCCGCTGAAGGCACCGCCACCGTGACGGGCCATGCCGCCATAGGTGTCGACGATGATCTTGCGGCCGGTCACTCCGGCATCACCCATCGGACCACCGATGACGAACTTGCCGGTGGGGTTCACGAAGGTTTTCAGATTGTCGGTGCGCAGGTCATAGCTCGCCAACACCGGATCGATGACGTGCTTGGCCAGGTCCGGGGTGATCGTCTGCTCGATGCTGATGCCCTCGGCGTGCTGGGTGCTCACGACGATCGTGTCGACGCCCACCGGGCGACCCTTGTCGTCGTACTCGATGGTGACCTGGGTCTTGCCGTCGGGGCGCAGGTAGTCGAGGATGCCGTCCTTGCGCACCTTCGTGAGTCGCTCGGAGAGCCGGTGGGCCAGGTCGATCGGCAGGGGCATGAAGGAGGACGTCTCGCTGCACGCATATCCGAACATCAGGCCCTGGTCACCGGCGCCCTGCAGGTCCAGCGCGTCACCGGAGCCTTCGCGGTTCTCGAAGGCCTTGTCGACGCCCTGGGCAATGTCGGGCGACTGGGAGCCGATCGCGACGCTGACGCCGCAGGAACGACCGTCGAAACCCTTGTCCGACGAGTCATAGCCAATGTCCAGCACGGTCTGGCGTGCCAGCCCGGAGATGTCTGCATAGGCCTCGGTGGTGACCTCACCGGCCACGACGACCAGACCAGTGGTCACGAGCGTCTCGACGGCCACGCGCGAGCCGCGGTCCTGTTCCAGCATCGCGTCGAGGACGGCATCGCTGATGGCGTCGGCCACCTTGTCGGGATGGCCCTCGGTGACGGATTCCGAGGTGAAGAGCCTGCTCATGGGGATACTCCATTCTGTCCGGGCGACAAGCCCGGCCCTGTGACGTGTTCAATCGTCGGGCCACATGCCCGACCACGGCCCCTGGACGTGCGGGGCACCACCCACTCTAGACGCCCTGGGACAAGCGTCCGCTGAGCGCGTCGACGATGGCGACGGCGGCCTCGGACTTGGTGCCCGCCACCTCGGCGACGGGTCCGTCTGGGCTGATCACGGTGATCTGGGTGGTGGAGTGGCCAAAGACCTTGCCACCTGAGACGTCGTTGAGCACCAGCAGGTCGCAGCCCTTGCGCGCGAGTTTGGCGGCGCCGATGCGCAACAACTCGTCGTGGTCGGGAGCCGTCTCGGCCGCAAAACCGACGATGACCTGACCCGTGCGTTCGCCATCCTGTGCGCGCGCTGCGGTGAGCGACTTCAGCACGTCGGTGGTCTGCACCAGGTGCAACGTCAGACCGCCGTGGCCGTCCTTCTTGATCTTCGAGTCGGCCTGCTGTTCGGGGGTGAAGTCCGCCGGAGCTGCGGCCATCACGATGGCATCGGCGGCCGGTGCCAGCTCCCCCATCACCCGGGCCAGGTCGGCCGTGGAGACAACGGGGCGCACTTCGACGCCGCTGGGCGGGGTGGCCTGCATGTTGGCGGCCACCAGTGTCACCCGAGCACCGCGCAGCGCCGCCTCGCGGGCGATGGCCACCCCCATCAGACCGGATGAGGAGTTGCCCAGGTAGCGCACCGGGTCGAGTGCCTCATGGGTGCCGCCCGCGGAGACGACGACGTGACGACCAGCCAGGTCCTGGCCTGCCGCAGCTGCCGAGGCCTCGGCCCCGCCGGCCATGATCCGCAGGGCGATCTCGGTGATCTCGTCGGGTTCGGGCAGCCGTCCGGGGCCGGAATCCGCACCGGTCAGCCGGCCGGACGCCGGGTCCTTGACGACCACTCCCCGACGACGCAGCGTCGCGACATTCTCCACGGTGGCGGCGTGTTGCCACATCTCGGTGTGCATCGCCGGGAACATCACCACCGGACAGTGGGCGGTGAGCAGGACATTGGTGAGGAGGTCGTCGGCGCGGCCGGTGGCGGCGCGTGAGAGGAGGTCCGCAGTGGCGGGCACCACCATCACCAGATCGGCCGTCTGTCCCAGCCGGACGTGGGGCACCTCGGTGACGTCACTCCAGACGTCGGTGTTGATCTTCTTGCCGCTGAGGGCGGCCCAGGTGGTCTCCCCCACGAACTTGAGGGCATTGGCGGTGGGCACCACCGTCACATCGCAGCCGGCATCCCGCAGGCGCCGCACCACCTCACACGCCTTGTACGCAGCAATGCCACCGGCAACGCCGAGGACTACTCGGCGGCCGGTGGCATCGGGCTGGACCACGACGGGCTGGGTCAGGCCGGGTCGATGTCGCCGAAGGGATCGGCGATCATGGCGAAGTCGGGATCGACGGCAGCCTCGGCGCGGGCAGCTGCCTCGGCCTCAGGATCGATCTCGGTGCACTCCAGGACGTCGGCCTGGATCTCACGCATGGCGATCGACAGCGGCTTCTCCTGCACGCCGGTCTCCACCAGGGGGCCGACATTCTCCAGCAGGCCCTCGCCCAGCTGCGAGTAGTAGGCGTTGATCTGGCGGGCGCGCTTGGCGGCGAACAGCACCAGGCGGTACTTGGAGTCGACCTTGTCGAGCAGCTCGTCGATCGGAGGGTTGGTGACGCCCTCGGGGATGTTTGTGGTCAAGATGAACCTTCGTTCTCGTCCGGAAGTCCGACGGCGATGACACCATCGGTTCTGTGGCCAGAGGTCACAAGCCCATCAAGCCTACCAAATCATGCACGGTTTCATCGATCTGCGTGTTGGTGACGACGTGGTCGAACTCCTCCATCCTCGCCAACTCCTCCCGGGCGGTCACCAGACGACGCTCCTGCTGCTCCGCAGTCTCGGTTCCACGGCCCACCAGTCGGCGCACCAGTTCATCCCAGCTGGGAGGCTGCAGGAAGATGTGCTGCGCCTGCGGGTAGGTCTCGCGCACCTGACGCGCACCCTGCAGGTCAATCTCCAGGATGACGGCCTGGCCCCGGGCCACGGCCTCATCCACCGGAGCGCGCAGCGTGCCGTACCGGTGCCGGCCATGCACCACGGCCCACTCAAGCAGGCCATCGCCCGCCACCAGATCGTCGAACTGC
Source organism: Luteococcus sp. Sow4_B9 (assembly GCF_052116585.1). Classification (NCBI taxonomy): domain Bacteria; kingdom Bacillati; phylum Actinomycetota; class Actinomycetes; order Propionibacteriales; family Propionibacteriaceae; genus Luteococcus; species Luteococcus sp. Sow4_B9. The sequence continues at coordinate 42,993 of NZ_JBQKKT010000017.1, read as the reverse complement.
TCGTCGGTGAGGAAGTGGTAGTGCACCCCGTCCACCTCACCCACCCGAGGCGGCCGCGTGGTTGCGGAGGTGGAGACGTAGACCTGCGGGTACAGCTCGTGCAGCCGCGCCACCACCGTCCCCTTGCCCACGGCGGTGGGTCCACTGATCACGCTCACCCGCGGCGTGGCCGTTCCAGGTTCTTGCTCGGTCACGCTGCTGACTACTCCTAGCTCCTGATGACCCTTGCGGGGTCTACTGCTCGAACTCCGCCTTCAGACCGGCCACCTGGTGTCGTCCCAGGCCCCGGACCCGACGGTTGGAAGCGATCTCAAGCCGCTCCATGATCTCGGCCGCTCGCTTGTCGCCCACTCGCGGCATCGCCTTGAGCAGGTCCACCACCTTCACATGGGCCAGGACGTCGTCCTTGGCTGCGATGTCGAGTGCCTGCCCCAAGGTGAGGGTGCCTGCACGCACCTTCTCCTTCAGCTCGGCCCTGGCCCGGCGGGCCTGGGTGGCGGCCTCACGCGCCGCCTGCAGCTGTTCCGGTGACAGTGTTGGAATCGCCACGACAGGTCTCCATTCCTAGTTTCCGAACATACCCCGATGCTCGGTCCGTCAATACCACGCTACCGTCGAAAACTGCTTGCCGCAGCCGAATCTACCCTGCCCAGATGCCATTTCGGCACCCGGGGTTGCTGTGATGAAGGCAATATCGTGTCGGGCACCGCTGGCACACCCGAGATGCTTGCACGGTGCATTCTGCAAGGGGGCGCGGTCCGCACGGACAATGCATCAGACGATGCTGTGGAAGGCCGCGCGCAGACCCTCCGCCGAGGGACCTCCCTGCATCACCTGGCGGCTGGCAGACGGCAGCAGCAGGCGGGTGGCGTCACCAAAGATTGCCCGCAAGCCCTCGACCGTACCGCCCTGGGCACCAATGCCCGGAACCAGGATGGAGCCGTTGAAGGCGCTGACGTCACATCCGGGATCCGCATGGGTCCCCCCAACCACCAGGCCGATCGCATTCTGGCCCGAGCGGGTGTTCTCCTGTGCAGCCAGGTCCACCATCATCTGGGAAACCGACCCGCCGCGAGTCGCGGTGGCCAGCTGCACGTCGCCACCTTCCGGGTTGCTGGTGCGCGCCAGCAGGTACAGACCCCGCTCCGTCTGGTGGGCCAGATCAATGGCAGGACGCAGCGACTCGAAACCCAGGTAGGGGCTGAGCGTCACCGCGTCGGCCCGCAGGCTCGAGTCGTCGGACAGATAGGCACGGGCATAACCCGCCATCGTGGAGCCGATGTCGCCGCGCTTGACGTCCAGAATGCTGAGGGCGCCCGCCTGACGGATGTCCTCCAGGACGCGCTCCAGCACGGCGATGCCCGCGGAGCCGTACACCTCGTAGAAGGCGGACTGGGGCTTGAAGACCGCCACCTCGGCCCCGATGGCCTCCACCATGCCGCGGGCACAGGCCTCCAGGCCCGCCACGTCGTCGTCGAGACCCCAGGCCGCGAGGATCTGCGGATGGGGATCGATTCCGACGCACAGGGCACCACGTTCGGCGGTGAGGCGCGCGAGTCGTTCGGCGTAGGTCATGGGGAATCCTCCTGTGGCCTCGACAGGCTCGGCCGGGTGTGATGGGTCAGCGGTGGAGCTGGTTGATGCCCCGCACCAGGGCGGGACCGTTGTAGATGAAGCCGGTGTACACCTGCACCAGCTGCGCGCCGGCGTCGAACATGGCCTGGGCATCGGCGGGGGTCATGATGCCCCCCACGCCCATCACGGGCAGCGAGGACTGCTGCACGATGCGCGCCACCATCTCGCGCGAGCGAACCGTCAGGGGCGCACCGGACAGGCCACCGGCCTCGGTGGCCAACCTCGCGTCACTGCCCCGCAGCCCCTCCCGGGCCAGCGTGGTGTTGGTGGCGATCAGACCACTGATGCCGGCCTCCTCGCAGGTCTGGAGTACCTCGTCCAGGGCCTCCCAGGTCAGGTCCGGCGCCACCTTCACGAAGATCGGCACTGGATTGCCGGGGTTGAGCACCGCGGCCTCCACCACCAGCGCCCGGGTGAGCTCACGCAGGGCCTCGCCGTCCTGCAGGCTGCGCAGTCCCGGCGTATTGGGGCTGGAGATGTTGATCGCGAGGTAGTCCGCCTTGTCGGCCAGCAGACGCAGGCTGGTCAGATAGTCCTCGACGGCCCCGTCCAGCGGCGTGACCTTCGTCTTGCCGATGCTGATGCCCACCGGAATGCCCAGCGCCTGGTTGCCCCGCTCCACGCCCCAGCCGGCCAACCGATCCGCGAGCGTCTGGGCACCTTCATTGTTGAAACCCATCCGGTTGATGATCCCCCCGGACTCCTTGGCCCGGAAGAGCCTCGGCCGCGGATTGCCCGGCTGGGCCTGCGCTGTGACGGTCCCGAGCTCGGCGAAGCCAAATCCCAGACCGGCCCAGGCGCGCGCGGCCACGCCATTCTTGTCCAGCCCCGCGGCAACGCCCACCCGCCCCGGGAACCTGATCCCGGCCAGCGTCGTCCCCTGTCTGCGGCCCAGGGCCGACGCCGAGAGCCGGGCGACGGGCACGGGAACGCTCCCCGCCACGCCCAGGGCACGGATCAGATCCTCGTGGATGGCCTCCGCGTCGCCACCGTGGGCCCGGAAGAGACCCGGCCGCACCACCTGCTGGTACCCGGCGAGCAAACCGCGGGTGACCAGCTCGCTGCCCGTCGCCCGGGCCTGCTCGCCGGCGCTCATGCCCGCTTCTCCAGCGCCTCGGCGACGTCGGCAGCCCACTCCTGCAGCGACTTCACGCCGATGGCATCGGCCACCTGCTCCCCCTGAGCGGCCCGGGCCGTGCGTGCCTCCTGGGCACACAGCGCCTCCACGCCCTGGACGGCGGCGGCCAGTCCCTGCCCGGTGGTGATACAGGGGGCATTCAGCCGCACGGCGGAACTGCGGATCTCGTAGCCGTCGGCCCGCTCACTGCCTCCCGCCTGGCCCGGGGTGTTGAAGACCACGTCCACCTCACCGTCGCGGATCAGATCCACGATGGTCGGCTCGCCATTGGGACCACGGCCCTCCGAGTGCTTGCGCACCACGGTCGACTCGACGCCCTGACGGGCCAGCACCGCGGCGGTGCCCTGCGTCGCCAGGATGGTGAAGCCCAGATCGGCCAGTCGCTTCACCGGGAAGATCGCGTGACGCTTGTCCCGGTTCGCCATCGCGACGAAGAAGGTGCCCGACGTGGGAAGGAACTGCCCCGCCGCGATCTGGCCCTTGGCGAAGGCGACGCCGAAGGTATTGCTCAGGCCCATCACCTCGCCCGTCGAACGCATCTCCGGGCCCAGGATGGTGTCCACATTCTGGCCGGACTCGGTGCGGAAACGGTTGAAGGGAAGCACGGCCTCCTTCACCGCCACCGGGGCGCCGTGCCAGGTGTAGTCACCGTCCACCTCGGCTCGCAGGATGCCCTGGTCACGAAGGTCCTGGATGGAAGCCCCCATCATGATGAGCGTGGCGGCCTTGGCCAGCGGAGTGGCCGTCGCCTTGCTGACGAAGGGAACCGTGCGGCTGGCGCGCGGATTGGCCTCCAGCACGTAGAGGGTGTCGCCGCCGGCCAGGGCGAACTGGATGTTGATCAGGCCCTTCACCCCAACGCCCTTGGCAATGGCCTCGGTGGAACGGCGGATCTCGTCGATGATCTCCTGGCCCAGGGTGATCGGCGGCAGCGAGCAGGCAGAGTCACCGGAGTGCACACCCGCCTCCTCGATGTGCTCCATCACGCCGCCCAGGTAGAGCTCCTGCCCGTCGTACAGCGCGTCCACGTCGATCTCGATCGCATCCTGCAGGAAACGGTCCACCAGCACCGGCGAGGTGGGGCTGATCAGCGTCGAGCTGGCGATGTAGCGCTGCAGGCTGGCCTCGTCATAGACGATCTCCATCCCGCGACCACCCAGCACATAGCTGGGGCGCACCAGCACCGGGTAGCCAATGGACTGCGCGACGCTGCGGGCCTGCTCGAAGCTGACGGCCATGCCGTGCGCCGGAGCACGCAGGCCAGCGTCGGCCAGGACCGCCTCGAAGGCGCCGCGCTCCTCCGCCAGGTGAATCGCCTCCGGGCTGGTGCCGACGATGGGAACGCCGGCGTCCTTGAGCTGCTGGGCGAGCTTCAACGGGGTCTGGCCACCGAGCTGCACGATGACACCGGCGACGGGGCCGGCCTGGCACTCGGCGTGGTAGATCTCCAGCACGTCCTCCAGCGTCAGCGGCTCGAAGTACAGACGATCAGAGGTGTCGTAGTCGGTGGAGACCGTCTCCGGATTGCAGTTGACCATGATGGACTCGTAGCCCGCCTCGGTCAGCGCCATCGCGGCGTGCACACAGGAGTAGTCGAACTCGATGCCCTGACCGATGCGGTTCGGGCCCGAACCCAGGATCAGCACGGCCGGCTTCTCGCGCGGCGCGATCTCGGTCTCCTCGTCATAGGACGAGTAGTGGTAGGGGGTCTTGGCGGCGAATTCGGCGGCGCAGGTGTCGACGGTCTTGTACACCGGGCGGATGCCCAGCGCCCAGCGAACGCCGCGCACCACGTCGGTGCTCATGTTGCAGGCGGCGGCGATCTGGGCGTCCGAGAAGCCGTGCCGCTTGGCCTTGCGCAGCAGTTCCGGCGTGAGCTCGCTGGCCTCGGCCACTTCGCGGGCCACCTCCACCAGGATCACCAGCTGGTCGATGAACCACGGGTCGATCTTGGTGGCGTCGAAGACCTCCTGCGGCGTGGCGCCTGCCATCAGGGCCTGGAAGACCTCTCCCAGACGCCCGTCGTGCGGGCGCTTGACGAGCTCGAGCAGCTCCTCCTTGCTACGTTCCGGCATGGTCAGCACGAAGGGTGCCTTGGGGTCCTCCAGCGAGCGCAGGGCCTTGCCCAGCGCCTCGGTGAAGTTGCGGCCCAGGCTCATCGCCTCGCCGACGCTCTTCATGTGCGTGGTCAGGGTGTCGTCGGCCTGCGGGAACTTCTCGAAGGCGAAGCGGGGCACCTTCACCACGACGTAGTCCAGGGCCGGCTCGAAGCTGGCCGGCGTCTCCTCGGTGATGTCATTGGTGATCTCGTCCAGCGTGTAGCCGGTGGCCACCTTGGCGGCGATCTTGGCGATCGGGAAACCAGTCGCCTTCGACGCCAGCGCCGACGATCGGGAAACGCGGGGGTTCATCTCGATCACGACCATCCGGCCGTTCTCGGGATTGATCGCGAACTGGATGTTGCAGCCGCCGGTGTCCACGCCCACGCGCCGGATGATCTCGATGCCGACGTCGCGCATGAACTGGTATTCACGGTCCGTCAGGGTCATCGCCGGGGCGACGGTGATCGAGTCACCGGTGTGCACGCCCATCGGGTCGAGGTTCTCGATCGAGCAGATGATGACGACATTGTCCGCCTTGTCGCGCATCAGCTCCAGCTCGTATTCCTTCCAGCCCAGGATGGACTCCTCGATGAGGACCTCGGTGGACGGGCTGAGGTCCAGGCCAGTGCCGGCGATGCGGCGCAGCTCCTCCTCGTCGTGGGCGAAACCAGAACCGGCGCCACCCATGGTGAAGCTGGGGCGCACGACCACCGGGTAACCCAGGTGGTTCGCCGCGGCAACCACCTCGTCGATCGTGTGACAGATCTCCGAACGGGCCACCTCGGCCACGCCACCGGGCACGTCGAGCGAGGTGACGATGTCATTGAACTTCTGACGGTCCTCACCGCGCTGGATGGCATCGAAGTTGGCGCCGATCATCTCCACGCCGTACTTCTCCAGCACGCCGTTCTCGTGCAGGGCGACGGCAGTGTTCAGTGCGGTCTGGCCGCCCAGGGTGGGCAGGATCGCGTCGGGACGCTCCTTGGCGATCACCTTCTCCACGAATTCCGGGGTGATCGGCTCGACATAGGTGGCGTCGGCGAATTCCGGATCGGTCATGATCGTGGCCGGGTTGGAGTTGACCAGGATCACCCGGTAGCCCTCGTCGCGCAGGACGCGGCAGGCCTGGGTTCCGGAGTAGTCGAACTCGGCGGCCTGGCCGATGACGATCGGGCCGGATCCGATGACCAGGATCGAGGAGATGTCAGTGCGCTTGGGCATCAGTTGGTGCCTTCCTGGTTCTGCTGGTTGGCCTGGTTCTGCTGGTTGGCCTGGTTCTGCTGGTTGGCCGGGTTCTGCTGCGCGGTGGCGGCGTCGAGCATCTCGACGAAACGGTCGAACAGGTAGCTCGAGTCATGGGGGCCGGCCGCGGCCTCCGGGTGGTACTGCACGCTGAAGCCCACCAGCTTGCCGTCGCGGCGCAGCTCAAGGCCCTCCACGACATTGTCGTTCAGGCAGACATGGCTCACGGTGGCGGTGCCGAACTCAGTCTCGGTGGGCTGGTCCACCGGCGCGTCCACGGCGAAGCCATGGTTCTGGGCAGTGATCTCCACCTTGCCCGTGGTGCGATCCATCACCGGCTGGTTGGCACCTCGGTGGCCGTACTTGAGCTTGTAGGTGCCAAAACCCAGGGCTCGTCCAAAGAGCTGGTTGCCGAAGCAGATGCCGAAATAGGGGTAGCCGGCGCGTAGCACCTGCTGCAGCACCTCCACTGGGCCATCCGCGGTGGAGGGGTCGCCGGGACCATTGGAGAAGAAGACCCCGTCCGGCTTGATCCGCTCGATCTCCTCGAAGCTCGCCGTGGCCGGCAGGATGTGCTGCTCGATGCCGCGGGCCGCCAGCCGCACCGGCGTACTGGCCTTGATGCCCATGTCCATCACCACGACGGTGAACTTCTTCTCACCGTCGGGCTGGACGACGTGCGCCTCGGGGGTGGTCACGTCGTCGACGAGGCTGAGGCCAGCCATGGAGGGCTGTTCGAGCACCTGCTGGCGCAGCGCCTCCGGATCCAGAACCTCGGTGCTGATGGCGACGCGCATCACCCCGCACTCGCGCAGGTGACGGGTCAGGGCTCGGGTGTCGATCCCGCTGATCCCCACGATGCCCTGCTTGACCAGTTCCTCGTCGAGGCTGCGTCGGCTGCGCCAGTTGGAGGAGATCCGCGCAGGATCGCGCACGACATAGCCGGCGGCCCAGATGCGCTCCGACTCGCTGTCCTCGTCATTCCATCCGGTGTTGCCGATGTGTGGCGATGTGGCCACGATCACCTGACGGTGGAAGCTGGGATCGGTGAGGGTCTCCTGGTATCCGGACATTCCGGTGGTGAAGACTGCCTCACCGAAGGTGGTTCCGGCGGCACCGTAGGAGGTGCCGCGGAAATGGCGGCCATCCTCCAGAACCAGAATCGCGGGAACCGACGATTGCGAGACGAACTGGGACGAGGTCATGGCCATCCTCCCCTGCCCGAGCCGGGCAAGGCCTTGCGGGTGAGTGATCGTCGGGAACCCTATCAGGACCGACCGGTGTCACTGACCACGACCAGAATTTTTGGCACACGTTCACTGATCACCCTGCGGTGCGCGCACCCGTGCCGCGATGGCATCGATGGCATCCCGGCAGAGGATTCGCACCGCGCCCCTGACAGAGCGAAGACGCAACGAGGGGCCCGTCTCCGGACCCCTCGTCGAGGATGGTGGGTTCACCGCACGGCAACCGTCGCAGTTGTCACTTCTTGGTCCGGACCGCCTGGGCCAGCAAACCATTCAGGAAGGCGGCCGAGTCCTCCGTGGAGAACTCCGTCGCCAGCGACACCGCTTCACCGATGATGGCCTCGTCGGCCACGTCGGTGTGGTCGATCTCCCAGACGGCCACCCGCGCCAGATTGCGATCAACCCGGGGCATCCGCTCCAGCGTCCACTGGGCGCTGCAGCACTCCTCGATGCGCTCGTCGATGCGGGCCATGTGCTCGTCGACGCCGCGGATGATCTCCTGGGCGAAGGGGCGCACGGCGGGCTCACCCTCGGCGATGTGCTCATCGAGGGTGATCAGCAGGTCCCGGTCACGCAATTCCGCCTCGAAGAGGATGTCGAGCGCCTGCTTGCGTGCCTTGGTGCGGCTGCTGTGGTGCGGGTTGGGCACCACGGGCACCGGCTCGGCCGAGATCTTGAGCAGATCCGGCCGGCCGGGAACCGGGGTGCCAACGATGTCGTCGGTCATCAGTTGGTGACGCGCGAGAGGTACTCGCCCGTGCGGGTGTCCACCTTGATCTTCTCGCCGGTGGTGATGAACAGCGGGACCTGCACCTGCTTGCCGGTCTCCAGCGTCGCGGGCTTGGTGCCACCCGTGGAACGATCGCCCTGCAGACCGGGCTCGGTGTAGGTGATCTCGAGCTCGACCGAGGCCGGCATCTCGAGGAAGAGCGGGTTGCCCTCGTGGATGGCAACCGTGGCCACGGTGTTCTCGAGGAGGTAGTCCTTGGCGTCGCCGACGGTCTCCTCGGGCAGGGTCATCTGGTCGTAGGTGGTCACGTCCATGAAGACGAAGCCGTCACCGTCGTGGTACAGGTACTGCATGTCCCGACGGTCGACCGTCGCGGTGTCGACCTTGGTGTCCGAGTTGAAGGTCTTGTCGACGACCTTGCCCGTCAGCACGTGCTTCAGCTTGGACCGCACGACGGTGTTGCCCTTGCCGGGCTTGTGGTGCTGGAACCAGATGACCTGCCAGAGCTGTCCGTCGAGGTCCAGGACCAAGCCGTTCTTGAAATCGTTGGTGGAAACCACGTACTTCCCTTTCAAAGCCTTGTGCCGAAAGTCCGGCACGTCAGTTTAACCCACACGACGTGGACACCCCACCGGGTCGACACGGCCACCACTAGGGTGGCGCGCATGCAGGCGCTTCCCAAGGTGGCCACCGAGCCCAAGACCTCGTCCCAGCACGTCACGCTGAGCCCACGCTCGTCGCTGGGCAGCAGTGACGTGACCGACGACAGTCTGGTCACCGAGCTGGTCATCGGGGAGCTGGCCCTCGAGCAGCACAGCAGCGAGTTCGTGGAACTCGCGAGCGTGCTGGTGCAAGCCGGCGGACTGGCATCCTCCGACTGGTACCGCACCAACTGGGTCGACGTGGAACTGCACGACGTGGATGCGGCCAATGCGTCCTTCACGGAGTCCGGCCTCAAGCGTGTGCTCTGGTCTCGGGCGCGGCTGGTGGGTCTGCAGGCCAGCGGCTGCACCCTGCACGACGTGATCCACCGGGAGTGTCCGATGGCCATGAGCTCCCTGCGCTTCGCCAACATGACCCGGGTCACCTTCGTGGACTGCGACCTGTCCGGTGTCGACTTCACGCATGCACGCCTGGCCGATGTCACCTTCCTGAACTGTCGCCTGGACGGCGCCCAGTTCTCCCAGGCCCAGTGCGAACGTGTGCTGGTACGCGGCGGAAGCCTCGAGGCGATCCAGGGGCTCGATGGGCTGCGCGGCGCGGTCTTCGACGACGTGGACCTGGCCGACCTGGCCCATCAGATGGCCAGCCTGCTGGGCCTGCAGCTGATGGTGGGCTGACTCGGTTCAGCTGCGCCGGCCAGCGTCATACGGGACGATGTCCTGTGCAGCGAGGTCCTCCTCTGTCACCGGGGATCGGCCATGGAGATCCTGGGCCAACTCGCTCAGCTCGGAACGATCCTCCGCTGCCTGCAATTCCTGTTCCAGTTCCTGGTCGGCAAGCTCAGGGATGTCCTTGTTCTCCTCGTCCATGCACCCCACTGTGCTGACAGGAGTGGACACCGAACAAGCGTTTTCGCTGGGAACGTACAGACTCCCCCGCGCCTCTCGGCCCCCGGACAGACGACGATCCCGGACAGACGAAGATCCGGACAGACGAAGATCCCCGCACCCTGAGGTGCGGGGATCGTTGTGTGGTGGAGCTAAGGGGATTCGAACCCCTGGCCTCTTCCATGCCATGGAAGCGCGCTACCAACTGCGCCATAGCCCCGTGTCGAGCGTCCCTCTGGCGAACGCCTGCCAGTGGGCAATTTGCAAAAATCCCGATCCACGAGGAACCGGGATTCTGAAGCGGCCCGACGAACGGGCCACCTGGTGGAGCTAAGGGGATTCGAACCCCTGGCCTCTTCCATGCCATGGAAGCGCGCTACCAACTGCGCCATAGCCCCAGATGGGCGTCTCAGCGAGCGTTTCCGCTCTTTGCGACTTCGAGAACATTACACGTCTGTGATTGATGGTGCAAATCACTCGGCACGATCCGCGACGCGGTTGTACGCCTCCAGTCGCCACGGCCGGTCTGACGTGCGAACCAGACTCGACCAACCGCAGTTGGCCACCGGCCCCAGTTGCCAGCTGTGCGCAAAGTCCCACCCCAGCAGGTAGCCGCACGCCATCCGAATGGCCAGTCCGTGCGAGACGACGACAACGGTGCGTCCTTCGTGCTGTCCGGCGATGTCGGTCAGGGCAAGGCGCATGCGGATCCCGACCTCGTCGGCGGTCTCACCCTCGGGTGAGCGACGAAAGTCACGGCCACTGCGCAGGGCGTCGGCGAAAGTGGGATCCCGCTCAGCCATCTCAAGACCGGTCAGCCCACCCCACGATCCGACATTGATCTCCTGGACCCGGGGATCCGTGGCCACCGGCAGGCCAGTCAGTGCGGACACGAAGGAGGCGGTCTCGGCAGCACGGGAGAGGTTCGACGAGATCAACACCTCCGGCCCCAGGGCCGCCACGTGGGGCGCGGCGGCCCGGGCCTGCTGACGCCCGACGTCGTTCAGCCCGACGTCGAGCTGGCCCTGGAAACGACCCTCCACATTCCAGTCGGTCTGCCCATGACGCAACAGCACCAGCCGGGTGGCTGGTGCTGATGACTGTGCGACGAGACTGCTCACGTCCTGTTCACTCCTGCTCGGGTGACTCGTTCTCGGGATTCGCTGCGGGCTCGTCGAGCTCCAGCTCGATGCGCGGGCAATCCTTCCAGAGACGCTCCAACGAGTACATCTCGCGCTCCTCCGTGTGCTGGACGTGCACGACGACGTCGATGTAGTCCAGCAGGACCCAACGGTTCTCCCGGTCGCCCTCGCGCCGGACCGGCTTGGTCTGGTTCTTGAGCAGCTCCTCCTCGATGCCGTCCACCACGGCGCCCACCTGGCGCTCATTGCCCGCCGAGACCACCAGGAAGATGTCGGTGATGGCGAGCTGTTCGCTGACGTCAAAGGCGACGATATTGGTACCGAGCTTGTCGGCAGCAGCCTGTGCCGCGATCCTGGCGATGTTGATGGCGTTCTCGGTTGCGCTCACGCACTGTCCTTCGGGTTGTCACTCGGGTTGGAACGAAGACGTTCATTCTCCATGGCGGCGATCTCGGCCAGCTGGTCTGGCGTCACTGACGGATCGACGGGTTCTGGTGTCACCTGCGCAGCACCGTAGAGGCCACGCTTGGCGATGTACTGCACGATGCCTTCCGGAACCAGATACCAGATGGGAAGCCCCTCCTTGGTCCGGTTGCGGCAGTCCGTCGACGAGATGGCCATGGCGGGCACCTCGAGCAGCGTCACCTTGTCATCGGGGAGGTGGGTGATGTCCTCCTCCCCCAGCGGCACCCCGGGACGGCTGACGCCGATGAAGTGGGCCAGGTCGAAGAGTTCCTCGGCGCCGCGCCAGGTCAGGATCTTGGCGAGCGCATCCGCACCGGTGATGAAGAACAGGTCCACGTCCTCGCCGCGATTGCGGCGCAGGTCCTTCAGGGTGTCGACGGTGTAGGTGTCCCCGGGCCGGTCGATGTCAACCCTGGAGACACTGAACCTCGGGTTCGAGGCCGTGGCGATCACGGTCATCAGGTACCGGTCCTCGGCCATGGACACCTTGCGGCCGGCCTTCTGCCACGGCACGCCCGTCGGCACGAAGACGACCTCGTCCAGACCAAACCGGGCTGCGACCTCGCTGGCCGCCACCAGGTGTCCGTGGTGGATCGGGTCAAAGGTGCCGCCCATGACACCCAGACGCCACCGCCGACCGTTGTCGGAGTGGACGATCCCCATCGCCGACTCGTCGGAGCCGGAAGTCATCGCAGCTCGCTCAGCTGTGCGGGCGGTTGCCGCCGACGTTCATGACGGCAAGCAGGGCCAGCAGCATCGCGGCCAGCGCGATCAGGGCGTAGACGATCGTGGGCACGGAGGATTCAAGAAGCACCAGAGACATGGCCGCAGCCTAGCGGAATCAGGCGCGGATGTGCCCGTCTCCCACGACGATGTACTTCGACGAGGTCATCTCGGGCAGAGCCATCGGGCCGCGGGCGTGCAGCTTCTGCGTCGAGATGCCGATCTCCGCACCGAAGCCGAACTCCCCGCCGTCCACGAAGCGGCTCGAGGCGTTGACCAGGACGGCGGCCGCGTCCACCTCCGCCGTGAAGCGATTGGCGGTGGCCAGGTTGGTGGTGATGATGGTCTCCGAGTGGCCCGAGCTGTGGGCCCGGATGTGCTCGATCGCCTCGTCGACCCCGGCCACGAGACGGGCCGCGAGGTCAAGGGAGAGGTACTCCGCATCGAACTCGTCCACCCGTGCCGGGAGAGCCCCCGGGGCGACGCTGGTGAAGGACTCGTCCCCGTGCACCGTCACACCTGCGCCATTCAGCGCAGACATCACCCGGGGGACGAACTGTTCGGCGATCTGCTCGTGCACCAGCAGCGTCTCCAGGGCATTGCACACGCTCGGTCGCTGCGTCTTGGCATTCAGGATGATCTGCAGCGCCATGTCCTGATCGGCATCCACGTCGACGAACAGGTGGCAGTTGCCGGTACCAGTCTCGATCACCGGGACGGTGGAGCCGTTCACGACGGCATTGATCAAGCCTGCCCCACCACGGGGGATCAGCACGTCCACCAGTCCCCGAGCCGTCATCATCTCACCAGTGACCTCTCGGCCCCCCTCCACCAAGCAGACCGCGTCGGGATTCAGCCCCTGGCCTTCCAGCCCGGTGCGCAGCGCGGCCACCACGGCACGATTCGAGTTCAGAGCGGACGACGAACCGCGCAGCAGGGCGGCATTGCCGGACTTCAGGCAGATGCCCGCAGCATCGGCGGTGACATTGGGACGCGCCTCGTAGATGATCCCAACGACGCCGAAGGGCACCCGGACCTGGGTGATGCGCACCCCGGCAGCCGTGGTGAAGCCTCGCAGCACGTCTCCCACGGGATCGGCCAGGGCCGCCAGGTCCCGCAGGCCCTGGACCATGCCCGCGATCCGCTCACCGGTCAGGGTGAGCCGGTCCACCATCGCATCCGCAGTGCCTGCCTCGCGGGCCGCCTCGACGTCCAACCGGTTGGCGGCGAGGACGTCCTGTTCGGCGGCGGCCAGGGCGTCAGCCATGGCGTGCAGGGCTGCATCCTTGCGGCCTCGGGGCAGGGTGGCGAGCTCGCGGGCAGCGGTGCGGGCGGCAGAGGCCTGGGTGGTGAAGGGCGTCGTCATGGCCCCAGCCTATGCGCTCGCAACCGCTGCCCCGACGCGCGTTCAGTTGGTGATGAAGCGGGCGATCACGGCCGCCAGCTCGTCCTGGGTGCTCACCCCGAGCGCCTGTTGCCCGGTGTCCTGGGCGATCTTCTGGAGGCTTGGCATGTCCGCATCCGGGCCGAGCCCCACGTACAGCACCCGCACCGGACGCTGTGGATCGGCGCTGGCGTTCAGCTCCTTCACCAGACTGTCCAGGGTGTGCTTCTCCTGCGCGTCCGAGGCCTTGCCGTCGGTGACCACCACGATGCGGTTGTCCGCCTCCTGCTGGTAGTCCTCGTGGGCGGTGCGCCATGCCTGGGCGATCGCGTCGTACAGGGGTGTTCCCCCACCGATGGGCGGGTTCGCGAAGAGCTTCTTCGTCTGTGTCGAATTCTTCTGGAAAGTGGGCGACGAGACGACGTCGAGAGGCACCGGGTACTCGATCACCGGCTTCAGGTCGTCGTCGGCACGGAAGGTCATCACGCCCGTACTCATGGACGGCGGCCACACCCCCCACAGCTGCAGCACCATCTTGCTGAGCACCTCCATGCGTGTCTGACCTCCGGCGCCGCCCATCGGCTGCGCCATCGATCCGGACAGGTCGAGTGCCAACAGGACGGAGTAGCGGCGCGCGTACTGACGCGACAGTGTCTGAGCGGCCTCGAACCGGTCGGCGCTCACCGGCACCGGCGCTGGCGCCGCGGCATCGAGCCAGACCCGGTTGAGCTTGTCCCCGGGAATCTGCGCGGAGGCAGTGCGCACCCCCGCCTCGGCCAGCGCCTTCGAGCCCGCCTGCTCCTTGAGCCACTGCGCGAACTGCGCCGGCACGGTCTCCTCGCCACCAGGCGCCAGGACGGCCATCTGGATGGCCGACCCCTTGCCGAGCGGAGTGCCACCGATGCCGTCCGGGTTGGCCAGCACCAGGTGTTCGGTGGTGATACCGGTGCGCGGACCGGCCGCCTGGGCAATCGCGGCGTCGGCCCGGTGCGACTCCAGGACCTGGGTGACCTTGTCCACGGATGGCCGCTCCACGATGCGGTGCTGCATCACGGCCATCGACTGCTGCACGGCCGTCCCACCGAAGGGGTTGCCATTGGGCGCTTCACCCTGGCCCACCTGCGCCAGGAGATCGGAGAAGCCCACGGCACCGACGACGCTCTCCTCGGCCGGTGGGACGACCAGTTTCACCTGCCCCCACTCCGGCCTGCCAAAGGTTCCCCAGTTGCCGCGGATCGGCGAGAGCATCTGCAGAGTGCGAGCGTCCATGGGCCCCTTGAGGGCGTCGAAGACCTCGGCGCGGTTCGCCACCACGATGGGGCTCCAGCCCACCACGCTGGCGGTCAACTGGTCACCACCATGGGCCGCGCGTGACGTCCAGACCGGATCCTCGGGGATCCAGGCATCCTCCTGCAGTCCTTGTTCGGCCACCTCGCGGGAAGACTTCTCCACCAGTTGGGGAGCGGCACAGCCCGATCTGTGCCAGGCCTCGCCCGCGGCTCGTGCCGCCGGCAGCCATGCCGGATCGACGGCAATGGTGATCTGGTCCTGGCATTGTGCGGGTGAGTCCCCACGCATCTGTTTTGTCGCCGCGTAGGCGCCGGCCGAGACCACCATCACCCCCGCCACGGCAGCTGCGGCCATCTTCTTGCCGCCCCAGGATCGCTTGTCAGTGGGCTCCACGAGAGCACGACGCGGTTGCATACAACTTCCCCCCCCGAAAGTGTGTGTACGCATCCACCGTAGCCGTACCGGTGTCGATCGGCGAGAGCGGCTCCCAGATGGACAGCAGCCCCTCACCCTGCAAGGGAGCGTCGGGGGCGTGACGGCGCTTCAGCGCCGCCTGCGGCCAGAGCTGGGCAGGACCACCATCGCGTCGCGGTGCACGATCGCGCTGGCAAAGTGTGGCCCCAGTTGCTCGCCCAGGTCATGGGTATTGCGTCCCAGCATCCGGGGCAAGTCGTCGGACCCGAAACCCACCAGCCCCCGCGCGACCACCGTTCCGGACGGCGCCACCAGGTCCACCGGGTCTCCCGCGACGAAATCCCCCTCGACGGCGGTGATTCCGGCAGCCAGCAGCGACGCACTCGTCTCCACCATGGCGCGCACGGCTCCCTCGTCGAGAAGCAGCCTGCCCTTCGCATCCGTCGCATGGACCATCCAGAGCAGGCGCCGGGGGCGCTTCTTGCCGTTGGGTTCGAAGCTGGTCCCCACCTCCGCGCCGGCCATGGCCTCCTTGGCCTGGTCCGCCCGAGCCAGCACGACCGCAATCCCAGCCCCCGTGGCCAGTTCCGCTGCCTGCAGCTTGGTGGTCATCCCACCGCTGCCGATCGACGTGCCGGCCTTGTGGGTGTCCACCTCCAGGTCGTGAACATCGCTGACGTGCTCGATGCGCCGCGAATCCGGATCGTCAGGATGGGCCGTGTACAGCCCGTCGACGTCGCTCAACAGGACCAGCGCGTCTGCGCGGACCATCTGCGCCACCAGCGCCGCGAGGCGGTCATTGTCACCGAAACGGATCTCCTGGGTGGCCACCGTGTCGTTCTCGTTGACGATCGGCACGGCCTGGAGGCTCAACAGCTTGGCGATGGTGCGCAGGGCATTGCGGTAGCTCTTGCGTCGCTTGACGTCGTCAACGGTCAACAGGATCTGCCCGACCCGCAGGCCGTGCATTCCGAAGCGCTCCGTGTACTCCTGGATCAGCAGTCCCTGGCCGACGGAGGCCGCGGCCTGCTGGGTGGCCAGGTCCGACGGCCTGCGGGCCAGACCAAGGGGCGCCAGACCAGCCGCGATGGCGCCCGAGCTGATCAGCACCACCTGCGTGCCGTGCGCGCGAACATCCGCGATGGCATCCACCAGCTGGTGCAGGCGCTGGGTGTCGATGCCCCCCTCGACCGTGGTCAAGGAGGACGATCCGACCTTGACGACGATCCGGTTGGCCTGCCGCAGTGCCTCCCTCATGGATTCAGTCGTCCTCGCCGTCGTCGTGGACGAGGTACTCGGTCTCCACCTCGTCGTCAGGCGACTCCCCCACCGCGGCATAGTCGGCCTCGAAGCCGTTGTCATCCTCCTCATCGGGGTCATAGCCAGCTGTGGTGGCGTTGATGACGCGCCAGGCGTCCCGGTGCATCCCCCCGCGCCGCTCCTGGTACTCCGCATCCTTCTCGCGGCGACGCGCCACGGCCGGACGCTGCTCGTCCAGACGCTGGTCCTCACCGCGACGCGACAGCAGCTCGGCTCCCGACTCCATCTGCGGGGCGAAGTCGAAGACGACGGGATCGTCACCCGCACCGATGGCCACCGCATCCCCCGCCCGCGCACCGATCTCCAACAACTTGTCCTCAACGCCCAGGCGGTTCAGTCGGTCAGCCAGGTAGCCGACGGCCTCACCATTGTTGAAGTCGGTCTGCCGGACCCAACGCTCCGGCTTCTCGCCGCGCACCCGCCACACGAATCCACCCTCACCGTCGCCCATCCTCTTGATGGTGAAGGGATTCTTCTCGGCCACGGCCTTGGGCTGGATGACGATCTTCTTGGGCGCAGGCGGAGGCAGGAGCTTGCGCCGCTGCTCCACCAGATCAGCCATCGCAAAGGTCAGCCCGTTGAGGCCCTCGCCGGACTTGGTGGAGATGACGAAGGTCTTCAGACCACGGGCCTCCACGTCCGCCCGGACCATCTCCGCGATGTCAGCGGCATCCGGGATGTCCACCTTGTTGAGTGCCACCAGGCGCGGCCGATCCTCCAGACCGCCATGGGCGGTCAGTTCCGCCTCGATGATGTCCAGGTCAGTGAGTGGATCGCGTCCCGGCTCGAAGGTGGCGCAGTCCACGACGTGCACGATGGCCTGGCAGCGTTCGATGTGGCGCAGGAAATCGAAGCCCAGACCCTTGCCCATGCTCGCGCCCTCGATGAGGCCGGGCACATCCGCCACGGTGTAGGTGGTCTCCCCCGCAACGACGACCCCCAGGTTCGGGACGAGCGTGGTGAAGGGATAGTCGGCGATCTTGGGACGCGCACGGCTGATCGCCGCGATCAGGGAGCTCTTGCCGGCACTGGGGAATCCCACCAGGCCCACATCGGCCACCACCTTGAGCTCGAGCATGATCTTGCGGCTCTCGCCCTCCTCGCCCAGCAGGGCGAAGCCGGGGGCCTTGCGAGCGGTGCTGGCCAATGCGGCATTGCCCAGGCCACCCCGTCCACCAGCGGCGACGACGGCCTCGACATTGTCGCCGGTGAGGTCAGCGAGCACCTCGCCGGTGTCCGCGTCGGTGATGATGGTGCCCTCGGGAACCCCCAGCACGGCATCCTCGCCTCGGGAACCGTTCTTGTGGTCGCCCATGCCGGGCTGGCCATTGCTGGCCTTGCGAACGCTCTGGCGGTGGAACTCCACCAGCGTGGTGACCTGGGGATCCACCCTGAGCACCACGGAGCCACCGTCGCCGCCATTGCCACCGTCGGGGCCACCGAGCGGCTTGAACTTCTCACGATGCACCGAGGCGCAACCGTGTCCGCCATTTCCGGCGATGACGTTGAGCGTCACGCGGTCGACGAAGGAGGGAATGGCCATGGATACAACTCTCTTGAAGACATCGGGGTGCTAGCCAACGGGGATGGATTCCCCGCCAGCCTGACAAGTCTAGCTGGCAGGCCCACCGCGACCCTGCTGCGCCGAACCACCGGAAACCAGAGCGGACCGGAAACCAGAGCGGACCGGAAACCAGGGCGGGGGGCGCCAGCCGTTCGGCTGCCGCACCCCGCAGGTCTGGTGTCCTTCAGTGGCTCATCTGTCTTCAGGGCTCACTTGGCAGTGACCCTCAGCGTTGCCACGGCGTAGTTGGCGTCCTCATTGTGTGACGTGAGACCGATGGCCTGCAGCGGCTCCACATTCTCGCGGTCGGCCTGCTTCATGCCGTCGATGAAGAGCGGCTTGAGGGCATCCAGATTCACGAAGACGCCACCCTGGGCTTGTTCCGGCTTGGCGAAGGCGGCCTTGAAGGCGCCATTCTTCTCCAACGGGTCATCATTCTTGGCGACCTTGGTGGACCACGCCGTGTCCAGACCGACGACGGTCAGCTTGTCCGAGCCCTCGACGGTGGCACCAGCCTGGCCGAGTCCAGCCTTGTCCACCAGCTCGGTGATGCGCGCCTTGTCGCCCGTGCTCGCGATGGACAACGGCAATTGCGACGGATCCTGCATCTGCTCCAGCTTCTGCTTGTCGAGCGGGCCGACCGCAACGCGGAAGTCGTCGCCCAGCAGGGCCTTCAGATCATCGGGCAGCTTGACCTGCGCCTGCTGCTCGATCTCGGCGATCGACGTGCCGCTGGACTCGATGGCCTTCTTGATCGCATCCCAGTTGTCGTCCACCAGCTGCTGGCCACCGGCAAGACCGATGGCCACCGTGGTGTCAGCGGGCAGTTCGTCCACGGCGCTGAAAGTGGTGCTGGACTTCAGGTCCTCGGTGGACTTCATGACCACCTTGAACTCGGGGTTGCCGTCGGTGAAGCGCAGGGTGCCGGCCCCACTGCGCATCGGGCTCTGCTCCAGCTGCTTGTTGAGCTCATCGGTGGACTGTCCGGAGGCCTGCTGCAGCTCGTCGCCGACCGCGCCATCCTTGGAGAGCTGCGTCAGCCCCTCCTTGGTTCCCCAGAAGTTGACGATGCCCTGCTGACCCAACTTGTCGAAGTCCTCGGTGAACTCGGCCTTCTTGCTCAGCGGGGCGTTGGCGGCGTCGGTCACGGCCTTGTCTGCCTCGCCCTGGTCTTCGGCGAGCATGAGGTAGCCCTCCGCGTAGGCGACGCCCATCTCCTTGTTCGAGTCGGAGCACTCCTCCAGCTTTTTGATGCCGTCACGGGCAGGCTGCTCGTCGGAGACCTCCACGGCGACGATCGGGTCCTTGGCGCCTTCGCGCACGGCCACGCCCATCCGGTCACCGAGCCAGGGCTTGATGTCGGCCTCGTAGTTGATCGACGAGCACGAGGAGTCCTTGCTCATCGACTCCCAGAGCTCCTGCTTCAGGTCGCCCTGTTCGGTGAGGTTGATCTTCTCGCGGAAGGCAGGGAACTTCATCGCGAAGCGCACCATCTCGGCCTTCTGGCTGAGATCGGGATTGGCATTGAGCTCGGTGAAACCGATCACGTCGGCCGGCATCACCGCGGCCGACGACTCGGCTCCGCTCTTGCGCAGGTCAAAGGGGTCGGCAATCGCGACGCCACCGCCCACGGCAAGCAGCGCTGCCAGACCAGCCAGACCAGCCTTCGCCCCGGTGCTCATGGACTTCTTGGCAGGCTCGGTCTCGAACTGCCCTGGGGCGGGGCTGACGGCAGCATCGGCGGGCATCTGCGGGGGAACGAACTCGGGGGGACGATTCTCGGTCATCGCGGTTCCTTGCTGTAGTTGGGTGACGCCCCCAGCGTAGGCAGCGCGGTGTCAGCCACCGGGGCACGGTCACCGGACGGCTCGTCATTCTCAGAAGGTGTCAAGGTACTGACACGAGCGGGAATGACACGAGCGGTAATGACACCAGAGACAATGACGCGAGGGCGGCCCCCAGCTGGGGACCGCCCTCGCGTCAGTACTGGGACCAGTTGGTCTCGTCAGCTCGCTGCAACCTCGGCGGGCAGGATGTTGACGACGCGGCGACCACGACGGGTGCCGAACTGGACATTGCCCTCCACCAGGGCGAACAGGGTGTCGTCGCCACCGCGACCGACGCCGTCACCGGGGTGGAAGTGGGTTCCACGCTGGCGGACGATGATCTCGCCAGCGTTCACCAGCTCGCCGCCGAAGCGCTTCACGCCGAGGCGCTGCGCGTTCGAGTCGCGGCCGTTCTTGGACGAAGATGCGCCCTTCTTGTGTGCCATGTCAGCTCCCTCAGGCCTTGATACCGGTGATCTTCACCTGGGTGTACTTCTGACGGTGCCCCTGGCGCTTCTTGTAACCGGTCTTGTTCTTGTACTTCATGATGCGGATCTTGGGACCCTTGGTCTCAGCCAGCACCTCGGCCGAAACCGAGGCCTTCTCAAGGGCGCCCTTGTCAGAGGTGACGGTCTCGCCGTCAACCAACAGCAGGGGGGTCAGCTCGACGCTGTCGCCCACCTTGTCAGTCACCTTGTCGATCTCGACAACGTCGCCAACGGCAACCTTGTGCTGGCGGCCGCCACTGCGCACGATCGCGTACACGCCTGACCTACTCTCGTTCGATGTCTTGAGGAAAAATCCAGCCGGCTCCAGGCCGGTTGAAAGTCATTCGGTGGGCACTTGGCGACTGCAGCGACTGCAACACGCCCGCAACCCGGACCGACCGCCAACTTTACCGTTCCGAGCGGACACGGTCAAACTGACGGCCAGCCAGTCGTGATCAGTGCTTGCGACCCCGGCGGCCGCCCCCGTGGTGACGATCCCCGCCGTCGGCCGGAGCCTGGCTCTCCACCGGATGGTCGTGGCGCACATAGCCACGCCCACCGCAGTGGTCACATTCCTCCGTGAAGGCCTCCGCCAGACCGGTGCCGATCTTCTTGCGGGTCATCTGCACCAGACCCAGGCTGGTCACCTCGGCCACCTGATGACGGGTGCGGTCCCGCCCCAGGCACTCCACCAGACGGCGCAGCAGCAGCTCACGGTTGCTGGGCAGCACCATGTCAATGAAGTCGATGACGATGATGCCGCCAATGTCACGCAGCCGCAGCTGGCGCACGACCTCCTCGGCCGCCTCCAGGTTGTTGCTGGTGACCGTGGCCTCCAGGTTGCCGCCGGTGCCGGTGAACTTGCCGGTGTTGACGTCGATCACCGTCATGGCCTCGGTGCGGTCGATCACCAGGGAACCACCGGAAGGCAGGAAGACCTTGCGCTCCAGTGCCTTGGCGATCTGCTCGTCGATCTTGTGCTTGGTGAACAGGTCTCCCTGGCTCTGGGTGTCCCAGCGGGTCAAGCGGTCGGCCAGATGCGGCGCCACGTGGCTGACATAACCGTTGATCGCCTCATAGGCATCCTCGGAGCCCCCATTGCCGGCCACGACCAGTTCACTGAAGTCCTCCGTGAACAGGTCACGCACGATCCGCACCGTCAGGTCCGGCTCGGCGTACAGCTGCTGGGGAGCGCTGCCCTGCTTGGACTTCTTCTCGATGATCTCCCACTGCGCCTTGAGGCGGTTCACGTCGCGCACCAGCTCCTCCTCGCTGGCACCCTCGGCGGCGGTCCGGACGATGACCGACGAGCTGTCGTCGATCAGGTCGCCCAGGATCTCCTTGAGACGGTGTCGCTCGGAATCGGCCAGCTTGCGGCTGATGCCCGACAAGTGGCCACCCGGCGAGTAGACCACATAGCGGCCGGGCAGCGAGATGTGCCCGGTCAGCCGGGCTCCCTTGGCACCCACGGGATCCTTGGAGACCTGGACCAGAACGGTCTGCCCGCTCTTGAGGACCTGCTCCACCTTCTTCTGCTCACCGGCGGCACCGTACTGGGACCAGTCGATCTCACCGGCGTAGAGCACGGCATTGCGGCCCCGGCCAATGTCGATGAAGGCGGCCTCCATGCTGGGCAGGACATTCTGTACCCGTCCCAGGTAGATGTTGCCGATCAGGCTGGTGGCAGAGGCGCGGTCCACATAGTGCTCGACGAGGATGTTGTCCTCCAGCACGGCCAGCTGCGTGTACTCCTCGCCCTGGCGGATCACCATCCGACGGTCCACGGACTCCCGACGGGCCAGGAACTCGGCCTCGGACAGGATCGGCGCGCGGCGGCGGCCGGCGGCGCGACCCTCACGACGACGCTGCTTCTTGGCCTCCATGCGGGTGGAGCCGTCGATACCAGTGACCTCATCGGCGGCCTGGGCGGCGGTACGGATGCGGCGGGGCTCGCGGACGCGCACGACGACATCGCTGGGGTCGTCCTCGGCCCCACCAGTGTCCTCGCCACGGCGGCGACGGCGGCGACGACGACGGCGACCATTGCTGCTGCCCTGATCGTCCTGCTCGTCGTTGTTGTCGTCCTGCTCGTCGGAGGAGTCGTCCGCACCATCCTTCGAGTCGGAGTCTGCAGAGCCGGCTTCGTCCTCGTCATCCTCGGAATCGGAGTCCTCGGAACCGTTCGAGTCGGCGGAGCGGCGACGACGGCGACCACCACGACGGCGGCGACGACGGCGGGTGCCCCCCTCTTGTTCTTCCTGGGCGGCGTCCTCGTCGTCCTGATCCGAGTCGTCATCGGAGTCAGTACCCTCGACGGTGGTCTCCTCGTCCGTCGTCGGCAGGGCCTCCTCACCCTCGGCGGCCTCATCGGCTGCCTGCTCGTCCTGCTCCACGGCCTCGGGGTCCTGGGCCAGCAGTTCTGCCTCGGGAGCGGAGCCCTCGGCTGCCGGATCGTCCATCCGGGCAATCGACTCGGCCAGCGAGTTCAGGACAGCTTGGGCGTCCACCTCACCGTTCTCGTCCACCGGAAGGGTGCGGCTCACGAAGGGATTGGCAACGGCCTTGGCCACCTTGCGGGTGCGACGCGGGCGCTCGGCGCTGGCAGCGGTCACGGCCGCCAACCGGGCATCGACGTCGCCGGACTCCTCGGCCGGCTGCTCCTGCGTCGCCGCCTGCTTGCGGCTGCGACGACGACGGGCCGGCGCCGGAGCCTCCTGCGGCTCATCGCCCTGGACAGCATCAGTGGACTGCTCGAGGGCGGCGGCCTGGTGTGCCTCGTCGGATGTGGTTTCCTGGGCGGACGTGGCTTCCTCGGCGGATGCCGGGCTCGTGGTGGGCTCGGCGGTCTTGCGACTGCGGGTGCGACGGGCACGGGTGGACCGGGCCGGCGCGGCCTGGGGGCTCTCAGACTCACTGACCTGGGGGGCCTCGGCCACCGGAGCCTGCGCATCGCTGGTCACGTCGGGCTCGTCGACCGGGCTCTGGGCCTCACGGGCGGCGGCCTCGAAGGCGGGGACGGTCTGCGCGGTGACGGCGGGCGCTTCGACGGGAGCCGGGGCCGCGGCCTGGCGGGTCGCCCGACGACGCTTGGGCTTCTCGGCAGCGTCCTCGGCTGGGGCCTCGGGCTGCGCGACGACGCTTGCCGTGCCTGCGGCCTTGGTCACCGGGACGACGGCCTCGGCCACCTCGACGGTCTTGGGCGGTCCGGCCGGACGTCCAGCGGCGCGCCGGCGACGAACCGGCTGCGTCTCCGTGACCTCGGACTGCGTTCCCTCGGACGGGGTTGCATCGGACATTGATTCATCGAGCATGTGTGCTCCTCAGCACCACGTGGGTGCAGTACGTCAGCCGAGACCTGACACGGTCTCGGCCGAAAAGCTGGCGGATGTCGGACCAGCCGACACCACCCCGCGGTCGAGTACGTCGTCGCGGTTGGCAGTGCCCGTAGATCCGAGTGAGCAGCCAGGGGACTGACTGCTTACCTGCCCGTCAGTATGACACACACGCGCGTCGCCCACCCCATTCCACACCGGGAACACACAGGTCAGGCGTCGACGCCCATGACACTGCGCAGCTCGGAGCCGTCCAGGGTGCCCTGCTCCAAACGCGTCAGCATGGGCGGCCGGGCACTGTCCAGTCCAGGCTCCAGCTGGCGTAGGGCCCGCACGACGTCATCCGGACGCACCAGTGGCGTCGTGTGTCTGCTCAGGATTTCCAGCGTCGCCGGTCCGGTGACCGACATCTCCACGATGGCTTCTCGCACGTCGAAGGTTCGAAGGCCCGTCTTCGTCATCCGACTCACCTCGTGCGAGGGCGATGTCATCAGTGCCTCCACGGCCCGTTCCAGGCTCGCCTGGTCGATGTCACCCTCGCCGACGGGGTCCAGCTCAACCCGCCACCGTGATGCGGTCAGCACCTCCGTCAGGGAGCTCCGGTCAGACTTCACCACCTCGACGATCTCCAGCCCCGGAGGCATCGCAGCGCGGAGACGGTCACGAATCTCCGCGGCTTCCACCACCTGGTTCAGACCGATCTCCAGGTACTCACCATGGGTGGCGGCGCCCGTCGGCGAGGCATTCGCATAGGAGATGCGTGGATGTGGGTTGAAACCGGACGAGTAGGCCATCGGCACGTGCGCGCGCCTCAGGGCGCGCTCGAACGCGCGACCGAAGTCACGGGTGCTCGTGAAGCGGGCCGGTCCACTCTTCGAGTACTGGACTCGGAGCCACAGGGCCGGCGGAGCCTGCTGTTCGGGTTGCTGTCGTGCCACCCCACGACGATACCCGGTGCCACTCCTCCAGCGGAAAACCCACCTTCTGGCATGCCAAGAATCCCTTGGCGAAAACAGCGGGAAGTCTCAGTGGAAGGGGGCAACCCTGCCGGCCTCCCCCAGCGTAGACCGAGTGACACGACGCAGACAGCGCCGTTGACCCACTCACCCGGAGGTCATCATGAACACCACTCGTCGACTCGCCGCCACCCTGTCCACCCTGGCCATCGCCGCCTCTTGCCCGGCCCTGGGCACCAGCGGACCCGCGCTCGCATCGCCCATCTCCGGCGCCAACGTCGCACGGCAGCCTGCCGTCACCACTGCGACCCCCGGCCCCGGATGGACCGTCATCACCATGGGCCCCACCGCCAAGCCCGCGGCGGCCCAGCAGATGGTTCTGGTCTCCCCCACCGGCAAGCAGCAGGTCGTCGCTCGCGTCAGCTCCCGGGCTGCTGTTGTGGACGTCAGCAATGACGGGCGCCGTGTGCTCTACGTCGACGTGGTGAACCAGAAGACGGTCTACCGCGTCTTCGACCTGCGCACCCGTCGAGCGAGCGTCGTGGGCGGTCCGGCCAGCGACGCGGCCCATGTGCGTTTCACCCAGCCCAGTGGCACCGCACTGCTGGTGCGCACCATGGACCAGGGCGTGCCCAACACTGGTTGGATCAAGCGAACCACTCTCACCGGTACGGTCAAGGCCACCTATGCCCGCACCGCGAATGCCAACTACATGTCCCCCTCGCCCGACGGGCTCTTCCTTGTCTCCCAGAACTCCCGGGCACAACTGCAGGTCAACGGCAATGGCGGTGCCTTCGTCCGAACGCTCGCGAATCCCGCGGGCTACCGGATGTGCTCGGCCCAGCACTGGACCAGCACCCGGCAGTTCACCGCCGTGTGCATGTCCAGTCGTGCCCCCTATTCGGCCCAGGTCTTCCGCTATGACCTGCGCGGCGGCAAGCCAGTCTTGCTGACCGGTAAGCTGCCCATCAAGGGTGTGGCCCACGAGCTCGGCTACCAAGATCTCTGGGGCACTCCGAAGGGACAGGTGGTGGCCAGGGTGAGCGGCTGCGGCACCCCCGCGCTGGCCAGGGTCAACGGCACCCGGCTCAGCAGCCTCCCGGTTGGGGGTCAGGGATCGGGAGCCCTGGCAGTCACCGGCACCCGGATTCCCTACTGGACCGGTGACGGGTGTGAGGGCGGCATGCGAGACCTGCGCAGCCATGACCTGGCGACGGGCAGGTCCACGGTACTGGCGGGTGGCACCGTCAACCGCGGCCAGCAGGTGCGCTCGGCCGTCGCCCTGGATCGCATGCGCTGACCCCAACTCCTCAGAGCTGAGCGACCAACTCTGCCGAACCACCAACGAAACGGTCGGGCCCCAGTCACGGGGCCCGACCGTTCTCGTGTCGGATTCGTCAGACGACGCTGAGCGGGATCAGATTGCGCCCGGTGGGGCCGATCTGGATCTCGGTGTCCATCTGGGGGCAGACGCCGCAGTCATAGCAGGGAGTCCAGCGGCAGTCCTCGACGTCTCCGCCGTCCAGGGCATCCTGCCAGTCCTCCCAGAGCCAGTCGCGGTCCAGGCCGGAATCCAGGTGGTCCCAGGGCAGCACCTCGTCGTAGTCGCGCTCGCGGGTGGTGTACCAGGCCAGATCGACGGGATCGTCGGCCAGGGCGCTCTCGGCGCACGCAACCCAGCGGTCGTAGCTGAAGTGCTCGCTCCACCCGTCGAAGTGGCCACCGTCACGCCAGACGGCCTCGATGATCTTGCCGACGCGACGATCGCCGCGGCTCAGCAGACCCTCGATCTGGCCCGGCTTTCCGTCGTGGTAGCGCATGCCGATCGCCTTGCCGAACTGCTTGTCGGCCCGCACCGCCTCGCGCAGCAGCTGCAGGCGGTGGTCGATGGTCTCCGGGGAGGCCTGGCCGGCCCACTGGAAGGGAGTGTGGCTCTTGGGGACGAAGCCACCGATCGAGATCGTGCAGCGGATGTCCCGGGTACCGGCCACCTTGCGGCCGGTCTCGATCACCCGACGGGCCATGCCCGCGATCGCCAGCACGTCCTCGTCGGTCTCGGTGGGAAGACCGCACATGAAGTACAGCTTCACCTGGCGCCAGCCATTGCCGAAGGCCGTGGCCACGGTGTTGATCAGGTCGTCCTCGCTGACCTGCTTGTTGATGACCTGACGCATCCGCTCGCTGCCGCCCTCGGGGGCGAAGGTCAGGCCCGAGCGCCGCCCATTGCGGGACAGCTCATTGGCCAGGTCGATGTTGAAGGCGTCGACGCGCGTGCTCGGAAGTGAGAGCGAGACATTGCTGCCCTCATAGCGGTCGGCCAGCTGCTTGGTGACCTCCGCGATCTCGGAGTGGTCAGCCGAGCTGAGGCTCAGCAGTCCGACCTCCTCCAGACCCGTCGCCTCCAGACCACCGGCCACCATCTCCCCGATGGTCTCGATATTGCGCTCACGCACCGGGCGGGTGATCATGCCAGCCTGGCAGAAGCGGCAGCCACGCGTGCAGCCGCGGAAGATCTCCACCGAGTAGCGCTCGTGCACCGTCTCGGCGAGCGGCACCAGAGGCTTCTTCGGGTAGGGCCACTGGTCCAGGTCCATCAACGTGTGCTTGCGCACCTGGAAGGGCACGCCTGGGCGGTTGGGAGCGACGCGCTGGATCCGCCCGTCGGGCAGGTAGGTCACGTCATAGAACTTGGGGACGTAGACGGCCCCGGTGGAGGCCAGCCGCATCAGCAGCCCGTCGCGACCGTCGGGGCGACCCTCCTGCTTCCACTCGCGGATGATGTCACTGACCAGCAGCGAGGCCTCCTCACCGTCGCCCAGGATGGCCGCGTCGATGAAGTCCGCGATCGGTTCCGGGTTGAAGGCCGCATGCCCACCCGCCAGGACGATCGGGTCATGCTCGCGCCGCTCGGTGTTGTGCACGGGAATCCCGGCCAGATCCAGCGAGTTGAGCATGTTGGTGTAGGTGAGCTCGGTGGAGAAGCTCAGGCCCAGGACATCGAAGGAGCCGACCGGGCGGTGCGCGTCGAGCGTGAACTGCGGAATTTCCCGCTCACGCATCAGCTTCTCCAGGTCCGGCCAGATGGCGTAGCTGCGCTCGGCCAGGATCCAGTCGCGCTCGTTGAGGATCTCGTACAAGATGGCGACGCCCTGGTTCGGCTGGCCCACCTCGTAGGCGTCGGGGTACATCAGGCACCAGCGCACGGCCGCGGCGTCCCAGTCCTTGACGACGCTGTTGTGCTCGCCGCCGACGTACTGGATGGGCTTGTTCACCTGGGCCAGGAGTGGCTCGAGGAGGTTGAAGAGGCTCTCGGGTGCTCCGGGCTCGCTGCTGCTGAGGTCATTCGTCATGGTGCAACAAGCGTAGTTGAGCTGTACACCGCAGGAAGAATTCAGACCGCACCGCTCGCCCGCCCCGCCTCAGATGGCGCTGCTCACACCGTCCCGGGCCCGGGTGCATGCCGCTGCGCCTGCTGCTGCTCCCAGGCCATCACCTGCTGTTGCCAGGTGGCCAACTGCTGGTCCAGTTGCTGCTGGTGGTCGCGCCCCGGAGCGGCACTGACCTGCACCTGCTGGCGCCGAGCCATCCGCTCCACCAGGAACCAGCCGATGAGCGGCACGATGACTCCCACCAGGACGGTGGCGTCGGCAGTTCCCGCCTGACGGTCGAAGATGCCCGAGATGTCACTGAATGGCATGACGAGTTCGCTGAGCACATTGTTGATCACGTGCATGGCGATGGCAGCCTCGATGCCGCCGGTGCGCCAGGTCATGCCGCAGGCGATCATGCCGAAGCAGAAGTAGAAGATGTTGAGCCACACGTCGCCGGCGCCATGGGCAAGCATGAACAGCCCCGAGCTGAAGACGGCGCCCACCACCAGGGCCACGGTGCGGTGCGGCACCAGGCTGGCGGCGCTGCGGTTGAGCAGGCCGCGAAAGGCGTACTCCTCCCCGGCGGCCTGGAAGGGCGTGGTGAGCAGGATCCCCACCAACAGCAGCCAGGTGTCCTTGTTCACGTGCAGACCCAGATCTTGACCGGAGCGCACCGTCATCCACAGGTCGAAGCCCAGATAGAGCACCCACAATGGCGTCAGCGCCAGGAAGCAGCGCCCCATCCAGCCCCAGCGCATCCGGCCGGTGACGCTCGCCAGCCAGCCACGGCGCTGCTTGAACAGCCAGGCGGACAGCAGCATCGACAGCGGGATCAGCAGGGCCAAGGAGATGTTGTTGGCCAGGAAGAGCGCCGGGGTGACCGTGATGCTGTCCGACGAGGTCTGCAGGTCCGAGACGTCCGTGCGCCCCGTGGCCATGTCCAGCCCCACGGCGACCATGCTCGCCAGGACGGTCAGTACCAGGAAGATGAACACTCCCAGCACGACGGCCAGCACCGGGCGCCACCAGCGCAGCAGCGGCGTGCGCCAGAAGTGGTGGTACTCCCTCTCCTGGACGGGCAGCGCCACGCGCGGCATGGGGACCGACGGCATGGGCAGCCGGGACGCAGCGGGGCCAGCCGCACCGGAGGTGGTGGGCTGGCCCATCGGCTCGTCGACGGGGTACGTCACTGGGCCGCTGCGAGCTCGGGGAACCAGATCGCGATCTCCTTCGCGGCGCTCTCCGGCGCATCCGAGGCGTGCACCAGGTTGCGGTTCTTGAAGAGCGAAAGGTCGCCGCGGATGGTGCCGGGAGCGGCCACGGCGCTGTCGGTGGTGCCATTGATGCTGCGGACGGCCTCGATGGCCCGCTCGCCTTCCAGGACCAGTGCCACCAGCGGACCGGAGGTGATGAACTCCTCCAGGCCCGGGTAGTACTCGCGCCCGACGTGCTCGGCGTAGTGCTGCTGTGCGGTCTCGGCGTCGGCGATGCGAAGCTCCATCGCGGCGACGGTCAGCCCCTTCGCCTCGTAGCGGCGAATGATCTCGCCGATCAGGCCACGGGCCACGGCGTCGGGCTTGAGCAGGACCAGAGTGCGTTCAGTCGTCATGCCCTGAGCCTACAAGCAGACGAGGGCCTACAAGCAGACGAGGGTTGACGGTTCAGACGGCTGTCTGGCTCGTCTCGATCTTGCGCCCCATCAGGAAGGAGACCACCCAGATGGCGGCGAAGATACCGCCCATGGCATACATCCAAGGAGTCAGGAGACCCAACAGGATGCCCGCCAGCTGCGTCAGCCAGCCCAGAGGGTAGCCGATCGGACGACGCAGGGTGGCGGCCGCGCCGATGGCCAACAGGCTCGCGACGATCGTCGCCGCCAGGGAGATGCCCAGCGGTGACTTGGTGATCATGATCATGCCGGGAAAGCCCAGCCCGAAGACGATCACCTCGAAGGCGAGGATCATCACCATCGTCTTGTTCATCGGGTTCTGTGGCCCGAGCCGCAGGTTCACCACTGGTTGTCTCCGTCCAGATCAAAGGGGGTGCGAAGGCTGGCCCGGTCGAGCTCCGTCTCCCGGGGCTCGTGGGACTTGAGGATGGTACGGGCTTCACCGGCCAGGATCACCGAACCGGCCACCAGCACGCCGCCACCTGGTTCCTCGTCGGCCAGCGCGACGGCCAGCTCCAGCGCGCTCGCGACATCGGGGGCCGTACGAACCCGATCCTCCCCCACGATCCCGCCGGCGCGTTCGGCCAGGGCCTCGACGCCCAGTCCACGATCGGTCGAGGACACCGTCGTGCACACCAGGGTCGTCAGGTGCTCGCCAAGGATGCGCAGCACCTCGTCCACGTCCTTGTCCCCCATCATCGCCACCACGCCGATGGCCGGGGTGAAGCTGAAGTTCTCGGCGAAGGCGGCCATCGTGGCCCGGGCACCGTGCGGATTGTGGCAGGTGTCCAGGAGCACCGGCGGAGAGGTGCGCACCAGCTCCAGGCGGGCGGGTGCCTCGACGGCCGCAAAACCGTCCACCACCACTTCCGGGTTGAGGGCGCGGCCTCCCAGGAGCGCCTCCACTGCGGCCATCGCCAGTGCGGCGTTCTGGGCCATGTGAACACCGTGCAGCGGCAGGTGCACGTCGCCCACCGGCCCCTCCGCGCCCTGCAGGCGCAGCAGCTGACCGCCCACCGCCCGCACCCGCTCCAGCAGCGCGAAGTCGCGCCCCTCCAGCACCATCCGGGCACCCACGTCCGAAGCGCGCTCGGTGAGCACCTCGGCGGCGTCCGGGTGCTGCGCGGCGAGCACCGCCGTCGTGCCCGGCTTGATGATCCCGGCCTTCTCCGTGGCGATGTCGCGGATCGTGTCGCCCAAGATGTGGGTGTGGTCCAGATCCACCGGGCAGACGACGCTCACCTGTGGCTCGCAGACGCTGGTGGCATCCCAGGTGCCGCCCAGACCGACCTCGATCACCATCACGTCGACAGGTGCGTCGGCAAAGGCTGCATAGGCCAGGCAGGTGATGACCTCGAAGAAGGTCATGGTGACCCCGTCGATCTGCTGCGCGTCGACCATCTCCACATAGGGACGGATGTCGGCCCACAGCTCGTCGAAACGCTCATGGCTGATGGGCTCGCCGTCGATGCAGATCCGCTCGGTGACGTCCATCAGGTGGGGACTGCTGAAGCGCCCCGTCCGCAGCCCGTCCGCCCTCAGCAGGGCGTCGATCATGATCGCCGTGCTGCCCTTGCCATTGGTGCCCGCGATCTGGATGACCGGGGCGGACTTCTCGGGGCTGCCGAGCAGGTCGCACAGGGCCTGGACACGGCCCAACGAGGGGGCGATCCGATGTTCGGGCCAACGGCCCATCAGCTGCTCGACGATCTGTTCGTGGCTGCTCGGGGTGTGGGGCATGTTCATGGTGCGGCAAGCCTACCGGGTGGCACCCCGCGGCCCTTGGGCACACATGGCAGGCTAGGGGTGCGCAGAGCAGGTCTCTCGACCGCGTCATTCAACGGCAGCACGATTCCCCAAAGGTATGATGACCAGGTGATTGAAAATGGAACCACCGACGCCACGGTCGGCAACGGCTGGAAGGACTGGGTCGGCCTCGTCTGCCGCCTCATCCTCGGCGGCGCGCTCCTCTACGCAGGACTCACCAAGGTGGGCAACCTGGAGGGCAATGTGCTCTCGGTTCGCGCGTACCGCATCGAGTGGCTCCCCTACTCCGTGGAGCGAGTGATCGGCTATTCGCTACCCTTCTTCGAGATCATCCTGGGCCTGCTGTTGATCGTCGGACTGTTCACCCGGATCAGCGGTCTGATCGGCGCCCTGACCATGGCCGTCTTCATCGCAGCCATCGCGAGTGCCTGGGCACGCGGCCTCAGCATCGACTGCGGCTGTTTCAGCCAGGGCGGCGAGACGGAGAACCCCAAGTACCTGCAGGAGATCATTCGAGACCTGGGCTTCCTGGCCTGCGGCGCCTGGCTCACCTGGCGCCCGCGCACGCCCTTCTCGCTGGATGGCCGGCTCTTCGGGCCACTGGCACCCCTGACCTTTGACCACACCGAGAACTTCGACGAGACCGACTTCGACACTGACGAGGCTGACCTCGTCAGAGAGGACAAGACCCGATGAGCAAGAAGAAGAGCACCGGCGCCAGCGCGGCCAACGGCAGCGCGAGCCGCCGGGAGATGCTGCGCCAGCAGCAGGAGGCCGAGGCCAAGCGCCAGAAGACCATGAAGGCCATCGGCATCGCGGCCGCGGTCCTGGCGCTGGCGCTGGTGGCCGTGGTCGCTACGGTGCTGATCAGGGACAGGCAGGCCAAGACCGAGCAGCTGTCCGGAGCAGGTCGCCCCGTCAACGCCGCGACGGACAACACCGGCATCGTCATGAACCCGGGCAAGGCCAAGGAGGGCGCACCGGTGCTCGAGGTCTACCAAGACTACCAGTGTCCCTATTGCAAGTCGGTCGCTGGGGCTTTGGCCCCGCTGCTGGATCCGCTCGTCGAGAAGGGCGAGGTCAGCCTGGAATACCGCACCATGACCTTCATGGAGAGCAACCTGCTCAATGACGACTCCACCAAGTCCGCCGTGGCTGCCGCGTGTGCCGACAATGCCGGTGCCTACAAGGCCTTCCACGACGCGATCTACGAAAAGCAGCCCAAGACGGAGACGCGCGGCGAGGACGCGTACCCCGATGCCCTGCTGCGCGACCAGCTCCCCCAGCAGGTGGGGATCACCGGTGACAAGCTGACCGCCTTCCAGAAGTGCTTCGACGACAAGACCACCGAGGCCTTCGTCGAGACGGTCAACACCAAGGCAGCCGAGGCCAATGTGGACAGCACCCCCACCTACCGCGTCAACGGCAAGGACCTGGACCTTCAGACCATCGGCCAGAGCTCTGAGTCTCTGCTGGAGGCGATCAAGAAGCTGGCCGCCAGCTGACCCGCTGACACCCCCCAGCCCAGTGGCTGGACCTGAACGCTGATGCCCCGTGGACCCCGTCCACGGGGCATCATCATTCCCCCGGGAAGGCGAGCGCCCCCGCTCGTCGGTTCGCAGAGTGTCGGTGGCACTCACTAGAATCGCGGCCATGACTACAGATCCCTCCAGCACCGTGTCCGCAGCTGTCCCGACGCCGGGTCAGGTACCGGACAAGCCCGTCCTGGAGGGCCTCGAGAAGAAGTGGGCCGCGCAGTGGGCTCAGGACAAGACCTACGCCTTCCAGCGCCCCACGTGCGATGACTGGGCCAACCCTGCAAGCAGGGTGGCCGCCCGTGCCCAGGTCTTCTCGATCGACACCCCGCCGCCCACCGTCTCGGGTTCGCTGCACGTGGGCCACGTGTTCAGCTACACCCACACGGACACCATCGCCCGCTACCAGCGGATGACCGGCAAGCAGGTCTTCTACCCGATGGGCTGGGATGACAACGGCCTGCCCACCGAGCGCCGCGTGCAGAACTACTACGGCGTGCGCTGCGACCCGTCGATCGCCTACGACCCCGACTTCACTCCCCCGGCCAAGCCGGATCCGAAGAAGCAGGTGCCGATCAGCCGCCGCAACTTCATCGAGCTGTGCCACGAGCTGACCCAGGTGGACGAGAAGGTCTTCGAGGACCTGTGGCGCACCCTGGGCCTGTCGGTGGACTGGGACACCCTCTACGCCACCATCAGCGACGAGTCCCAGCGCACCGCGCAGCTGGCCTTCCTGAAGAACCTGGAGCGGGGCGAGGCCTACCTGTCCGAGGCCCCCACCATGTGGGACGTCACCTTCCAGACCGCCGTCGCCCAGGCCGAGCTGGAGGCCCGTGACTACCCCGGCGCCTACCACCGGATCGGCTTCGACTTGGCCAGCACCGAGGGCCTGGACGCCGAACTCTTCGCCAATGGCAAGGTCTGGATCGAGACCACCCGCCCGGAGCTGCTGCCGTCGGTCTGCGCCCTGATCGCGCACCCGGACGACGAGCGCTACCAGCCACTGTTCGGCAAGACCGTCACCTCCCCCGTCTTCGGCGTGGAGATCCCGGTCCTGGCCCACGCGGCGGCCGAAAAGGACAAGGGCGCTGGCATCGCCATGTGCTGCACCTTCGGTGACCTGACCGACGTGATCTGGTGGCGCGAGCTGCAGCTGCCGATGCGCACCATCATCAACCGCGATGGTCGGCTGCAGGCCGAGACCCCCGAATGGTTGGTCAACACCGCCTTCTACGCCGAGCAGATGGCCACGAAGACCACCTTCACGGCGCGCAAGAACATCGTCGAGAAGCTGGCCGAGACCGGTGACATGGACGGCGAGCCCAAGCCGACCCAGCGCATGGCGAACTTCTACGAGAAGGGCGACAAGCCGCTCGAGATCGTCTCCACCCGCCAGTGGTACATCACCAATGGCGGGCGCGACGAGGACCTGAAGAAGGTGCTGCTGGAGCGCGGCGAGCAGCTGGCGTGGACGCCGGAGCACATGAAGCACCGCTACTCCAACTGGGTCAACGGCCTCAACGGCGACTGGTTGGTCAGCCGCCAGCGCTTCTTCGGGGTCCCCTTCCCGGTCTGGTACAAGCTGGACGGGGAGGGCGAGCCGATGACCGACGAGCCGATCGTCGCCGACGCGGCCAGCCTGCCGGTGGACCCTGCCAGCCAGTGCCCCCCGGGCTTCGACGAGTCCCAGCGTGGAGTGCCGGGCGGCTTCATCGCCGATCCCGACGTGATGGACACCTGGGCCACCAGCTCGCTGAGCCCGCAGATCGTCTGCGGTTGGGAGCGTGACGAGGAGCTGTTCAACCTCACCTTCCCGATGGACATGGCTCCCCAGGCCCACGACATCATTCGCACCTGGCTGTTCAGCCGCGTGGTGCGCTCGCAGCTGGAGCACGGCGAGCTCCCCTGGAAGCGCGCCACCATCTCGGGCTTCGTCACGGACCCCGATCGCAAGAAGATGAGCAAGTCCAAGGGCAATGTCGTGGTGCCCACCGAGATCCTGGACAAGTTCGGCGCCGACGCGGTGCGCTGGCGCGCGGCCATGGCCCGTCCCGGCATGGACTCTCCCTTCGACGAGACCCAGATGAAGGTGGGTCGCCGTCTGGCCATGAAGGTCCTCAACGCCTCCAAGTTCGTACTGGGCATGAGTGGTGACGGCAAGGGTGAGATCACGAACGCCCTGGACCTGGCGATGCTCGCCAGTCTGGCCCAGGTGGTGACCACAGCCACCGAGAGCTTCGAAAGGTTCGACTACACCGGAGCCCTCGAAGCCACGGAGGCCTTCTTCTGGGGCTTCTGCGACGACTACCTGGAGACCGTCAAGGAGCGTGCCTACGGCGCGCAGGGCGACGAGGCCGCGGCCTCCGCCCAGGCAGCGCTGCGCCTCGCGCTCGACGTGATGCTGCGTCTGTTCGCCCCCTTCCTGCCCTTCGTCACCGAAGAGGTGTGGAGCTGGTTCGCCGAGGGCTCGGTGCACCAGGCCGCGTGGCCCACCGTCGACGAGCTTCCCGAGGGCGGCCAGCCCGAGCTGCTCGACGAACTTGCCACGGTCCTCATCGCCCTGCGTGGGGCCAAGAGCGAAGCGAAGGTCAGCATGAAGACCGAGATCGAGCGAGCCCAGTTCTGTGGCCAGCAGTCGGCGATCGAGGGTCTGCAGGCGGCCGAGGGCGATCTGCGTGCCGTCGGCCGGATCACCGGAGAGGTGTTGTGGGTCAAGAATGACGGCCCCACCACCGTCGCGGTGGAACTGGGTGAGCCTGCGGTCAAGCAGCCGAAGAGCTGACCGCCCGGTAGGCTCGAGTCACACAGTCGCGTACCAGCAGGGAGCCGTCCAGTGAATGACATCACCACCGTTGCCATCGATCTGGACGGCACCCTGTTCACCCCGCAACTCGACTACGACCGCCCCCGCTTCGCACGGATGCTCGCCGCCTGCGAGGAACGCGACATCCGCGTCGTGATCGCCAGCGGACGGCAATACCTGAGCATGCGCACCATGTTCGACGCGCCGGAACGCCTCGCCTTCGTCGGGGACAACGGCTCAATGGTCGTGGACCGCAATCACCAGCAGGTCTACGCCGCCATCCTCGACGACGACGTGGTCCAGAAGGTCGTCGCCTTGATCGACGACCACCCGGAGATCCGCGCCGTCGCCAGCGGCCCCCAAGGTGGCTGGATGGCGGGCGAGGTACCAGACCGAATGCGGGTGCTGATGAGCAGCGCCTACGAGAACCTGGTCAGTGTCGGCAGCCTGCACGAGATCGACGGGCCGGTCAGCAAGTTTGCCCTGGTCACCCGCGACGGGCAGGCCGACCGGATCGCCGCCGAGCTGTCCGAACGGCTCGACGGTGCGCTGGTGCCCGTCACCACCGGGCACCAGGGCATGGACCTCATCGTCCCGGGCCGGCACAAGGCCTTTGGCCTGTCCCACCTGCTCGAGCGTTGGGGCCGCAGCTTCGACGAGCTGGTCGCCTTTGGCGACTCCGGCAATGATGTCGAGATGCTGGCGGCAGCGGGCCACAGCTACGCGATGGGCGGCGCCCAGCAGCAGGCCATCGATGCGGCCCGGTACCGAGCCCCGAGCGGTGCCGAGTCCGGAGTGATGCAGGTGGTGGAGCAACTGCTGGGGTTGTGACCCCGCAGACGCCTGGCGCTGGGTCAGCTGGCGACGTCGTGGCAGGTGCACGTCGGGCAGGCACAGTTGGTGCATTCGCACTGGCCGCCGGTGTGGCAGGAGCAGATGTGCGCCTCGGTGACTCCGATGAGCATGTCGGTCAGGTCGTGGCGAGGCCCGGGCAGGGCACGAACGCCGACGGCCTGCTGCTGGGCGCGGTCGAACCACTCGGAGCACGCAGCACACTGGGCCAGGTGCTCGTCCACCTGCACGCGGGGAATCGCGGGATCCTCCCCGTCGATGATCGCCGACAGGGCTGCCCGCCACTGTTCCGTCTGGCAGCACTCCATGGCGGCAGCGTAACCCACCCGTCGCCGTGGCGATAACATCGCCCCATGGTCCAGCGCGTGAAGCCCGCAGGACGCGCCGAACTCGACGAGCGCGTCTCCGCGTTGGCACTCCGCGCGGGGGCAGGCGACCGTCCCGCATTGGGCGAGTTCATCCGCCTCACCCAGGCCGACGTGTGGCGTTTCATTGCCCACCTGGCGAGCGTCGACGTGGCCGATGACCTGACCCAGGACACCTATCTGCGCGCCATGGACTCCCTGCCCTCCTACCAGGGCCGTGCCCCGGCCCGCGCCTGGTTGCTGACCATCGCCCGACGCGTCGTTGCCGACCAGGTGCGCCACGAGATGTCGCGGCCACAGACCCCCCGCCCCCCGGAGTGGATGAGCGGCCACGGGTCGGCGACTGACGACATCAGCAATCAGGTGGAGCTGGAGGCCCTCATCGCCATGCTCGGGCCCGATCGTCGCGAGGCCTTCGTGCTGACGCAGGTGCTGGGCGTGACCTATGAGCAGGCAGCCGAGATCTGCGGGGTGCGGATCGGCACCATTCGTTCGAGGGTTGCCCGGGCCCGTGCAGAGCTCGTCCAGGCCTGCACCGAGACGGACGAGGCGACCACCCTGGCGGGCTGATCCTCGCGTGATCCCCAGGGCGGGCCTTCGCCCAGTGCCCGGCGGAAGTGAACTTCACCACAGCGGGGGAACTCTTTGCCCCTGCGGGCCGACCTGTCCTGTGACGCACATTTCACCCTGACAGGAGCCACCCACATGTCGAACCGCCGCGCAGCGCTCGCCGCACTCGCCGTCCTGCCCCTTGTTGCCTGCAGCAGCACCGGAGCGGGCGATGCCACCACGCCGAGCCCGAGCTCGCCGGCCGCCTCCGGCGCTGCCCCCACGAAGGGTGACGTGCTCGTCTATGCGCCCGGCGCTCTGGCCGCACTGACCAAGCCCATCGCCGCTGCCTACGAACAGGCTGGGCTCGGAACGGTGACCTTCGAGGTGGGCCACACCCCGATCCAGCGTGAGCAGCTGGCCAAGGGTGCCACCCCCGACGTGTGGATCGCCGCCAATCCCGATGACATGGCCACCACGGCGGACAAGGGCCTGGTGGACGGCACCACCGTCACCCAGCTCGGACGAACGGCCCTGACCATCGTCGTCGCCCCCAAGAATCCCGCTGGCGTGACAGCCGTCACGGACCTCACCAAGCCGGGAACCAAGGTCCTGCTGGGCGCCGAGACCCTCCCCATCTGGAAGGTCACCGACAAGGCCTTCGCGAAGATCGAGAAGCAGCAGCCCGGGTTCACCGCCAAGGTGATGGCCAATGTCGCCTCCCGTGAGATGGGCGTGCAGCCGATCGTCACCAAGGTCTCCATGGGTGAGGCCGATGCCGGCATCGTCTTCGCCACCGACGTGACGAAGGCCGCGAAGGACAAGGGGCTGACGACGGTTGCCATTCCGGAGGAGCAGAACGCGATGCTGCCCATCTCCACGGCCGTGGTCACCGCAGGCAAGAATCCGACGGCTGCCCAGGGCTTCGTCGACTTCCTGTCCAGCGGCGAGGGGCATGACGTGCTGACCGAGGCCGGCTTCCTGCCTCCCGCCAAGTAGTCTCTGGCGGTGACCCGACCCCGTGACCTGTGGCCCTTCTGGGCCCCCGCT
Organism: Luteococcus sp. Sow4_B9; assembly: GCF_052116585.1. NCBI lineage: Bacteria > Bacillati > Actinomycetota > Actinomycetes > Propionibacteriales > Propionibacteriaceae > Luteococcus > Luteococcus sp. Sow4_B9. The sequence continues at coordinate 4,484 of NZ_JBQKKT010000017.1, read as the reverse complement.
ACCCTGCTGCTGGGTCTGCTGGCCATCCCGCTGGCGGGCCTGGCCTGGGTGGCGCTGACGGGCGACCTCTGGACGACGCTGCGCGAACCGTCCGTACGCCAGGCGATCCGCCTGTCCGTGGTAACGACCCTGGTCAGCATGCTCGCCATCATCGTCACCGGAACTCCACTCGCCTACCTGCTCGCCTGCCTCCCCGGGCGGTGGGCCCGTGCCATCAATCTCCTGGTGGACCTGCCGATCGTCCTGCCGCCGATGGTGGCGGGCATCGCGCTGCTGGAGGTCTTCGGCCGCAATGGACTGTTGGGCCAACCGTTGGAGCTGCTCGGCATCACCATTCCATTCACCACCACCGCGGTCGTGCTGAGTCAGGTCTTCGTCGCCGGGCCCTTCTTCGTCCGCGCCGCACGGGTGGGCTTCACCGCCATCGCCCGCGAGATCCGGGAGGCAGCCCGGGTTGACGGCGCCAACGAACCTCAGCTCTTCCGGCACATCATGGTGCCCGCCGCTGGCCCAGCACTGGTGAGCGGCCTCGTGCTGGCCTGGGCCCGGGCACTCGGCGAGTTCGGGGCCACCATCTTCTTCGCCGGCAACCGTGAGGGCGTCACGCAGACCATGCCCTTGGCCATCTTCATCGGCTTCGAGAGCAATGTGGACATCGCGGTGGCATTGGCCTTCGTGCTGATGGCCACCAGCATCCTGGTCCTGGCAGCGCTGGCCTGGGTGGACCGGGCCGTCGAGGACTCCTAGAGCGCCCGAGCGGGGTGCTGTTCGGGCGCTGTTGCCGGGGCGACGAAGAAGGCGAGCACGAGCATCGCACCCACTGCCAGCAGCGCACGCAGCACGCCCACGTGGTCACCCAACCAGCCCAGCAGTGGCGGCCCCGCCAGGAAGGACAGGTAGCCGATCGTCGAGACGACGCTGATCCGCTGCGGAGCTCGGGCGGGATCGTCGGCCGCGGCGGACATGCCGACGGGGAAGCCGAGGCTGGCACCCAGCCCCCACAGCACTGCACCGACGAAGGCACCCCACACTCCCCCGAAGACCACCAGCAGGCAGCCTGCGGCGGCCAGGGCAAGCAGGGACCGAAGTACCGCCACGCGGCCGTGCCGGTCCAGCAGACCAGTGCCCAGGATGCGCCCCGCGGTCATCGAGCTGAGGAAGACCGCCAGTGCCAGGACACCGGCCCAGTGCGGGAGGTGGTGCCCCTCCACGAAAGCCACGGCCATCCAGTCGTTCGCCGTGCCCTCGGTGAAGCCTGCCGCCAACGTGACGACGCCGATCAGCACGGTGCGCGGCTCGGTCCACGCCGAGCCACGGGGCGTTGGCGACGGCGCCGGGTCGTCGACGACACGTTCGGCTTCCGGGGCGGGGGTCAGGAATTTCCGCACCTGACCGAGGCAGACCGCCGCCACGAGCACCTGCACCACCGCCAGGTGGGCCAGGATCGGGATGCCTGCCGCAGAGACCGCGGCCCCCATCAGGGCGGCCAGGACCGTGCCGCCGCTGAAGGCCGCGTGGAACCACGGCATGATCGCACGCCCTCCGTGGTGCTCCACCACCGTGCCCTGCAGGTTCATCGCCACATCCCAGATGCCCATCCCCAGTCCGACGAGGAACAGGCCGAGCATCAGCACCGGCACGGATGCCCACACGTCGACTGCCAGGGCCGCTGTGAGCACCCCGGCCACGGAGAAGACCACCCCGGTCATGACGGCCTTGGCCGCCCCGACGCGGTGGGTGAGGTGTCCGCTGGCGGGTAGACCGAGCATGGATCCGGCGGAGATGGCCAGCAGGACCGTGCCCAGCTCACCGGCCGTGAGCCCCAAGCCGTCCTTGACCTCTGGGATACGGGAGGCCCAGGAGGCAAAGTTGACGCCGTTCATCGCAAAGACCAGGAGAGTGGCGTTGCGGGCCTTCCTGGTGGCGGGAGAAATCACTGGATGATGTTATACCGCTCGGTAGGAAAGCAGTTTCTGTCAGGTGCTCCCCCTAGAGTCTGCTGCGTGCCCAGTTACAGAGTGCAGATGGAGATCCTCGGCCTGAGGCCAGGCCACCGGCCAGAGGCTGTCTTGGACGGCGCCGTCGAGGCGATCGGTGAGAACTTCCACGTCGATGACCGCCAGATCGACGTCATTGCGCAGACGCCGCGGATCACGGTTCGCTTCACCGTGCCGGACAGCTCCGACGCGGAAGAGGTCGAACTGGCGCGGATGGCCACGGCCGCCGCCCACGAAGCCGTCGACCGCGTGGCGCTGATCGGCCGTGAGTGGATCCTGCGACGCCAGGGCGGCCGGTGGCTGGCACTGCCAGACCCCGCTCGCTGACCTCGGGGGCTCAGGCGTGGGCCGGCCCGGCCAGCGATGCCGCTTTGGTCAGTCGCAGTTGTCGCAGACGCCCGTCAGCGACATCTGCATGAAACACGACGGGCAGGTATTGCCCTGCAGCGGTTCCTTCTTGGCGGCAGTCTTGCGTGCGGCGGTCTTCCTGGCGGCGGGCACCTTGCCGACGACGGTGGTGGTCCGGGCCGGCGCAGCCGACTGCACCGGGCTTCCGCCCCACTTCTGATAACAGAGCCGCCGCTGCTCGAGGGCGTGCTCCTCCCGGTCCTCGAAGACCACCGGGATCTTGGCGAATCGGAGGATCTCGTCATGGGCGAGACCCACCGAGCCATCGCGACGCACGGCCAGCGCCGTCAAGAGCGGCAGCCCCTCCGCATGGCACTTGCGCGCGATCATGCCCAGGAGCGGGCCGATCCACTTGGACGTGGGTTGCTTGGTCAAGATACCGGAACGCTGCTGGACCTGGCGGGCCAGCGCTGCGTACTCCACCGTGGTCTGACGGGCCGCGGCCTCCATCAACACCTCGTGGGCGGCCTGGGCCCAGGCCTTGACGGCGCTCACCTGATCGACGAAGTCCCCGCTGTCCCGTACCGGCATCTGCTCCCCCTGCATCCCCTGCGCCTCTGTGCCCCAACGGCTACGGGGCCAGATGATCCTACCTCCACCGGGACGAGTGACGAACCCACACGTTCCGGCCGCACACAACACATCCTCGTTCCACGCACCACCCCCTTCTGGGTGTGATCGACGCATCTTCAGGACGGTGAATTTCGCCGCCAGCGCAGCGTGCACTCTCTGGGCGAAATCTGTTGGCACGGGGAATTTCGAGTGGCTAGCGTCGTTGGTGTCCGGAGCACAGACGATCAACCCAGTTCAGGCCTTCCGGGGCCGGAAAAGGAAGTAATCATGACTGACAGCACCAACACCACGTACGACTACGACCGCTACTACGGCGTCGTCGTCGATTCGCAGGGCAACAAGGTGGGCGATGTGGGCCAGGTCTACCTGGATGACGCCACCGGCCGCCCCGAGTGGGTCACCGTGCGCACCGGCCTGTTCGGCATGAAGGAGACCTTCGTGCCGCTGCGAGGCGAGAATGTCCAGAACGGCGAGATCCACGTGCCGTACACCAAGGACCAGATCAAGGGTGCCCCGAGCATCGATCCCGAGGGCCACATCACCGAGGCCGAGGAGCAGGAGCTCTACCGCTACTACTCCATCGAGCAGAACCTCACCGCCTACCAGGGCCGTGACCGCGTGGAGACCGAGCGTACCGACGTTGATCGCACGCAGGCCGCCGCGGCTGGCACCGCCGCCGCCGGCGACATTGATCGCGACCGTGTCGGCGTTGATCGCGACGCCAACCTGGCCGAGGGCGACATCGTGCGTCACGAGGAGCGCCTCAATGTCGGCAAGGAGCAGGTCGAGACCGGCCGCGTCCACATCCGCAAGCACGTCGTGCACGAGCAGCAGAGCGTGCAGGTGCCGGTGAGCCGCGAGGAGCTGCGCGTCGAGCGCACCCCGATCGCCGACGGCGAGGCCGTTGACGGCGCCCGCCTCGAGGAGGGCGAGACCGAGGTCGTCCTGCACGAAGAGCGCCCCGTCGTCTCCAAGGAGACCGTTGGCGTGGAGAAGGTCAGCGTCGGCAAGGAGACCGTGACCGAGAACCAGACCGTGACCGACGATGTCGCCAAGGAGCGCATCGAGGTCGAGGGTGACGTGCGTGACGAGCGCACCGTCGCCGGCCGCGATGATCGCAGCGTGGCCGACAAGGTCAAGGACGGCCTGGACCGCGACAATGACGGCAAGATCGGTTGATCCAACCGTCGCAGCAGCATTGGTTGCAGCAACACTGAGCGCGTGAGCGTTCGATGAGTGTTTCCACGTGGGGTGGACGAGGCCCCGAGCCTGACGGCTCGGGGCCTCGTGCTGTGCCCGCACCCAGGATCTGCCCGCACCCAGGATCTGCCCGCACCCAGGATTTCGGCACAGCAGGCGGCCGAGGAACGGTTTGGTCCTGCCACTAGGGTGGAACTCAGTGTCAGGGTGGTGGCACCGCGATGTGTCGCGGTGGTTGGATCCTGATCACCAGTCGTCTGACTCGTAGGGTGTTTGCCTTCGTGGCGTTCATGCGTTTTGTCGGCG